>NZ_CP009438.1:7148083-7453200 GCF_000761215.1 Streptomyces glaucescens | reverse complement strand
GCGGGTACCCCATCGCTGCGCGATGGGCAAGCGAACACCCGCGCTGCGCGCGGGTGTTGCGCTCCCGCTCCGCGTGAGCGCTGCTGGCCGCTGCGCGGCCAGCTCACCGGCCCGGCTGCGCCGGGCCGGTGACGCTCCATCCGCTACGCTCCTGGAGCTTGTGGGGGGCTGCGCCCCCCGCAAGGTGGGGGGCGCTGCGCTCCGCCCACCCGGGCCAACCCGCTGCGCGGGCCGGCCAACGGGCCTGCGGCCCGGGCAGCGAGGGGAGGGGGTGGCCGGGCGTCTGTTTCCCTCGCCCAGAATTTTCGGGGGATCCGGATCCGCGCCTCATGCCCTGCCCGGCGGGGGCCGGTGACCCTGCATCGATGCAGTATGTAACTTTGGCAGAACCGGGCCCCCGGTGCTTCAAAGTGGGAAACGGGATAGAGACTGGAAGCAACACGAACCCCCGGTCCATTCTTCGGCTGGGGGTGCTTCACTTCTGTCATTTTTTTCCTGTGCGAGACATCCTTCCTTGATTGTTCAGTATTTCTTTGACGGCTTGACTGTTTCCTATGCGCGTCGGTGTCTACTGGTTCGGGGCAAAAAAAATGACCTCGCGTTGTTCGCGGGCCTCATCGAAGTGTGGACTGGATATCACAGGCTTCCGAAGAACTCGATGACTCTGAGGAGATTACCAACAAAATTGATGCCCTGGACGATTATCTTGAACAGCTGTCCGGTTGCTTGACGGAGCCGGCGGTTGTTCTGCTGCACTTCTTGTCCCTCCTGCTGTTCCTGGTTGGCGTGCTGGTCTGCTGCGCCCTGACTGTTAATACTCACAGTGACTCCTTGATTGCAATTAGTAGTTGTTTTTCGGCATAATTTTGCCGGAGGGTGCTGGCCTCCGGCGCAAAATACAGGTGTGGCTATGGTTCAACTGGTGCTTGGTTTCGGGTACGACTCGCCCTGTTCTCTTTCTATAGTACCTCAGGCAGGGGTCTTCTGTCGACCTGTCAGGTGCCTTTCCAGGGGCCCTTGGAGAGCTTCTCGATACCCTTCTTGCTTGCTGTCTATGACAGCCTATCAGGAGCCTCTGACAGAGCCTTGGATCGGTTGTGTCTGGACGTGCAGAAACAGTTAAGCAAACCCTCTTCAGGGAGCCCAGACGTTTCTATTGCTTTGCACGGACGGGCTGAGGCTGCCCAGGCGGGGCGTGGGGGCCCGGTTGCCCATTGAGGTCCTCCGGCCGCAGGGCAGGTGACCGGGCGTCAGCCGTCGACTCGCTTCCTGCGGCCGGAGGTGTGCGCTCAGGTGGTGAAGTCGGGGAGGCGGTACTCGTACTTGCGGGGCCTGAGGTCTTCTTCGGCCGGCTCCCAGTCGTGGTAGTGCCAGACGGTGCCGCCGCTGGGAAGGCCTCAACAGATCAAGCAGCAGACTGCCCGGCGCTGGCTTCCGGCACCTCACGAACTGAGCACGTTCATCCGTACGTGACTGGGCACGTTCACGCGTACGCCGACACTCGCCACCAAGCTGGTCAATGAGCTGGTCGAGGCCGCGGACGAAAAGCAGCTGAACAAGACCCTCACCCGCTACGGCCGCGTCGATCTGTTCTGCATCGACGAACTCGGCTACATGGAACTCGACCGCCACGGCGCCGAACTCCTCTTCCAGGTCCTGACCGAACGCGAGGAGAAGAACAGCGTCGCGATCGCCTCCAACGAGTCGTTCGGCGGCTGGACCAAGACGTTCACCGACCCCCGCCTCTGCGCGGCCATCGTCGACCGGCTCACCTTCAACGGAACCATCATCGAGACCGGCACCGACTCCTACCGACTTGCCAGCACCCGAGCCCGAACCGAACAACCCGCAGCGGGCTGACCCCTGAAACCGCTGGACTGCTGGTCAGGGCACCTGTCAGGCTCCGCCTCGTGGAGATACTCGATGTCCTGACCAGCATGGCGAAGACAGGTCGGCTGGGCCCGGTGTTCAGCGGAGCCGACTGGAACGATGTGACCGCGGCACTCGGCGAGCCGTGGGACATCGGAACCATGAGCCGGAACAGAAAGTGGCCGAGGCTCTTAGCCTACGGAGACCTTGAACTGAGTGTTTGCCGCTGCCGCAAGGTCTCCCTCATCTGCGTCCAGACCTGGCGTGACGTCGTCGAGCTCCCCCCGTCGGCTGTCGGAGGAACGGGCATTTTCCCGGCAGGGCTCAAGCACGCGGACGTCGTTTCCGCCTTGGACAAGGCCGGCTGTTCCTGGGAGCCCTACCCTCCGCTGACCTTCGGCGACCAGTGCTCGCTCACGGCGATCCCGTCAGGAGCGAACTTCACCTTCGAGATCCCCGAAGGCGAGGAACCCGTGCTGAACGTCATGGGCCTGCCCGGCGACGGACACGACTGCTCCGCACGGACTCCAGACCGAGATCACTGACGCGAAGCGCCGTCAGAACTCGTGAACATTCATCGCCCCAGAGATCGCTAACCGCCGCTCAAACTGGTCGACAAACGCTGTCACTGAAGGTGAACGAAGCCACTCTGTTCGGGAGCGCCGGAAGCGATGAGACCGAGGTGGTCAAGGTCGTCCGAGAGCTCACCGGATTGGGCACGAAAGAGGCCAGGGAGCTAGTCGAAAACGTACCAAAGCCAATTAAGGAGGGTGTCCCCAGGTCCGCCGCGGAAGAAGCCAAGAGAGACTCGTGGACGTGGGTGCCACGGCGAGCATCGAATGAGTCGCCGACGCTGGTAGGGGCGGCACCGGATGATCGAAGGATGAAGCCGCAGCGAGTACCGGCTTTCAGTGGCGTGCTTCGCCTCCGGCCGCGCTTCCCCTTTCCGAGGCATTCAGCACCGCAACGCCAGCAACCCGGACCGCTGGGCGGACGAACAGGTGGTCCGCGAACAGCTCGCCCACCACGAACTCGCTGGCGACCGGTTCTTCACCACCTACTCCGAGCCGGTGCGCACTGCCTCCTGAGCCGCTCCCGGCTTCTCGAGCCGGTGGGGGCCACTGCTGTGATGACCAGCGGGCCCCCGCCGGACGACGCAGCCCGCGGGCGGTTCCGAGCCGAACCGTCCGCGCCGGGTCAGACCGGCTGGCCCGAGGCGCTGGCGGCACGCGGCATTAGCCGCCGTCTCGGGCGATGCGCCGGCCGATGGCCATCCAGACCGGCTCGGCCGCTTCTTCCGGCACGGCGCCGGTAAGGCCGTCGAGGTGCTCCACGGCCTCACGGGTGATGTAGCGGCCGGGGTCCGGGGACTGCAGATAGCGGCGCAGCAGGTCGGCGTCGAGGTCGTGGCGCTGGAGGTAGGCGGCGAGGGTGCCGATCAGGAGGTGGTTGTGGGCGAAGGCGTCGGTCAGGGCGTACAGGACCAGGCGCTGCCACTGCTTCATGTCGTCGCCGTGCAGGGTCTGCAGGTGCTGAGCGCGGGCGAGGTAGGCGTTGATGCGGCGGCAGTGGTAGGTGATTAGCGCCAGGAGTTCCGGTGGCACCTCCTCGCCCACAGGGCGCGGGGCGGGCTCGACCGTGCAGGGTTCGGGCGCGGGCGGCAGGGTATCGCGGATCTGCTGCAGGCCCGCGTCCTGCGTCGGACCGTGGGGGATTTCGCTGCGCCGCTGCGGTCGTTTGCGTGGTTGGGCGGAGGTCATGGCCGTGCCGTCCCTTACGGCCGGTCCCACGATCCGGCGCCTGCTGGGTGGCGTGGCCACACGGGCGGGGCGCTGTGAGTGACGCGGCGCGTCTGGGGCCTACCTGTCCGCGTCAGTCGTGGGCTGACGCGGCACTCAGCCGGGCACCGTCACAGCGCGGGCAAGGGGCGGCACCAGCCGGAACAACGACAGTCGTCCCGCCGGGGTCACGGCGCAGCGGCCGGCCTGCCGGATCCTGGTGCCGGGGCGGCGTGCGAAAGCCCCGGGCTGGGAGCGCCTCGCGGTGCGGGGCGGGGACGTCGCCGTGCTCGGCGTGGGACAGACGTTCCTCAGAGCTGCGGGTCGAGGCCGAACTGGTTCATCACGTCGGTGAACAGCTCCTGTGCGGTCTCCGCAAGGGCTTCGGCCTCGTCGAGCGGGGTCAGTACGGCGGTGACAGGCTGGATCCGGCGAGGGTGGCGGGCGTGGTTGGGAGCGTCGGTAAAGCCGCCGAATCCGGTAACGACCGGGACCAGGGCGGGCGGCGGCGTCGTGGAAGAGGGGGTGACGGCGGTGAGGGTCGTGGTCAGCTGCAGCGCGCTATCGATCCTAAGTCGGCGGGCCAGTTCCCAGGCAGTGGTGGTCAGGTCGCGGCAGCAGGCGCCGATGAAGTCCTGGGACACCGCGATGCCAGCGTCGGGTATGTCGTCGGTGGCCAGGTTGCGTGCGGCGTTCCAGGAGACGTTGGCGGCCAGCAGCACGGTCCCATCGTGGTGCAGTTCGGCGTGGACCTCGCGGGCACCGGACAGCAGGAGAGTGCTGAAAACCCAGCGGCGCAGGCCGGGCCGCGGGTTGCCGGTGACGACCTCCAGGCTGGCCAGAGGGCCGGGCCTCATCGGATCATGGCCCCGGAGCCGGGCGGCCTGGGCGACGGCGGTGGTCTCTTCGCGGGTCAGGCGTGGAGCGGTACGCGGTAGCGGGCGCTCGGGGCGGGCCAGGGCAGCTGGGCGGACACGGTCTCCTGGGCGTGGGCGAGCAGATGGTGTACTTCCTCCTCGGCGCGCTGAGCTCGGGTGAAGCGGTCGCGGTAGGCGCGTTCGAGTTGGTGCTCGGCCATCCAGGCGGTGTGGTCGCGGTCGCGGTAGGGGGCGACGGCGGCCTGCTGGTCCTTGTCCCGGGCGGCGGTGCCGTAGACGAGGTGGGGGGCCATGGGGCTGGCGGGGACGTCGGCCACCAGCACGCTGGTGGTGCCGTCGGTCGAGGTGAGGACCGTGAAGGTGAGGTCCGGCAGGTAGGGCTGGACGTGGTTGCGGACCCACTGGGCGTACTGCTCGATGTTCACCTCGTCCGGGTCGATACCGACCATCTCACACGTGGCATCCCGCACGCCGAAGATGATCAGGCCGCCGCGGGTGTTGGCCATCGCAGCGACGTCCTTGGCCAGCTCGTTCCACCGGCCGTCCCTTGGGGGCTGCGGAAGCTGTTCCTTCCAGTCCAGGTCGTCGGACTCCGCCAGCCGGTCGGCAGCAGCCTTGGCGACCATGTCGAAGTCCAAGGGGCCGGGCGCAGCCCCGAGATGCTCATGCAGTCGTGTCCAGGAACGGGCCATGCCCGGCACCCTACGGCGTGGCACTGACATCGCCGGCCCGCGCACCGACGATGCCGGCGGCGCAAGGATGGCGCAGCCTCAGGTTGTTCGGGGAGCGGGGGCTGACGGCGCTGGGGGTTCGAGCCGGGTGATGAGGGCGCGGCCGATCCGCTGGAGTTCCTCGTCATGGTCGATGCTCTGGAATCTGCCGCCGCGTCGGGGCAGGGCCAGTTGTTCGCGGAGCAGGGGCAGGGCCGGTGCCGCAAGCGGGCCCATGCGGTCCAGGCAGGCCACGACGTGGTTGGCCGTCGCGGGGTTCTTCGCCCAGGCCTGGAGCAGGGTGTCCAGGACGGCCGGTGCCTCGGCCTGGCCGCCGATCTCCCACAGTGCGGCCGCGCAATGCACCCGGACCCATTCGTAGTCGTGCGTCAGAAGGCGGCGCAGGCGCGGCAGGGCGGCGGAGGCGGGCGGGCCGATCTCGCCGAGCAAGTCGGCCGCGTCACTGATCCGGAAGGTGATGCGGTCGTCGAGGAGGCCGAGCAGGAGCGGCATGACCTCGGCCAGGTCACCGCCGACGGCCCACAGCGCGGCGACGGCGGCAGGCCGTACGTGCGCATCGGTGGCGGTGGTCAGCGACCGGATCGTCTCCCGTACGCCGGCCGCCGTCGGCCCGAACGCCTTCAGTGCCTCAAGAGCTGATCGCGTGACGTCGTGCTGCTCATGGCGCACCGCGGCGCCGAGCGTGTCCACCAGCGCAGGAACCGCAGCCGGGTCGCCCAGCGCGGCCAGCGCGGCCAGGAGCGCGTTGGCGCTCATCTCGGTCCACTGCTGGGAGAGGTCGATCCGGCGCAGGTGGTCGCAAAGCCGGGGCACCAACTCATCTGCCGCCTGCGGCAGATGCCCTGCGACCTGGACCGCGCGCCAGGCGTCGACGTCGCCGTCCAGCGCGGCCAGCAGACTCGGCAGCGCGCGTGCGTCGCCCAGGCGCGCCAATGCCCGGACGGCCGCCTGGTGGCTTTTGCGCAGCCGCGCCTGCGGTGCGGCCCACACATCAGGGCCGTGCGCCGCGTGCTGGGCGTCGATGTGCGTGGCGAGTGCCTCCCGGGCCGGGGCGGCGATCGGATGGCAGGACTCCAGAACGGCCCCGGCCTCGGCAGCGACCTCCTGGTCGGCCGTGGTCAGCTGGTCGGCGACCAGCAGGAGGAGCCGGGTGTGGTCCCCGCGCCAGGTGCGCATCAGCTCCCCGCTCATCCGGACCGCGTCCAGGCGCGAGCCGGCATCGGGGCTGATCAACTGCTCGGCCAGCACCGTTGTGCGCTCTCGCACCCGGGCGCCCAGGGCTTCGTGGAACGTACGCAGCAGGACCGTGGTCGGTGCGTACACGCGCGTGAAGTGGTCGAGATCCTCGAACGCGGCGACGATCTGGGGCGCAACGTTGTCCGCAGGTGCCGCCGGACGGCTCGGGACCGGCGCGATCGACCGCACGGGTACGGCTCGGGCACTCTCGCGCAGCAGGCCGACGGCTGCCGCTACGACGTCCTCGCCGATCTCATCCGGGGCACAGCGGGCCCGCTGGACAAAAGCCGCCAGCCGAGTCGCCGGGCCCTGGGCCGGATCGGAAGCAAGCCCGCAGAGCCAGTCCATCACCTGGTGCGCGGCCGCCGGCAGGCGCAGTACCAGGGTGGCCGCCGCCTGAACGATCTGCAGTCGCGCCGCGATACCTTGCTCGGCTGCCAGCCTCTCACGCAGCACCGCGGCGGCCCGATCAGCGTCGTCGAGGAAGAGCCCGAGCCCGCCAATCGCGGCCAGGCGCACCTCCGGGTCGCTGTCACGGGCGAGTTCGGCGAACTCCTCACCCCGCTCGCGCAGGAAGGCGACGGCCTGCACGCAGCCCATCGGCGGGTAGTACTCGATCTCGGTACCGTCGTCCTCAAAACCCCGCTCCAGGGACTCCCGGCCGATGCTGACCAGCAGCGCGACGACGCCGGCCCGCTCGGGCGTGGCGCTGTCAGCGGCCAGCTCGAACAGGAAAGGCAGACTGGCCGCCGTGGCCGGGTACACGTCGCCCTGATGGTGGACCGCGCCGTAGAAGCGGTCCAGGGCCTTCCGGCGTTCCTCGGCCTGCGGGGAACGCAGCGCCCACAGCAGCGCCGGTACCTCCTCCGCCGAGCCGTAAGCGTGTTCCATCGACGCCCAGTCGATGTCATGAAGTCCGTCGAACATGATCACAACCATGCCAGGAGGCACTGACACCGGGACCGGACCCTACGAGACCGCGGGCACAGGCCAGGACCAACGGGGCGTGGCGACTGCGTGAAGGGGCGTGCAGGAGCTGCAGCAGGCCCGGGGCCTGCGCGCCGAGCTCGCCACGTACACCACATACACCGCTCGGACCGGCGAGCAGTTGCAGTCGGCACAGTGTGCCCCGAAGGCGGATGGCGTCCGCAGAGTGAGCATGGAGTCGGTGACGGCGAGTCGGGGCGGTGCCCACCACGCCTTGAGGTCGTCCGGCTTACGGCGGTGCAGGAGTGTCGTACGCCGCCGGTCGGGCCCGCGGCACGGTCCGCCCGCTCAGGCCCGCTCGGATCTGCGGCATCACCGTCTTCCGGCTCCTGGGCGCCACTCTCCCCCTGGACGGCATGCCTCCCACCAGAAGCGGCATACGGCTGCGTCCAGGCGGGCGGCGGGTCGATCGCCAGTACTCGGTCAGCGGCCGGTGCTGATCCTCATCGATGACGAAGCTTTCGCGCCATGAGGGTCCCGGGCTGGGGCTTGCCGTGTGGTGCAAGGGGCCGGGTGGCGGGTGCCGCGCCGGTGCTGATGGTTCCAGCGGGCGCGCCATCAGGCCAGCCGGTGGGCGGATTCCTGGGGGAAGACGGATTGGATGGCGGTGACGAGCAGGCCGAGGGCGAAGCAGGTGAAGGCCAGGGCGGTCAGCCACCACGGGGCGCCGATCAGGGCCAGGACGATGCCGCTGATGCCGGCGGCAGCGGACGAGATCAGCGGTCGGTTCGGGTTGTACATCGAAGGTTCCCCCTCGGGCGGGCGTACGGGTGCGGTACGCGGGATGTCAGTAATCCGGGCGCTTTCTGCTCGGCCTGCATCCAGTTCTACGGCGAGGGTTCTTCAGTGTTGTATCGGTGGGTACCACATGCGGCGGCGGGCTCTGGGGGCGTAGCGGTCGAACGCGTAGGCCCATGCCTGTTGCATGGACTGCTGTGTGATCAGGGAGCTGCGTGCGTGCGCGACGGTAGCCAGCCACTGCACCAGGTCGGTGGAGGTTCCGGCGAGGAACTCGCCGGCCACCGATAGTCCGGGCCACCGCCAAGTCGCCTTGTGTGCCCGGAACCGTGCACCGATCGACGGGTCGAGGCGGGTGGCCACTTGCGCGAACTGACGGACGTTGCCACGCACTTGTCGTAGGTACTGAAGATCCTCCTCGTCGCAATCGACTCCGGTGAGGAGGTCTATGACCTCGTCCATGCTGTTCAGGGTCGCCGCGCGCGCATCGGCCATGGCGCGCTGGCGTTCCTCGGCGCTGATGAGGCCGAAGTCGTAGGCCGGGCCCACGGGGACGTCCAAGGCAAGGCGGAGGTCGGGGTCGTCGTCGGCGTCGAACTGGTGGTTCCAGTCGACGAGCAGGGCCTCGATGTAGCTGAGGGCCTGTTCGGGCTTGAGGCCGGTCGCGGGGGCGAGGAGTGCTTCGACGCCGGGCACGGGTTCGAAGCCCAGCCGGTTGGGCTGGCGCTGCAGTGGCCACACGGCCTGCCCGTCGCGGTAGGGAAAGGCTAGGGCGCGGCCCTGATCCGTCCATGTCGCGTACGGCTGCGGCAGTCGGCCGGGGTGTGTGGGATCGGGGACGAGCGCGTGCCAGCCCGGCGGGCGAGACAACACCCAGCCGGGCGGACGGACCACGTACTGGTCCGCGTCCGTCTGGATGCGGCCGGTGAGCCAGTCCCCGAGGTTGTCCAGGCCGACGTGGCGCTCGGCGCGCCATACCGCTCCCCCGCCGCGCCCGCTCCAGTCGTAGCTCGTCAATCCCCGCTGCAGGTAGGCCCGACGGTTTCCGTCGGCGTAGAGGGTGTCCAGGTACAGATCGTCCGAGTCCTCGCCCTCCTTCTGCAGCAACCGCTCGTTGGCCTCAGCCTGCGGACCGGTGAGCAGTTCGCGGGCGATGTTGGCTGCGACCTGGAAACGGGCCGGGGAGTGCCAGGCCACATGCTCCTTCAAGGCCGTGACAACCGCCAGCAGGCGCTGCGGGGCTGGCTGCGGGAGCAGAAGGCTGCCTACCTGCACCTGACCGACCCCGTGGCCGCCCAGCAGGCCCTGGCCGGCGCGATGGCCGACAACACGTTCGTCCTGCAGTCCGTGCACGGCGCCGCCCCCGTGCGGCTCAGGGCAGCAGCGGTGCAGTCCCGTGCCGCCGCCGCGTTCCTCGCGGAACGCGGCGGCGGCATCAGCCTTAGGCTCGGCGTGCAGGCGCTGTTCGAGGAAGTGGTGTGGGGCGACGACGAGCGCTCCGACGACGCCGAGTCGGCCTGGAAGAGCCTGGGCGAGCATCTCGGGTTCGCCAGCAGCCGCCCGGAGAAGCTGTACGGCACCGGCCCGGACAACCTGTGGGCGCTCTCGGCCGGGCAGCAGGCCGTCACTGAGCTGAAGACGGGCTGCACCACCGCCACGATCACGAAGAAGGACATGGACCAGCTCGGCGGCAGCGTTCGCTGGCTCAACGACCACGATGCGGAGGTGGAAGCCCTGGCGGTGATGCTGCATCCCAGCCGGGTCGCCGATGCCAAGGCCACCGCGGTGCCGGGCATGCGCGTCGTCACCCCGGCCTCGTTCGCCAAGTTGAAGGAGGCTGTGGCGAGTTACGCGGCTGCGCTCGCCGCCGCGCCGGACCGGTGGGCGGACGAACAGGTGGTCCGCGAGCAGCTCGCGCACCACAAGCTCACCGACGACCGGTTCTTCGCCACCTACGCCGAACCGGTGTCCCCCTCCCTGTGAGTCAAAGAGTGGGTTCTGTGCCCGCCGCAGGCCGACCTCGTCCCCTGGCGGCTCGCGGCGGGCGCAGTCATGCTTCCTCGCGCGGGAAAGGCCGCGCGGGGTGGCGCGGCACCGCGGGGTTCAGCCGTGGGCTTCGCGCAGGGCGTTGATGACGATCTGGACGGGGCGTCCTTCGCGGAGCATCTGGTCGGCGGTCTTGCCGTTGATGACGCGATTGAGCATGTCTAGGGTGCAGCCGTTGAGCCGGAGCTGGGCCGCAACGCCGGGGCGGTACCGTCCGGCGATCTCGGCCCAGACGCGGTCTTCTGCGGCCCGGGCCGCGAGCTGGGCCCGTTCCCCGGTTTCCCGGCGGGTCTTCTCCATGGCGGGTGTGACGCACTTCCTGCGCAGGCGCAGTGCCGTTTCGAGGCCGCCGATGCCCAGCAGCCTGATCCATTCCAGGGCCTCCTCCGGCGTGGTGATGCCCGAGGCTGCCCACCGCTGCGCGTGCGTGAGTGCCGCCTGGCGCGGGATGCGCAAGCTCACCGTCGCCAAGCGGGTCACGGTTTCGAGCACGGTGGGCTTGTGTCCCCTTCCCCGGCGGCCGCGTCGGTCGCGGGGCCGGTAGGCGGAGAGGTCGCCCAGGTCGATGCCCTCACGGCGGGCGATGTCGGCAGCCGAAGCGGCGGCCGGCCTTCGGGCAGGCATGTCTGCCGGGGTGGGAGCTGCGGCCCCGGTGGTGGGGCGTGCGCCAATGAGCCAGAGGTAGACGGGGTCACGGGAGATGTCGGGCATGGATGTTCCTTTCGTGCAGAGCCCGCGGCCGGACGCGGGCATGGAAAAGGCCCCGCTCAGTGGTGAGCGGGGCCCGTGAAGGGGTGGCGCGGCAGCCGGACGGCGCCGGCTGCGCCCGGATGCGGGCATGAAAAAAGGGCGAGGAGGTGTCTCCTTCGCCCGTGCTGTCTTACCCTCCCGGTGTTTTCGGGCAGGGGTGAGACGCGGTGATTTTTGGCTCAGCGCTGCGGAAAGAGCAAGACCGTTTCTTGTTGTCCCAGGTCAGCGGCACAAGCATGCCTGACAAGGCGACAAGTACTCTTGTCGCATGGCGGATCACCGGGACTGTCTGCATCTCTTGCACACGCTGGTCCAGCGGCACGCGGCGAAGTCGGTGGCCTCCCAGCGCGTCCAGAGCGGCGTCATGCTGCCGCTCAGCCAGTCATCAACCCGATGGGGCGGCGACAGCGACAAGGAAGCCATGCTCGCTCTGCTGACGGCTGTGGAGGACCACCAGAAAGCGCTGGACGACCTTCGGCTGATCTACGCCTCGCGGGCCGTCGAGAAAGGCGCCAGCCTCGCGGACCTCGGCCGCGCATGGCACGTCTCGCGGAAAGGCGCCCGGCACCGCTGGAACGTTCTCAAGCGTCGGCTCCGACCGGACGTCTCCCGGCAGCGTCCCCGCACCCACTATCTCAACGGCGTGGACTGAACGGCGAAGGCCGCCGCCGCGCAGGGTTTGCACAGCTCGTACGGGAGACCGGGGCCGGCTCCTGGCTCTTGTTCGTCGGCCCAGGCCATACATGGGCAGCCCTCGCACCGGCCAGATGAGGGAGAGGTCCCGGCCCCCGGTGCACAGGGGCCGGGACGGTGGAGCGGGTCCGGTCAGGCCAGAGCGAGCCGGTCGGACACCAGCCAGGCGCAGCGGGTACCCCTGCGGATCTGCCCAGCCAGGCTCGTCACCTGGCCGATGTGCGGTTCGCGCTGCATGAAGTGACGCAGGGCGCGGCGCACCTCGTCGCGCAGCTGGGCGTCGGTCAGTGCGCCCGGGTCCTGCTGAAGCCGTTCCATCCGCCGCCCGGCCTCGCCCGCGCGCCGCAGGGCTGCCTCGGCGAGCGGTCCGCCGGCGGCTTGGTCATGGGCGTAGAGGCCGTCCTCGATGATCTTCATCATGATTTCCTTCCGCCCAAGGCCGATGTCTTCGTGATGAAGACGGCCTGCCGGTCCCAGGCGGGCGGAAACGTAGAACGCCGGCGGCGTTACCGTCTCGTCCTGCCGCCGGTACCCGGCGCGGGCGCTGGCCAGGCGCGGCAGGCAGCATCTCGTCGGGCCGCGAGCAGGCGGCGGGCCACAGCGACGTCACCGGCCGGGCAACCGCGGCGCCGGGGACGCCCACGCCGCGCCAGCGGGCGAAGGCACCGCAGCCCGCAGCGCCTCCCGGCATTCGGCCGGGCCTCGACCCAGTCCTCGGCGACCGGACGGGACCACTGGGCCGTCCGCCGACCTCCGCTTGGGGCAGCGGCACGTCGTTCTCGCCTCGGGCGATGTAGCCCCGCAGTGCGGAGGCCGTGATGCCGCCCAGCGCGGCCATCTCGGGCACGCCGAGCAGCCGGTCGCCTGTGCGTACCGGGCTGGCCAGGTCGACGACGCACCGCTCCAGCGTTAGCAGCGCGAGCGACGCGCGGTGCGTCACTGCCCGGCGGGTACGCGGGTGAGTCCGATTCCGACCTTGGTCAGCAGCACCTTCTTCAGGCGGTGCTCGGTCATGGCGCGCAGGACGGCCAGGTGCAGGGCGGTGGTGCGCAGCGCACCGTCGTCCTTTCCGTCCTGTCCGACAGTGCCGTTGGGGGTCGCGCTGCCCGGGGCGGGCAGGTTCAGGCGGCGGCGCAGGTCGGTGCCGGTGAGGGTGGGCACCACGATGCGGTAGTCCGCCGCCCGGCCGTCCGCCACGGCCTGCGCGAGGGGATATTCGACGACCTTCTTGCCGTATACCTGCCTCGTTGTCCATGGAGTTGGCGAACGCGTCCACGTCCTGCCCCGCCGGGCGTCGGCGGCGGGGGCGGGGGCGGGTGGTGTCGGCGGACTCGGCCAGCTGGGGGCGGCGAAGATGCGGGGGGGGGCGGTCATGTAGAGGCGGCGGTCGGCGTGGATGCGTGTCGCGTCGTTGACGATCGCCCACTTCTTGTCGGCCCGGCCGGCGATCCGGTGCGCCGGAAGGGAAGCGGGCGGGCAGTGCGTCCGTCCCCGGCCAGTCCTGGACCGGGCCAAGGGACGTGGGCGTCTACTCTGCTTCCTCGGTAGGCACCAAGTAGGTACCATGCGGGTATGCCATCACTGAATGTGTCCTTCACCGAGGAAGAGATGGAAGGCGTGCGTGCTGCTGCCGCCGCTGAGGGCAAGAGCCTCAAGCAGTACCTGCACGACCTGGGCGTGCGCGAGATGCACCGTAAGCGGTTCGTGGCGGGCGCTGCGTCCTGGGCAGACCGGCTGCGCGAGGAGTTCGACGCGGCGTTCCCGGAGGAGATTCCTCCCTCCGAGCGCGACCGAGGAGCCACTGCCGCCAGATGAGTGAACCCCTGTACGTCGATGTCTCCTGGCTCCTGGACGTTCAGGGCATCGCCCTCGGCCACGACGACGTGTCGGTCACCGACTATTCGTCCCTTGTCGCGGCCGTCGCCCGCCACAAGACCCGCACACCGACGCTCGCCGAGTCCAACCCCGACGCCGCCTGGCGTGCTGCCGCGCTCCTGCACACCATCGTGCGGCTCGAACCGCTCCCCCACCGCAACAGCCTCTTCGTCGCCTTCGTCACCACCCAGTACCTCGACCAGTCCGGTGAAGGCATCGACCCGCCGTACGGAGCGCTGTCCGACCTGATCAGAAAGGCCCGCGAGACTCGGCTCAAGATCTACGACATCGCGGACACCCTCCGCTCCTGGCGTATCTGAACCCGGCGCCGCCCGGCGGACGAGCGGCGGCCTGCACCGCCTCGCCCGGCTCCCTGCCCTACCGGACGACTGAAGGGGCCGCCCGTCCGCCGGCGGTGTGCGCTGTACCCAGCTGGGGTGCAGACGCCTGGGGAAGCACCCGGGCCAGGTCGCGGCGTATGCGTTCGGCTTCACCGCGCACCTGGGCGGGTACATCTCCGCGCTCGGCGACCAGGCGGCTGAAGATGGGCGTCTCATGAAACACGCGGGATCTGCTCTCCGTCGAGTGGCGGCGACGACCGTGTGGCCGTGCCCCGGCACCCTACGGCGCGGCGCTGACGATGCGATCCACGCCGGTGCCGGCTCTCATCAGTGTCCTGCCCGGCGACGGCCGCGATGCTCACGGCCGCCACCACAAGCGCCTCCCCGGCCCCGGCTCTTGCCCGCAGACGGCGCTTGCGCCCGCTCGCCGTACAGCACCCCCAGTCCCGGCCCTCGCCAACGGGCCAGCACTGCGGCCTGCCGAAAGATCAGGACCCAGACGGGGCCCGCCCCCCAGGTGAGGGTTACAAACTGAGAGGGCCTGGGACATGCGGAACGGAAGGATCTGAGTCCAGGCGGTCATTCACCATGGCGGTCAGGGGCATCGGAGTCCGCAGCGGCCGCCCGCCGTGTGGTCCGAGGAGCCGGGCGATGAATGCCGCGCCGCTGCTGGTGGTTCCAGCGGGCGCGCCACCAAGCCAGCCGGTGGGCGGACTCCTGAGGGAAGACCGACTGGATGACGGCCACGGCGAGGGGCGCCAAGCCACGGAATTGGCTTGGCACCCCTCATCATCGGTGAAGGACCTCAGTCCTCCGGCTCGCGCGGGAGCGAGGCGGGAGAAGAACTCCCGCGCGGCCTGCCCGTCGAGTTCCCCGTTCGTGGTCGCGGACCTCCGCAGGGTTTCGCCCGTCACCTGGGCAGGGATGCCGAGCTGCTTGTCTGCCTCGCTCATGATCTCGCCGAGGTACCACTGGGCCGAGGTCGGGAAGTGCTGGATGAACCAGCTGACCATCTTCGCCAGAGGCACCAACCGGCGGCTCTCTGAACGGCCCGACCGCCGCGCAGGAGTCGACCGGAGCGCTGGCCTTCTCCCCAGACAGCTCGGTCCTGGTGGCCGTGGGGGCATCCGGCACCCTGAGAATGTGGGATGTCCCTTCCCGCCGCCCGCTCGGCACCGGCCTTGCCACGGCCGGCGACGACATCACCTCCCTGGCCTTCTCCCCAAACGGCAGCACCCTGTCGCGGTGGGCCGCCACGTGCCCCTCTAGCGGTACACCGTCGACCCCGACCGCCTGGCCGAAACGGCGTGCCACCGCGCCGGGGGCCACTGTCCCGGCAGCAGTGGCGCGCGTACCTGACGGATGTGCCCTACCGAAGGCTGTGCGGGCAGGAGTGAATCACCGGAGCCCCGGCCGTCGTCCCACAGCAAGGCGCACCGACCGCGCCGGTGAGGGGCTGGCGCTCCAGGCGCACCCCGTCCGGCGCGGGTGGCACAGCGCGCGCGGTGCGGTGATCTCCTCTTGCTCGGGCCAGCGTCACGGGCTGTGGTCTGGTCCGTCCCGTGGGGCGAAGGCTGCGAGGGCGTCGGCGTCGGTCGCGCAAGCGTCAGGAATAGTCGGCCCATTCGGTGCCGGGATGGGACGAGCCGTGACTGAGCTGGGCGATCGCGGCCTGGAGGTCGAGGTGCGTGGTGCGGAGTTCGACGCCCGGGCCCAGCAGGGCCCAGTGTGCTCCGGTTCGCCCGTAGGGCATGCCGATGCCGCCGGGGTTGACCAGAGCCGGCCGTGGGCGAGGCGGACGAACAGCGGCCGGCGTTGCCGCTGCTCCAGGTGACGCGGTCGCCGAACCTGGACAGCAGGTCGCCGCGGGCGAACCGCTCCTCCAGGACGGCGCGGCGGTGCCGGTAGGGGCGGGCCAGCAGCTCGGTGCCGTCGGCCTCCAGGACGTCGAAGACGATCAGATATCGGGGGCCTCGGCGGCGGCCTGGGCGGCACTGCGACCCCGGCGCCGCGCTCGCCGCTGAAGCTCCCCGAAGTCCAGCCGTCCGTGGGCGGGCACGACCAGCTCGCCGTCCAGGATGGCCTTCTGCAACACCCTTTAGAAGGCCGGGCGCCTGTCGGTGTGCGGCGACTGCCACGCCGCCGATGTCGTCCGCAAGGAAGCCGCCGTCGAAGCCGCCCGCCTCCAGACAGCCACACCACACGGAACCGGAGATGAGGAGCCGGGCAAGCTCCGCGGCCTGTTCCGCCGCAGCAGTTGCCCCCCAGCGCGATGCCGCCCCTCCCTGTCGGGTACGGGGGAGGGGCGGCACCGACGAGCAGCGGCGCGGGTCGGGCCGGGGCGGCCTGCCTCGCCAGCGCGGCGAGCGGGGAGCGCCGGTCCGTCTCCACCGCGCGCGGATGCTCCCAGTTGACCTCCGGAGGTTCGGCGGGCGCGGCGGTGCCAAGCGGACCTCGATCGACTGCGGGGAGTCGGACCCGTCCAAGCCGCCGGGGCATGTGGCTGCAGGCGCCCTGGGCGCGCTGATCAGGGAGGCGCGGTCTGTGCCCCGGTTCGGAGCAGGGTGTTGACGACTACCAGGGCAGCCAGGCCCTTGCACTGGCTGCCCTGCTCGCCCTGGGTCAGGGGTGCGGCGTTCCATTCGCGGCCGTGCACAGGTCGGTCGGCAGGCTGCTCGGTAGGCGGTGGTGCGGTCTGGGCTGATCAGTGGGACCGACTCCTGCATCAGCTGCGGATGGGAGCGCGTCAGACCACTTTCTGTGAACGGGCATCTCTGTTGTATGGCTGGGGTGTTGAGGGCAGAGCGGGTGTGGGTGGAGACGTTCACCGGGCTGCGGGTCGATCAGTTCGGCCGGTTACTGAAAGCGGTCCGGGAACGTGGTGGCAAGGGGTGCGGCTGGGGTCGGCCGTGGCGGCTGCCGCTGGCCGAGCGGGTGCTGCTGGTGGCGGTGTACTACCGCACGAACCCGGCGACCGTGTACCGGGTGATCCAAAGGCTCGGCCCACTGCTCGCGATCGAGCCGGCCCGCGCCTCCCAGGACGCAGTCGAGCGGCTGTGGATCGTGGACGGCACCCTGGTCCCGGTCCGCGACCGCAAGGTCGGAGCCTCGTCCCGCAACTACCGGTTCTCGGCGAACATGCAGGTCATCGCGGACGCCGAGACGCGCCTGGTGGTGGCCACCCCGCCCGGTGCCCGGCAACACGGCGGACGCGAAAGCCTGGCGGGACTCCGGCCTGGCCGCACACTGCGAGGGTGTGACGGTCCTCGGGGACGGCGCCTACATCAACACCAACCTGATCGTCCCGCACCGCAAACGACCGCGACGCCCGCTGTTGAAAGCCGAGGAAGAGGACAACGCCCAGCATCGCAAGGTCCGCGCCCGAGTCGAGCACACCTTCTCCCGCATGAAGAACTACAAGATCCTCCGCGACTGCCGCCAACGCGGTGACGGCCTCCACCGCGCCGTCCAGGCCGTCGCCCGCATGCACAACCTCGCCCTCGCCGCATGACCGCACCCGCCCATACACCGCGTCAGCCTGAGTGATCACGGCCTTTTGCAACACCCTTTAGGAGCAGTCATCCATCTCCTGGACTGGCCCCTATGGCGCAGGCAACACCAAGCGATCGCCCGCCGCTGCCACTACCGAAGAACAACCAGCTAGGCAACGACTTCTGACTGGAGCACTAGGAGCACTGATCTACTCACCCGCCCCTCCCCCTCACCAGCATCTCATGCCATAATGACCATGTGATCGACCTGTCTAGGATAAATATTGCAGAGTTCATTGCTGACTGGTATGGGCCACCCGATCGACCGACGGAACGTGCGCTGGAATGCGACCATCTCCCTGAACCGTTGCGTGCATGGTACGACCTGGCTGCGACCTATTCGATTCCGCTGCTGGGAATCAAAAGGTTCGCGGATCCCATAAACATCGACATACGCAACGGCAAGATGGTTTTCCTTTTTGACCCAAGCGATGCCATCTGGGGTTTTGACCCTGCCGATCCGATGAGTGTCTACGAGGGGCGCTTGTACGGCGACTGGGAGAAACTTTCAGAGCCACTACCGGAATTCCTTGTTCACAACGCCTTGGGTGAGGCGGCATACAATGCCCCGTTCACCAAGTACTGCGGCACTGTAGCTAACGCAAGAATGAATGACGTCCTAGCACCCATGACGGAAGTAGCTACCGGCGCTTGGAATTGGCCCGACTCCGACCATCGCCTTTTCATGGGCCAGGGGATCGTTGCCGAAGTAGGACCTGCAATAGACGGTGGCGCCCCCATGGACGACCAATCTGGATACAGCGAGGTCCAGGTAGGAGCCACCACTCCTGCGGCGCTCAGCTTCTTGAACGCAATCTCGGGAATCGACTGGCTCTAAGTACATTTGCAGATGACCTGCCGATCCCCCGCCTACGCTTGAGGCGGGGGAATCTGCGCGTTTACCAGTCTGCCGCACCGAAGGGTTGCCTTTGAACCTGCTTTGACGAGTCTCGATATACGACTTCAAGCCTTGCTTCTGGCGGCAGCATCCTGTCTATGCTGCGCCCACAGCTCGCGCAAACGTAGTCGTTATCGATATAAAGCTGCGCCCGTGACCAACCGTTCTGCCACATCAAGGCTATCGCATGCGTCTCCGCGTGGTCACGATTGACCTTCTGCACATTTGGCGGATCTTGGTAATTCACGGGACGATTGTTACGTCCGGACGAAACAGCGATCGGAGTATCGTAGCCTTCGACGTACAGGGCACCATTGGTACCACCAGGAAACTCGAACTCCTCCTTAGCTGCTTTGGCTGCAGCCAAACCTTCTGCATCAGACAGGATGACCGGGGCGCGGGAGGCGGGACCCGCCAGGCGGTTTTTTGCGACACCGGCAAATCCGAAGAAGATACTCGCTGCATAGGTACCGCCACCCGATGAGAACGCCGCACCGGCCGTATCGCATGCCGGTTGTATGTTATGGATGGTGCAATTCCAGTAATCATCCAGGACGGTCATCTCAGCATATGCGTGCTGGACACGTTCTCTGAAATCCTGATCGCATCCGTTGCTCACGTCAACGCCGCAGAGACCGCTGTTGAACGGGTCCGGCGCGGAAACCGATCCGTCCAAAGCCTCTGCGCACAGACCCGTGCACCAGTCATCGTCTTGTGGTCCCTGCGGTGCCGGGTTAGCCGCCTGCTGCTCTGCGGCTTCCTGTACCGAAGTAATGCCGCCGCAGACCCCATCCTGCAGGCACACCCCCTTACCTGAAGGATCACTGTTAGTGATCGGCGCGTTGTTGGCGTAGGCGTAGCCATTGAGTGACTGATGTTGCTCCAGGATGAGCAGCGGGTCGACGCTGATGAACTGGCCAATAGTCGGGTCGTATTCGCGTGCCCCGATGTGGGTGAGCCCGGTTGAGTCGTCGGCTGGCTTGCCGAGGAAGGCTTTGTCGTCGGGCCATGAAGCGGGCCTGGCGCCGCGGAGAGCGCCGAAGGGGGTGGTGTAGCGCTTGGTAAGTGCGTAGGTGGTTGCGTCGACGGCGATGTTGGAGGTGCCGTGGTGGTCGCCCGCCAGAAAGCTGAGCTTGGTGCCGGTGACGCCCGCGGTGGCCGTGCGGACGGCGACTGTCTGTCCGTTGGCCGTGTAGTAGCGGGTGCCGGACAGGGTTGTGGTCGTGCCCTTGACGGTCAGGCGGATTTCGTTGCCACCCGGCAGGTAGAGGACGGTGTCGCCATCGCCCTTGGCCCGGCGGATGAGCAGTTCGCCGTTGGCGTCGTAGAGGTAGCCGGTCTCCTTGGTGCTGTCCGTCAGCTTGGCCAGTTTGCCTTCGGCGTCCCAGGCGAGGGTTTGCTGGGCGGTCGCGCCGGGGCGGGTGGTGGTGTTTCCGCTGCTGTCGTAGGTGTAGCTGCTGGTTCGGGCTCCGGTGGTCTTGTCCAGGGTGTGCGGCTTGGAGTCCTTCGTGGTGTCGTTGTAAACGTAGGTGGTCGCGGCGTCGCCTGTTGACCTGTGCTGTGTTTCGGTGGCGCGCTGGCCTGCTGCGTTGTAGGTGTATGAGGTCCAGTAGGGGGCTTGACCGTCAATATTGGCGGTGGTGCGGCCGGTTGCGGCGCAGTCGGCGGTTTTGGGGGTCCAGGCCTCGGTCATGCGGCTGTAGCCGTCGTAGGCGAAGCACTGGTGGTCGGGCTTGGCGGTGCCGCCGAGGGTGGTGGTGTCGAAGATGGAGGTGACGTTGCCGGCGTCGTCCTGGGTGAAGGTGAGGTCCTGCAGCGGGTAGCTGTGGACGTCGTCGGTAACCTGGATGCCGGTGAGGCGGCGGGTTCCGTTCTCGTAGGTGTTGGTGATGTAGGCCTGCTTGCTGGCCGTTCCGTCCATGCCGAGGCGGAGCTGGCGCAGGTCCCCCTGTGGGGAGAAGGCTGCGCCTTGCAGGTATCCGGTGGTGCCCCTGGCGGTGAGCTGTTGTCCGGTGGCGTTGTAGGTGTAGGAGACGATTTCGGACGGCAGGCCGCCTATAGCAGGTGAGCCGGTCTGGGCGACGGTGCCGTCGACGCGGTAGGCAGCGGTGAACTTGAGTTGCGTGGTGCCGAGTTCGGTCTTGAGTGCGTCGCCCTCGGGGAGGATGAGCTCGCTGCTGGTGGCGTTGTACAGGCTGTCGTAGGCGGTGACCTTCTGGGTATAGGCCTTGCCGCTCAGGGTGGCGCCGCCGTCGTATCGGACGGCTGTGTCCTGCTGTCCCTTGGCGAGGGTGTCGAAGGTCCAGGCGGCGAGCTTGTTGGCGTCCGTCTGGTCCTTCTGCCACATGCCTGTCCTGCGGCCGAGTACGTCGTACTCGTACAGCAGCTTCTTGGTGGCGTCCCCGTTCGGCGTGGTGCTTTCGACCTGGTCGAGGGTGTTGTAGTGGGTGGTGGTCTTGCCCTTGTCCGGGTCGGTGGTGGCTGTCTGGCGGCCGAACAGGTCGTAGGTGTAGGACCAAGTGGTCTGGTCGGGGCCGGTGATGGTGGCCTGCTGGCCGGCCGGGTGGTAGGTGAAGCGGGTGGTCGTGTAGCCGGTGCCGGTCGGCTGGGGACCGGCGTACTCGCGCCGTTCGGTGGTCTGGCCGAGGGCGTTGGTGACCACGGCGGTGGCCTGGCCGCCGGTGGGGGCGGTGGTGGTGACCGTGTCGCCGGTGTAGGCGGTGGTGGTCGTCCAGCGGGTGACGCCGTGGATCTTCGTCTCGGCCTTGATAGCGCGGCCGGCGCCGTCGTAGGTGGTGTCCGTCTGGATCGGGGCCTGTCCGCCGGACGTCGTGGCGGGGGTCGAGGAGGGCGGCCCGGTGCTGTCCCAGATGTCGTTGTGCTGGCTGACCGCCATTCCGCGGGTGTCGTAGAGGGTCACCGTGATCAGGCGACCGCCGACGGGGGTGGGCGACTGAGTCTGGCGGGGGCGCAGTTGGGAGTCGTAGAAGGTGTATGAGGTGTTGTAGCCGGATGCGTCGCCCTTGAGGGTGCTGGTGGACACCCAGGACATGTCGGTGCTGGTGACGTTGTAGGCGTAGACGTGGTTGGGGGTCTTGCCCAGAGCCTTTGAGCGGTTGGGCAGCCAGACGTTGGTCAGGCGGCCGAGGCTGTCGTACTCGGACTCGGTGATCTTGCCGTTCGGGTCGGTGACCTTGGTGGGTGCGCCGGTGGCGAAGTCGACCAGGGTGGTGGACTTGTGCAGCTTCCTGTTCTCGACGGCTGTAGCGGTCAGCGGCCCGGCGGCTGCTGGGGTGTAGGTGGTCTTGGAGACCAGTCCGTCGTTGGTGTCCTTGACCGTGGTCGGGCGGCCGAGGGCGTCGTAGCTGAGAGTGGACGTCTTCTGCCACGTGGGGGCGTCGTCGCTGCCGTATCCCTTTGCGCGGCCGGTCCAGGTCACGTCGCCCTTGGTGGGCGTCTGTGTGGGCGACCAGGTGGTGGCGGTGGGGTTGTCGTAGACGGTGGCGGTGTCGGAGATGACGTCGCCGGGGCGGCTGGAGTCAGCGGGTAGATCGAGTTCCGCGTCGGTGGTCGCGCAGGTTCTTGCGACGGTTCGGGTGCGGGACACCAGGGCGGTGATGGTGATGTCTGGGTCGTCGTTGCGGGCGTACCAGGTGCGGGTGCACTTTTCGTCGCCGGTGACGGCGTTGTCGCCCTGGTCTTCGACGGTTTCGGCCATGCCGTAGTCGTCGTAGGTGGTTCTGACGGTGCGGATGCGGTCGCGGGGGTTGATGCCGCTGGTGATGTTCGTGCGGGAGTGGGTGGCCGCGGTGCGCACGTAGTAGGACTCGATGTCCGCGTAGGACTTGTGCTGGGTGGCTGTGCGCTTGGACCAGGGGTCGTAGATGGTGGCCGAGACTTCGGCGGTGCCGTTGTAGGTGACGGTTTCGCGGGTGAAGCCGGCGTACTGGTCGGAGTCGGTGATCCCGGGCGCCTTGATGCCGGTGACGGTGGCCGTCTTGCGGGCGGTCGGGTCGGGGCCCTTGCCTTCCGGGTCGAGGACGCGGTCGCCGTGCATGCCGCGCAGGTAGACGGTGACGGTTTTGCTCTGGGTGCCGGTGGAGACGCCGGTGAGGTGGGTGACGCGCTCGTAGCCGCGCCAGATGGACCAGGTGCGTTCCTTGGCGGGGGTCAGCGGGTCCTCGTTGTAGTGCCAGGCGCCGCCGCTGGCCGCGTACTGGTAGGTGTGCTGGACCGCGAGGCCGCCGCCCTCGGGGTCCGTGGTGGACACGGCGCTGACCGGGTACTTCTGGAACCAGTCGAGGATGGGTTCCTGCTCACCGTTGGGTGACCAGTACACCGGGTAGCAGCGCTTGGTGTTGGTGTCGACCTTCGGCATGGTCTGCCCGTAGGTGCAGTCGGCGGGCAGGTAGGTGACGATCGTCTGAGCGCCGGTCTCAGAGGTGACGGCCTTCAGGCGGGGCTTGTACAGCGGCAGGATGTTGTCGGTGCCGTCGACGCGGTTGGCCATCATCTGGTGCTCGAACTTCACCGGATCGAGGCTGAGGTCGGTGCCGCGCTTGCCGGTGTGCCGGATCTCGTCCAGCCACAGTGAACCGTCGGTGGACTCACCGTTGTCGCCCGGGTCGAGGTACATC
The DNA here is from genome assembly GCF_000761215.1 of Streptomyces glaucescens. Classification (GTDB taxonomy): domain Bacteria; phylum Actinomycetota; class Actinomycetes; order Streptomycetales; family Streptomycetaceae; genus Streptomyces; species Streptomyces glaucescens_B. The sequence goes on along the minus strand of NZ_CP009438.1, from coordinate 7,430,192 downwards.
TGCTTGAGCGTCCAGACGTCCACGGGCTCGTAGGCGGGGGTGGCGGCGGCCGCGTTCCAGGCGTGCGTGGTGATGGTGGTCAGGCGCTTGCGGGTCAAGAAGGTGGGCCCGTTGTTGCCGGTGCACTTGACGTCGGCCTTGCAGACGGCGTCGAAGGGGACGTCCGGCCAGTTGTCGCGGGTGTCTTCGGTGAGCGAGTCGCAGCCCGTGCCGGAGGCGTCACAGCGCTCGTGGTAGCCGAAGACGACCTTGTTGGATGCGGCCGGGGTGGCGGAGAACAGGGCGTCGGCGCGCTGGCCGTAGCGGATCTCCTTCAGGTAGCCGCCGCGCACGTACGGGGTGCCGACGGTGTCGTCGCCGAGCTTGTCGTAGTGGTTGGTCTCGGCGGCGTACCAGTAGGTGCTGGCGTTGTTGTGGGTGTCCTCGACGTAGTCGAGGTTCCATCGCCAGGCCTGGGTCTGGGCCCGGCCGGAGAAGGTGGTGCCGTCGGCGTAGCCGGGTTCGCCCTCGTCGTCGCCGAAGACCGGGACGGTCCAGACCGAGTTGGTGCGGTCGTCCGTGCCGGCGCCCTCCAGCTTGTTCAGGCCGAAGACGTACTTGGTGCCGTTACCGGTGGTGACGGTCCAGTACTCGCCGTCGTCGTCGTTGTTGTCGGCGCCGGTTGAGCGGGTGACGGTGGAGGCGTCGTCGTCCTTCAGCCGCCAGATGCCCTCGGTGTCGTCCTTGACGAGTTCGGTGGCCTTGCCGTTGAGGACGAGGGAGGCGTTGTCGTACTTCCAGCACAGGTCGAACTTGTCGGCCTGGTCGTCGTCGTCGCAGGAGCCGTACTTGCGCTCGATGTAGGAGGAGGTGAGGTCGAAGCCTTCACCGACCTGGCTGCTCTGGTTGTTGGTGTTGGCGGTGCGTCCGTCGACGCTGCCGGAGTCGTAGGACAGGGTCAGGTTCGGCTGCGGGCCTGCCGCGGCGGGCGGAACGCGCAGAGGGTAGGACCAGGTGAACGTACCGGAGCCGCCGCCTGCCTCCCAGCTGGAAGAGGAGGCCAGCGGAGTGGCCTTGTAGTCTCCTGCGCCCGACTGGGTTCCTGCGGCGAGCGCCAGCATCATCGGCTCGTTCGCGGCCCGCAGGCTCAGGGTGATGGAAACCGCCCCCTCGGCGCGGTCGTTGACGGAATCGAGTTCCGTACGGGTGCGGCACGCTGCCTTGGCCGGGTAGTCGTCGGCGCAGTCGGGCAGGCGGAACAGTTGCAGGCGTCCGGCCCAGTCGCCGCCGTAGGCGGAGGCGAAGGCCGAGTAGTCCACGGCCAGGCGTGCCTTGCCGCCGGCGGGGGCGGCGACCTTGAACACCACACCCTTGACACCCAGCGCGGCCGCGTCTTCGCGGTCCAGAACCTCGACGGTGAGGGAACTCGCCGTCTTGCCCTTGGCGGGAGCGGTGGCTGTGACAGGCAGGGAGCCTGCCTCCGCCCTGGCCGTGGTTCCAGCAGCCAGGTTGACGGTGGTCTTGCCGGCTGTGGGCCAGGCGGTGGTGTGCTGCTGGTCGCGACGCGCACGTGCGGCCGCCGTCCGGTCCGCTTCCGCGGCCTTCCTCACGATCGCTGCGGTCTTCTTGTTCACCTTCGCCGTGAAGGGCTGGACCTTCGTCGAGCGGGGCGGCTCCAGCGTGGGAGCGCCCAGCGGGTCGGCGTCGTCGGCGAAGGCGACGGGCGTGAGCAGGCCCGGGAGCATCATCAGGCCGGTGAGGGTGGCCAGGCGCTGACTCCAGAGTTTGCTGCTTCCGCGCCCGCGGCCTGGAACGGACCGGGGTATGCCGAAGGGATACACGTGATGTCTTCCTGACTCGGACCAGGCAGCAGTGTGCCTGGCCATGGACAAGAGGGGATGGTTGCGCCGTGCGGTCAGCGCACGGACGAGGCTGGTGGGCGGCGGCAGGCGGTTATGGGTACCTGCCGCCGCCCGTGCAGCAAAGGGAAGGAGTCAGCCGCTGACCGGGTCCAAGACTTGTGAGCTGACCTGGTCGGCAGTCATAGCGCCAGCCCAGATACGCAAACTCTGCACACCGCCGAGAAGGTGGTTGGTCGCACTGCCGACCGCGGGTCGGGCGCCCCAGCTCAGCTCACCGCTGCCCTGCTGGGGGCTGGTGAAGGAGGCGTCCCCCTCGGTCGGCTGCGGGGCCCCTCCGACATACAGCTGGAGCTGGCCGTGACGGTCCTCGGCGCTGCCATCGCCACCGTCGGCGCTCGCTGCCGCGTCGAAGACCCCGGTGAGCGTCACCCAGGTGTTGACTTCTGCCGGCTCGCCGGAAGGCACAACAGCGCGCTGCGTGACGGTGCCGTCCGAGCCCAAAGAGGTCCGGGTGAACTCCCACACGTAGATGTTCTCGACCGGTTTGGTCACCCACAGCCCACGACGACTCCCCGCCCAGACGCTGTCCGGCCACCTGACCGCGGTACCCGACCGGCTTGGCCGCAAGACCCGCCGAGTCGAGCGAAACGTTCGCGGAGACCGTGAAGGAGCCCGTCTCGTCCACCACCGGGCCGCCGGAGGAGGCGTACGCCGTGCCGCCGAGCAACAGGGCGTTGTCGTCCTCGTTGATCGTCGTTCCGAATACCGTCATACTCCGAACGGGGTAGGGCGAGCGCTCGACGACCTGGCTTCCCTTGGCCGAGGCAGCGTCCCAGTGCGCGACCAGCTCGTTGGCCGGCACTCCGCTCTGCAGCACCTGGGCCTCCTCCAAGAGCTCCGCTGGGGACAGTGCCCGCTGCCACACAGCCACCTCGTCCAGCAGGCCCATGTAGTAGGAGCTGTAGGTGCCGGCTGCCTTGAATCGGCCGAGCTGCAGTCCGCCGTTCGCGGTCCACGGGGTGTAGGAGCTGGCTGCCTGGGACAGCATCACCGGCTGGCCCTGCGGGCGTCCGTTGATGAACAGCTGGATGGTGTCGTCGCTGGGATCCGTGTCCGGGAGGTTGTCGTTGCCTTCCGTCTTGAACACGCCTGCCAGGTGCGTCCAGACATTCAGCGGAGCACTGTCAGCGTCTGAGACGGACCGGATGTAGGCGGGGCTGGCCACATCCTTGTCTGTCCGGTTGAACACCCACTTCTTCAGAGCACTCGAGTAGTACAGGGAGAAGGAGCTGCCGTTGCTTCCGGGAGCAGAGAGGACCACCCGGTTGGAGGAGGCGTCGGTCAGCTGGACCCAGGCGGAGACGGTGAACGAGTTCTTGGTGTCGACCTCGGCTTCGGAAGTTGCCGCATAACCGGTCTGCTGTGCCGGATCCGTCGTGAAGTCATTCAAGCGTAGGGACCGGTCACCCTCACCGCGGCGTGCCCGGTCCGACCATCCGGTCCTGGTGCCAGCCAGGGTTGCGGCATGGGATGCGCCGTTCTCCGCGGTGTCTGCGGCGCTGTTCGCGGTGGGGTTCGTCGTAGTGTCGTCCATGTGCCATCTGCCGACGGCGCCCTGTGCGGGCGCGACCTTGAACTTGAAGTACTGGTAGGCGCCCCAGCGGCTGTAGACGTCCTTGGCTCTCACCGCCAGCACCTCGGTGCCCGCCAGCGGCGGGACGACATTGGGCACGCTCGTCTTCAGACTGCCTTCGGTGAGCACCGTCTTGGGCTTGGTGTACAAGAGATGCCACTGATATGCCGTGACGTCGGTTTTGCCGTCCTTGATGTCGGCGGTGCTGGGCTCGAAGACGAAGGAGCCGGGAACGCCCGGGCCTCCCTTGCCCTCACAGATCGTCGAGCACAGAGTGTAGGGCGAGACGGGCGTGATCCGCGGTGGCTTCGGCGCGGTTGAGTCCACCTTGAAGTAACACCAGGAGCTGTAGGACGACCACAGGTCCCCGGGCACAGTGTTGTGCGTCCAGTGCGACTGGGTGCGCGCCTTGACCCGGTACGTGTAGCCGTCGGCGAGTTTGGTGGTCGCCATTCGCTCCAGGGTGTTGTCCGGATCCCAGCCGGCGTCGGGTGCGTAGCCCGTCCAGATCTGGCGCCACACATTGTCCGTGCCGCGCCGCTCCAGGGCGAAATCGGCCTGCAGCAGGGCGCTGGAGGTCGCGGGGGCCTGTGTCTGGACGCGCGCCTGAACGGTTGGCGTGTCCACCGTGACGATGAGCGGATCGGCGGACGCCTTGCAGGACGCGTAGCTGTCGGTGTTCGCGATCACCCCGACGTTGGTGGGCACGCCGGGCTTGTGGGCGTAGATGACCTGCAGTTCGGCGCTGTCGTCGAACCGCTTCCAGGCGCGCGGCTCGCTCTCGTCGTGGGCGCGCAGCATCAGTGTCAGCCGGCTGAAGGAGCCGTTGGCGAAGGAGCGGACGCTGCTGGTGAGGTTCTCGTCGCCCTCGCTGGGGTTGTCGTTGAACTCGATCCAGGCGTCCGGCTGGTCGGGCGAGCAGAGTGTGCCGCGGCCGGCGGACACCGACCGGTCGCCCAGGTGGTCCAGTTGGGTTGGGCCCGGCCAGCTGGTGGCTTCGGAGATGTTGTTGGTGCGCTTGAGGTCGATGGTGTGGGCGTCGCAGTTGAACGACCAGGTCTCGCGAGCCCGGAAGGTGGCGTCCAGTACGTGCTTGCCGGACAGCGCGGTGGGGGCGAATTCAAAGTACATGCGGTCGATGTAGCCGCCGCCGCAGTAGTAGCCGTCGGCGGTTCCGCATTTGCCGACGCCCTTGTCACCGTCGAACATCCAGAACTTGTCACCGTCGGAGGAGATCTTGGTGCGTTCCTGTACGCCCAGGCCGATCGGCGGGTCGATGTAGACGGGGTAGACCGTGTTCGCACCGCGCAGCAGGTCCAGGTCGGGCCGGATGGCGATGGAGTCGTCCTGGACCGTGACCGGCAGTACCGTGCTGGCGTCTCCGTCGCCGGGCTGGGTCGGGTCTTCTAGCTCGCCTGCGGCGGGTTCGGCGCTGGTGGCGGTGGTCATCAGCTGCGGCTGGGGACCGGATTCGCTGTCGCCGGCGGAGTCCCACATCTGGCCTGCGGGTCCGCGGAAGATGGCGTTGCCGTCGTCGTCCAGGGCGCGCAGGCCGCCGCCGGCGCCGGGGGCCACCGTCAGTCCGTCGCCGTGCGCGGTGAGTTCGACGTGTTCCAGGGCCGGGTTCTGGGCGGCCTCTGGTGTCTTGACGACCAGGATCTCGCGGTAGCCCTCGGGCGTAGCCGTCAGCTGCAGGTCCACACCGTCGAACACGTTCGGGTAGGTGGCTGTGGCACCGTCCAGCAGCGGCTCGGGCAGGGAATCGGTCCAGCCGAGGGTGATGGACCGGCCGTCCTTGCCCAGGCGCAGCATGTCCGCGCCCGGCCCGCCGCCGGAGAACGACAGATCGACCACGGCCCCCCTGGGGGCGATACGCCCGTCGGAGCGCCGCTCGAGCGTGGGGTCGACCGCTCCCCAGTTTTGGTCCCCCTGCTTGACGCGCTGGGGCGTGGTCGACTGCTGCAGCGTGAGCGTGCCGTCGGGATTGGCGTGCGTGGTGGTGTACTCACCGCGGGCCGCCGTCACCTCCACCTGCTGCCCCGAGGCCTTCGCCTGTGCCAAGGCGGTGGCCTCATCCACCACACCGGACGGGGCGTCAGCCGCCGTCGCAGACGGCCCCTGGGCTGCCGCCGGCAGTACGGGCAGCCCCGCCACAGCGAGCGAGACGACCAGACCCCCCAGCAGCGCACCGCGTCTTCTTCGCACCCAAGATTCGGATGCGGAACCCCACCCCAGTTTCACCCAACACACCTTCGATCACAACACGTTCACAAGAATGCGCAGAGTCAACGGGGGATTACGCAATAGAGTCAATGGGGTGTAGCGCAGATCACAGCACACGTGTCCGAATGTGCCCTGACCTTGGCCGATTAGCGCTCACGGAGCCGGTGAGCCGACCAACAGATCTTTCGTGACACCTCACTCCTCCTCCAGGTCTAGACCCTTTTTGACTCTTATGGAAGTGCTTGCAGGCCTGGTGCGGGAGAACGTATGACCAACCTGAATGAGTGCCGCAAACGCCCTGATGACCCGAACACGAAAGACATGGCAGGTGGCGGCGCCCTCACGGCAAGTGAGGCACCACGTTGTCGTCGACTTCCGCTGGACTCAGCGGCAACCTCAATCCGGTCGATGCGGTCTCCGCACAGCGACCATGGGACCGATGAACCCGGTGGACTGCCATGGACGGCGCCTTCTCCTCCGGCGTATCGTGCTCCGGCCCCGTGAATCTCCGCGGGCGGTTCCATCTGTCGCCCGTGGGGGGCCTCTTCGCCATGTCCGCACCCGGACCATTCCTTGACACTCGTCCAGCACTGCCCGCAAGCTCACCACTCGCGTCTCGCGGCCTGCTGGCCGCGGTCGTCGCAGGCCTCGGCCTCGCTGCCCTCACCGATCTCTTCAGCGTCGTCGTCGGCATCCGCCTGCGGAATGCGGCCCAAGAAGGCTCCGGCTTCTTCACGGCCGACCAGCAGGAGCTGGAGGACGCCGCCGAGCTGTACGAAAAGGCCGGCATGTTCCAGGGCACCGCCTATCTGGCGTGCGCGATCGTCTTCCTCTGCTGGTTCTTCCGGATGCGCCGTACCACCGGACTCATGGCACCCGACCAGTTCAGACGAGGACCCGGATGGGCTGTAGGAACCTGGTTCATTCCCCTGGCGAACCTTTGGATGCCCTATCGCATCGCCATGGAGATGTGGATGGCAGCCACCTTCCTGCCCCACGACGGCGGACAACGCCAAACACGAACGTGGCCGGTCAACACGTGGTGGGCCCTGTTCGTCCTCGGCACCCTGCTCAACCGGTACGCCGGGACCTCGTACAAGAACGCCGAAACACTGCAGGGACTCGAAAGCGCGGTGCGGTGGTATCTCATCGCGGACCTCACAAGCATCGCCGCCGCCGCTGCCGCCGCGCACTTCGCCGTCCGGCTGACCGCCCTGCAACGGCGCAAGGCAGTCGAAGGCCCGTACGGACACCAAGCCTCCGATGCGGCACCGGCCGGCCGCATCCCCGCCTGACCACCAGCACGGGCAGGACCCCTGCGCTCGCTTCCGACGCACGCGGCTGAGCACCGTACCTGGCCAGATTCACAAGGTACGACACACAGCCACAGAACCTGCACCTTCGCTGACTCGAGCCGGATCTGCGGGGAGCGGGTTGGTGCATCGCCAGCCGCCGACGCCGAACTGCCCCAGCTCGGCGGCCAGCGCGACACCGGTACGGATCTTGACTGGGATCGCGCCTGTTTCGGCCTCTGCCGGCTTGGAGAGGCAATCGAGGGTCCACTAGGGGAATCATGGGCAAACGTGCCGCTGCGGTTCTGGTCGCCGCACTCACGATCACGTGTTTGAGCGTGTCAACCGCCACCGCAGAGTCCCGGCTCGGCGACACTCAGATTCTGTCGGCGTCCGTCAACAGCGGCAAGGCCCTAGTCGTCGGTTCTGCCACGCAGACGTCCTTCTCAGCAACCGTTACTGCGAGCGATCCCAAGGGGATCGACTACATCGACGCCTGGCTGTACCGCGGCCCCAGCACCGCACCCACGGGCATCCTGGCAGCCGCACACAACTACACGTGCACAGCCGTCGACGCTGGCACAACGACATGCACCTTCGGGTTCGTCATGGGCGAAGGCTGGCTCACGAACGCCGACGCCGGCAACTGGCGTCTCAAGGTCAACGCGACCGCCCTTGACGGCGACTATCACCGCAAGGCTGCGGCTACCCTCAACATTCAACGAGCCTCGAAGATTACGGCCTACGCAGCCCCTGAGCCTGTAACCAAGGGCAAACCGATCACCATCGCGGGCGCATTGAGCCGGGTCAACTGGCACGACTCCAAGTACTACCGCCACGCCAACCAGCCCGTAAGCCTCCAGTTCCGCACACCGAGCGGCACCTACAGCACCGTCAGAGCAGTAACTGCCAGCTCCACCAGATACCTGAAGACCACCGTCACAGCAAGCCGGGACGGATACTGGCGCTACAGCTACGCTGGCAACACCACCACCGCGGCAGTCAACGCACCAGGCGACTACGTCGACGTACGGTAGCCACCCACCATCGGCCAACGGCGCACTGCTTCGCCGTCCCCGTCGGCCTGGTTCTTGCCTTCTTAGACGTCGTTTCTTATGGCTGTCAGAGCGGCATGAGAGCCTCCCGGGATGAGCTACGACCTTGCTGTCTGGGAAGGCGAGAGGCCGGCGGATGACAAGTCCGCCGGCCGGGTCTTCAGCGACCTGTACGACCGCTACATCGACGGCGAGGTGGAAGAGCCTCCGTCCGAGCGCATCGCGGCTTACGTGGCCGCGTTGCTTGAGCGGTGGTGCGACCTCACCGAGGACGAGGAGGACACCTCCCCCTGGTCGACCGGTCCGTTGATCGATGAGGCCAGTGGTCCGCTGATTTACTTCGCCATGCGGTGGAGCATGGCCGAGGAGGCGTCGGCCTACGCGGCGGCCGTCGCGGACTCCATGGGGCTGGTCTGCTTCGACGTGCAGCAGGACCGGCTCAGGCCGTGAGAAGGCTGGCTAAGCGGCGGTAGCCGATGAGGGTCGCGGCTATGCCGACGAAGGCGGGGAAGTGGTCGGCTTTGCGTTCGTAGCGGCGGTGCAGTCGGCGGCAGCCTGCCAGCCAGGACACGGTTCTCTCGACCACCCACCGATGCCGGCCCAGCCGCTGCGAGGACTCGACACCCTTGCGAGCATGCGGGGGCGGATGCCGCGCTCGCGCAGCCATCGGCGCAGGTGGTCGTAGTCGTAGCCCTTGTCGGCGTGCAGTTTCGCCGGTCGTCGACGCCGGGGTTCGCGGCGGGACCGGATGGGTGGGATGCCGCGCACAAGCGGTTGCAGGCCCAGACTGTCATGCATGTTCGCGCCGGAGATGCCCAGAGACAGCGGCAGTCCGTTCCGGTCGCAGAGCAGATGGATCTTCGATCCCAGTTTGCCGCGATCGGTCGGATTCAGGTCCGTCAGCGGCCCCCTTTTGCAGCCCGCAGATTGACCGAGTCGATCGCGCACCGCGACCAGTCCAGTTCGCCCCGTGCTCCGAGTTCGTCAAGGGCACCTGGTAGAGCCGGGCAAGACCCGGTCCCGGCTCCACTGGGCGAAGCGTCGGTAGACCGTTTGCCAGGCCGGGCCGGACACCGGCGGCAGCTGCCGCCAGGTGCAGCCCGACGTCGCCACGAAGATGATCGCCGCCAGGGCTTCGCGGTCACCGGCCCGGCGTCGGCCACCGCCTGCGGACGTATCACCTCAGTCGGTGGCACCACCCGCCGGAACAGCACCCACAACTCGTCCGGCACCAGTCGCTCCACGAGATCCGCCATGCCGGCTCAACAAACGATCACGCCATAAGAAACGACATCTTACTGCCGGACCGGCGCCTTTTACTGATCATTTCAGAATGAGGTTCGGAGTCGTCGCAAGCAGATGATGCTGCAGGCGAGTTGGAACAGTCCGAGGTGGAGGTCGGCTCGTATCTCGTAGCGGGTTCGCAGGCGTTTGAATTTGTACAGCCAGTTGAAGGTCCGCTCGAACTGCACGAGAACAGCCGTTGGCACGTCGTGCTATTCGAGTGGCCCAGTGGAGGAAAAGCTGGCTCGGCGCCCTAGAAGCTGAGTCACGTAGGTGACTCGGCAGCGGCGGGCGCTTGACTGGCAGCAGGCCGCCGAGCGTGCCCCGGCGGCCCTCGGCACGCAGTGGACCGGAGCCGGAGCCACCGGCCAGGGCCGGATGCTGCTCTGCGGCTGCCTGCGCCAGCGCCTCAGCTTAGTCCGGGACTTCGGCCTCGAGTTGGGCTGGCTCAGCGACGCCGCTTAGGCCTACGTCAGCGATTCCGCATGGGGGTACATCGCCCCACCACCTGCCCGCCCCGGCCGCGTCAACGGCCTGGAGACGTCGGCTGACGCCCTCGTCGACCTTCTCGCCGCCCTCGTCCCCCGCCAGCGCAAGCACCGTTCCGTCACCGCTTGCCGCCTCACAGCAGTCACCGACAGCGGACTGCTGCCCGCCGACCTGCACGAGATGGGCGTGTACGACCTCGCGAAGGCCCACCGCGACCTCGGCGACTCCGCGGCTTCCTGCCGGGGGATGCAGCTCGTTGCTGGCGGCGGCCGCCTCGCCCCGCCGCCCGCCTCGGACTTGCCCCCCTGGCCCGTCTCGCAAGAAACTTCCCCACCGCGTACGACACCGCCCGTGCCCTCGGCTGGACCGGTCGCCAACACCGCGTCGAAGGCGACACCCTCAAGCCCCACGGCGACATGGACCGCGCGGCCGCCGCCTACGCCGCCACCCGCGACCAGGGCGAGCGGCACGCCGTCGCCGGGGAACGCGCCACGCCCCCAGCCAAGCCCAGCGTGCCCTGGTTCGGGCCTTCACCGACCCTGACACCGCGGACGACGAGCTCCACCTCGCCGAGCAACTCCTCACCGGCCTGAACCTGCGGGCCACCAGCCTCACCGTGCGGATCGCCGTGCTCCTCCGCGGCACCGGCACTCTGCGCGGCCTCGACGCCGCCCGCGACCTGCGCGCCGAGAGTCACGACGCAGGCACCACCGCGGCCGAAGCCGCCCTGAAGCTGGCGCTCGCCTTCCATCACGCCGTGCTCAGCCACGAGGACAAGGTCCGCGTTGTCATCGACCGCCTGCGCGAACTTGCCCTAACCGGCGACTACACCTAGGCACGTACGGCGTGTACCCCGTACCGCTGAGCCAGGGCCGTGACCGTCTCCGCGAGGGCGGCGCGCAGTTCGGGCGGTCCGAGCACCTCGGCGTCCGTGCCCATGCGCAGGAGGTCGCCGACCGCGACGGCCGCGGATTCGACCGGGAGGGTGATCCGTACCCATCCGTCCGCGTCGGCCGGGCCAGCGTCCGCGAGGGCCCGCGCCCCCACGGCGCCGAACCTCATCGGGAGCAGACGTCGCCCGCGGGGCGAGAGCCGCAGGTCGGCGGTCTGCTGGTGGAGGGCGGCGTCGAGGCGGTCGGTGGACTCGCGCCAGTAGGCGGCGAGTTCGAAGCCGGCGGGCCGCTCGAAGCCGTCCTCGGTGGTGTCCACGGCCAGGAACCGTGAGACGCGGTAGGTGCGCACCGTCCCTTCGGACCGGGCCACGAGGTACCAGATGCCGCCCTTGAGGACGAGGCCGAGCGGATGCAGTTCGCGGTGCACTTCGCCGCGCCACCGGCGGTAGTGGGTGCGCAGGATCCGCTGGTCCCAGACGGCCTGGCCGATCTGAGCGAGGTGCGGCACGGGGTCGGCGTCCCGGAACCATGCGGGGGCGTCGAGGTGGAAGCGATCTTGGATCTGCCGGGCCCGGCCGGCGAGCGCGGCGGGCAGCGCGGCCTGGAGCTTCAGCTGGGCGGCGGCCAGGTCGGCGCCGAGGCCGAGCTCCCGGGCCGGGCCGGGGGCGCCGGCGAGGAAGAGGGAGCCGGCCTGCGTGTCGGTGAGGCCCGTGAGGCGGGTGCGGTAGCCGTCCGCCAGCCGGTATCCGCCGTCCGGGCCGCGGTCGGCGAGGACGGGGACTCCGCAGGCGCCGAGGGCTTCGACGTCCCGGTAGATGGTGCGGACGGACACCTCCAGCGCGTCTGCGAGTTCCGGCGCGGTCATCCGGCCGCGGTTCTGGAGCAGCAAGAGCAGGGAGAGAAGCCGGTCGGCGCGCATGGCGGCCATTGTCGCGGTACGGGATGCCGTACCTGACAGGAGGTGTCAGGTACGGCTGCCAGGCTGGGGGCATGCCGGGCGGAGGAGACCGACCGGCCAGCCGAGAGGATACGCATGCCCACGCCGACCACCGTTGAGACGGCAGGCCGTTTCACCTTCACCGACTGGCAGGAGCAGCCCGTCGGTTCCCCGGCTTCCACCCCGCGCCTCGCCCACGCCACGGTCACCAACGCCTTCTCCGGCGGAATCGAGGCGGCCGCGACCTCCTGCTCGTACACGATCGCCTACACCGCAGAGAACGCCGGCACCTACTCGGGCATGGAACTGCTCTCGGGCGGCGTCGACGGCCGCAAGGGCACCTTCGTCCTGGAGGAGCGCGGCGGCTTCGACGCCACCGGCACCACCGGCCGTTTCGAGGTGGTCCCGGGCTCCGGAACCGGGGAGTTGGCCGGCCTGACGGGCTCCGGCGAGTTCACCCACCGCCACGGGGACACCTCCGTCGCGTACACCTTCACGTACGCGATCGTTTGAGCCCCCGGCCCGGGTGGCGCAGGTGCGTCACGCCGACCGGGGGCGTCCCCCTAAGACCGTGTCCTACGTGGTGAGGCGAACGTTGTCCCGGTATGGGGCGGGGAACGTGGAGCTGGATCGTGCCGGACGGCTTGTGGGAGATCGCCAAGCCGCTGATTCCGGAGCAGCGGACGCGGCCGCAGGGCGGCGGGACGCAGAACGCACCTGATGAGACGGTGTTCGCGGCCATCGTCTATGTGCTGGTCAGCGGGTGTGCCTGGCGGTCGCTGCCGCCCTGTTTCGGGTGTCGAAATCGACCGTCCACCGCCGGTTCCTGATCTGGTCGAGAGCCGACGTCTGGGGCCGGTTGCACGAAGCCGTGCTGCAGCGCCTGGACGATGCCGGCCTCCTCGATGTCTCTCGCGTCGTCCTCGACACCGCCCACGCCAGGGCGAAAAGGGGGGTGAGCACACTGGTCCGAGCCCCGTGGACCGGGGCAAGCCGGGTTCCAAGATGCACGTCCTGTCGGACGCGAACGGCCTGCCCGTCCTTGTCGGCGTCTCCGCCGGCAACGTCCACGACAGCGAAGGACTGAAGCCGATGGTGGAGGGTCACCAAACGAGACACGACCCCCACCGCGGCCGCCACTTCAAGCCCCAGCGCCTGCACGCCGACAAAGCCTACGACCGGGCGACCTGCGCGCATGGCTGCGAGGAAAGCGGATCGGCGTGCGGATCGCCGGCAAGGGAATCCATTCCAGCGAACGATTAGGGCGCCGCCGCTGGGTCGTCGAACGGACGATGTCCTGGCCCTGGCTGTCCGGCTACCGCCGCCTCAGCCCCCGTTACGAACGCGACCACCGCAACTACCTGGGCTTTCTCAGCCTTGCCGCCGCCCTCTGCTGCTACAAGCGGCTCGTTCGCCTCACCACGTAGGACGCGGTCTTAGTCTTACTGACCGGAGGACACCGCGCCCTCAGCGACCTCCGACACTTCCCCCGCCCAGCGTCGGCGCTTCCGCCGCGTCGTGCAGGAAGCCTTCGTCCCCGACCTGCGCACCGGGCTGTTCCCGGCCCGGCCTGCAGCCTGACCGCGGGCACGGCTGAAGCACCCTGACGGCTCTCTTGCGCCCTGGGCACTCAGCGGATTTCGCAATCGTCCGCTGGCAGGGGTGGCCATCTGTCGGGGACTCAGCCGACGGTGACGTTGGATGGACGTGTCGCCCTTGGTCACCTTGAAGACCTCCGGCGAGCGGCCGCCAGCATAGTCAGGGTCAGTCCGCCCGCAGTGGCGAGCACTCCGGCCGCCAGCAGGGCGTAGTTCCCGTTGCTGAGGCCCAAAATAATGCAAAGCACCCCGAAAGCGGTGCCCAGTACTACGAACAGCGTGAGTTTCGTCGCGGGATTGCTGGCCATCATTCACCTCGTGACATCCCTCGGTGACGACAGGAAGAGTCGTCACCGAGGGGTTTCTTGGCTTCTCTTATGCCGGGGCAGCGCCCCCGGGTCATCCGTAGGAGATGATTTCTGCGTTCATCAGGCCTGCTCCTGCTCCGACGCCGCAGGCGAGAGCACCCGCCGCTACGGTGCCCGCAGCTCCGAAGAAACCGGTCGCTGCCTGGATGATGCCAGTTTCGGCTGCCGCACCAATGCCGGCGAGGCAACCGGTGACACCGCTCAAGACCTGCTCTCCCACATCCAGGACGTCAGAGAAGCTCAGCAGACCGGTGGGATCGGAGCTGTTGACGGGATCGCCGGCGGCGTAGAGGTAGGGGTTGATTTCCTGCCCGGATGGGTCGGGCTGGTTGAAGCGGCCGAGTTGCGGGTCGTAGTAGCGGTGGCCCATCTTGTACAGGCCGCTGGGGTCGAGATAGGCGCCGGTGTAGCGGAACGGCTGGGGGGCTGCTTCGGTGGTGGTTCCGCGGGGCAGGCCGGTGGGGCCGTAGGCGTAGGTGTGGGTGCGCTTGCCCGCATCGTCGACCAGGCCCAGGACGTTGCCCGTGGCGTCGGTGAGGTAATAGTAGGACTTGCCCCCGGCCGTCATGGAGTTCAAGGTGCCCGCCGGTTCGCGGATGAATCCTGTGTCGACGCCGTTCGTCGTCGTGGACGCCAGGCCGAGCACGGTGTGGTGGAACCAGGTCGAACCGAGCTTGGTGCGCTCGGAGTTGTCGGTGCCGGCGTGGACCAGGTCGTAGCTCGTGCCGCCTACCGTGATGCCGGCCAGCTGGCTGTAGTCCGTCCACGTCTCGTTCGTGCGCGCCGTGGCGGCCACTCGTCCGCCGGCCGTCTCATTGCCGACCTTGTCGTAGCACCACGGTGTGGTGGAGCCGGTCTGACCGGTCAGCTGGAGGGCGTCGTTGTAGGTGAAGAGCGCGCTGCCAGGGCAGGTGGAGGCGGTGCCGTCCTGGCTGGTGAGGTTGCCGGCCTGGTCGTAGCAGTACAGCCACGACGCCTTGCGTGCGCCCGTCGTATCCGTTTCGAGGGCGTAGGACAGGCGGTCCTGGGTGTCGTAGGTGTAGGTGGTCTTGAGTTTGGTGAGGTTGTCGGTGCGGGTGCGGATCTTGGTGGTGTCCTTACTCGCACTGTTGGTGTAGCTGTAGCCGAGGTCGATCAGCGTGGTGGTGTCCGAGGTGGTCTTGACCGCGGAGGGGCGGCCGTTCTTGTCGATGGTGAACGACTGGGTGGTGCCGCCGGGATAGACGGTCTTGGTGCGCTTGTCGTTGTTGTTGTAGTCGTAGTCGGTTTTCTTGCCGTCCGGGGCGATCAGGTAGTCCAGGCGGCCGGCCTTGTCCCAGGTGTAGTCGGTGGTGCCGGTGGGGTCGGTGTAGTGGTCGACTTCGCCGCCCGGGGTGTAGGCGAGGGCGGTCTGGGCGCCGTTCTGCAGGGTGCGTACGATTTCGCGGTTGAGCTTGTCGTAGTCCCAGCGGGTGGTGCCGGAGGCGTCGGTGCGGATCTTGAGGTTGCCGTCGCTGTCGTAGTCGTAGCTGACCGTCATGTTCGTCGAGGACACCTTCTTCACCCGGTCGCGGGTGTCGTAGGCGTAGACGGTTTTGATGCCGCGACCGTCGACGGAGGTCTCGACGCGGCCGAGCGCGTCGTAGGTGTACGTCGTCTCGCCCTGCGGCGCCGGCGGGGTGACCTTGGCCAGGTTGCCCTTGCTGTCGTAGGTGAAGGACGTCTTCGAGGATCGGGTGTCGGTGATCTTCACCGTGGCCGTGCAGCGTTGGCCCTCGAAGCCGCCGCAGGTGGGCGTGGCCTTGTTGTAGGTGTGGGTGCGCTGCCCGCCCGCGGTGCCGGACGTGGTGACCGACAGGGTGTTGCCGTTGGTGTCGTAGGAGAAGGAGTCCTTACGCCCGTCGGCACTGTTGAAGTCGTTCGGCAGGTCCGTGCCGGCGATCGTCTGGTACGCCGTCACGGAGGCCGTAGCCCCCAGCGGGAGCTTGACGGAGGTGGCGTTGTTGCGGGAGTCCCAGCCGTAGGTGGTGACGTTGCCGCCGGTACCGTCCGTTCCTGTGCCCATGGCGTCGGTTGTGGTCTGGGTCAGGTGGTTGGTGTAGCTGGCGTGCCGGTAGTGGTCCAGCGGGTCCTTGACCTTCGTGACCTCTCCGTCGGCGTTGTGCCAGTAGACCGTGGCGTCGCCGTCCGGGTCGGTGACCGTCGTCGTTCCGGCGTCGGCGGGGGTGGCTGCACTGTAGTCGAAGCGCCAGGTGGGGCCGGTGTGGCCGCTGCTGGTCGACTCGGTGGCGCGCTGCATGGAGGTGACGCGGTTGTGGCCGTCGTACGTGAAGACGGTGACCGTGCCTCCTGGGGTGGTCACCTTGATCAACCTGCCGTCCCCGTCGTAGGTGTACAAGGTGGCCTTGCCGGCGGTGTCGGTCACCGTGCCGAGGTGGCCATGCTCGTCGAGGTCGAAGACGGCGGTGCGGCCGGTGTGGTCCTTGGCCTGCCACTGGTCGCCGTAGGTCTTGACCAGGTCGATCCAGCGGCCGGAGCGGGTCTCGGTCAGCTTGAAGCCTTTGTGCTCGCCGGTCTCGTCGTGCTGGTCGACGGTGATCGTGCCGTGGTTCTTGTCCGCGACCCTCAGCAGGGTGCCGTGCTGGTCGTAGGTGTCGCGGCTGCCGGACTTGCGGTCGGTCAGGGTGTAGGTGCCGTCCGTGTTCTTCTTCAGGTCCTTGGAGTAGCCGGCCGGGGTGGTGTAGCGACCAGTGGTGGTTTGCTGGAAGCGCAGAGCGTCGCCGGTGGTGTCGAAGACGACCACCTCGGTGTCACCGATCCGCAGGTAGCGCTCGTAGCCCTGCCACCAGCGCTGGGAGACCTTCCCCCACGGGGCTTCGAGGGAGTTGTAGGTGCGGGCCAGCTGGAGTTTCTGGCCGACGCCGGCGATGTCGAAGTCGGTGGCGGCCAGCATCAGGTTGCCGTTGGAGAGGTTCACCCGGGCCACGAGGGCGTCGTTGAGGCGGGTGTCGAGGATGCGGTGCCAGGGCACATCGCCCTGACCCTCCGGGATGTAGGTCGTCTCGATGGCCTCGGCGACGGCGGCCGTGCGGGCGGCTTCGCCGGTGCCGACCGTGCGGGTTTTCTGCGCCGCTCTCCACGCCTGCACCTCGGACGACAACTCGGCTTCCGCCTGCGACACCGCGGGCCGGGTCACCCCGGCCGGCGTGGCCGGTGCCTCGACCTTGGTGGGCTTGGTCCACGGACTCTCCGGCTCCGGCAGTTCCGGCCTCGGCGTGGCCGCCAGGCCGGGCGCCGCGGCGGCTACCAGGGCGGCCGTGGTGATCGCGGCGACGAGGGCTGTTCTGTGTGTTCTCCGGGCACGCCGAAACGGCGTGCGCCCAGCACGCGAGTGCATCAGCTTCCCCCCACAGGAAGTCAGACGACAAATGAGACAGACAGTCAGAAGCGGTAACCGTCCCGGTTACCGCCGCTGCACAAGCTGTCACACCGGACACACAAGTTGACGGGCCCTGCCCCCGAACACTTGATCCATACGGTCCGGAATTGGTCCAACCGCTTCGGGGCGACAAGGAGCTGGTTATCAGGACATGAGAGCCCTATTTCAGCGCGAAATCGCCCGTGCTGTTATCCATTGGCGTTCCACAACGGCCGGAACAGGCAGCTTCCGAGCCGAACGGGCGCCGCCACGCGCCTCTCAGACCTATTTCACGCCAGGCTCAGAGCGCGGTGAGTACCGGGCAGATAACGCTTTACTCTCCCCACCTGGAGTTCCGATGGTGAGGTGTCCGGCAGCAGGTTGTCTCACTGGCCGTTCTCTATCCGCTCGCGTGGTCGATCGGCTTCGAACGGGTTGCTGGATCGGGTGACTTGGCTGCTGGCGGGGCATAGAGGAAGGGCCTCTTGGTAGCTCGCGGTTGTCGAGTCCAGCGAGAAGCAAGAGGCCCTGTTGTCGAAGTGTCGCGTGATCGCGGTTGCCGGGTCCAGTCCGTCCACCCCTGGGTGTGACTGTCTCGCCCATCGGTTCGGGAACGCGGCCGACAGGCCGGATCGCCGGCCCCGGTACGGCTCGGACATGAGCGATGCCGAGTGGGCGTCAGTGCGGGATCTGCTGCCGGTTCCCGGATGGCTGGCGGGCCGGGGCGGGCGGCCGGAGGGCTACTGCCACCGGCAGATGATCGACGCGGTGCGCTATCTCGTCGACAACGGCATCAAGTGGCGGGCGATGCCGTCTGATTTCCCGCCCTGGCCGCGGGTGTATGCCTTCTTCGTCCGCTGGCGGGATGCGGGGCTGGTGTCCGAGCTGCACGAACGTCTGCGCGAGGCAGTCCGCCGGGCTGAAGGCCATAGCCCGGAGCCGAGTGCGGCGGTCGTGGACTCGCAGTCGGTGAAGGCGGACGCCACGGTCCCCCTCACTTCACGGGGATACGACGCCGGGAAGAAGATCAACGGCCGCAAACGGCACCTGCTCACCGACACCCTCGGACTGCTTCTGGCCGTGCTGTCACGCCGGCCTCCACAACCGACCGTGACGCCGCCCGCACCCTTGTGCCCGCGGCGAAGAATCACTTCCGGCGGCTGGCGCGCATCTGGGCCGACGGCGGATACAGCGGCCACCTCACCGACTGGACCACCCAGCACCTCGGCGTCGTCCTCGACATCGTCCGCCGCAGCGACGATGCCAGCGGCTTTCAGGTCCTTCCCCGCCGCTGGGTCGTGGAAAGATCCGTCGCCTGGCTCCTGCGCAGCCGGCGCCTGGTCCGGGACTACGAACGACGCACCGACAGCAGCGAGGCCGTCGTCCTGTGGTCGATGACCATGCTCATGAGCCGCCGCCTGGCCGCCCAGCTCCGGCAGCGTCCTGCTCCGGCGCGGGCAGCGTGAACCTGCCCGCCTTCTCCTCGACCAGCCAGCCCCGTTCCACCAGCCGTTTCAGCCGGGCCCGCGCTCCTTCGACACGGGAGGCGGAGGCACTGTCCCATCCCAGCACCACCGCCGCCCTCCGGGCACCCAGCCCATCGGCTCCCGCCTCCACGGCGGCGGCCATCAAAGCCTGGTAGTCCACCGACAGCACCTCGGTTCCTGCCGCCTCCTGACGGTGAGGCACCGCCCGGCGCGGGCCTACCGGCTTCCTCTGCGACGTGACCGCCTCGACCGGCGCATCCGCGTCGGCCAGCGCCTCCAGATACTGCTCCAGGCCGATCACCCGGCGCCTGAGCACCTCCTCCGCCTCCACCAGAGCCGCCCGCACTCGCTCCAGCTCGGCTTCGAGCTCCTCCACCCGCACCGCGGCCGCCTTCTGCCGCGCTTCCAAGACCGCCCGCATCGACGGCACCCGCCACCCCCCGACATCTCGGCCAGCAACGGGATCGAGGCTCCCGCAACAACCGCAATCTCATGCCTGACCAGCAGAAACCACACGTGAGGTTCGGAAAGAGAACGACCTCTAAGACCGCGCACGAGCCGAGGGCAAGAGGCACTCCCAAGCAGTCCTGGCGCTGGCCCGGCGACGAGTCAACGTGTTGTGGGCACTTCTCCGAGACCAGCGGCACTACGAACTCACGCCACCATCGGCAATCGCCCAATAGGGCTGCTCGCCAATCGCAAACCTGATCGACGAAAGCCGACTTCTCATGGAGGATCCGATCTGCATCGATCCATGACGCTGAGGAGCCCCCTGTGATCACGCAAGGAGTACAGGTCACAGGCCGGTGCAGTGCCTGCGGAGGCACCACGACTTGCGATGTCGGTCAGTTCTTCGACCGCGGCATGCTCCGCTGGGGCACCGAAGGACGATGCATGGACTGCCTGAATGGATGGTGCGAGCAAGACAGCGGCCCCGTCACACCCGAGAACATCCGACAGGCTCTGCTGCAAGCGCACGGGCCCGCGCGGCTTCGCCTCTCTGGAGACGTGCCGAGCCTCGTTCCAGTGCTGCAGGCCCTCCGCGATGCGCAGGCACTATCCCTGGGCGAAGCACGAGCACAAGCCGCGGAACTGACCGGGACCGGTCTCATCGGCACGCTCGTCGAGATGGAGGTTTTGGCGGTTCGCCTTCGGAGACGAGGCATCGCGGCGAGCATTGAACCAGCGGAGTAACCCCGTCTGGACAGCACCCGCTGCGGCTTGACACGGGCATTGAGAAGTCCTACTCGGCCGGCAGACGGAGCATCGGTTCGAAGGCCGCGTCCTCCTCGCCCTCGACCGAAGGGAGGAAGCCGTCCGGGACGGTGCGGGCAGCCGTGGTGAGGAGGCGGGCCAGGACCTCTGGCTCGGTGGCCGGGGGGAGGCGGAGGGCGGCGAGGAGACGGTCGCGGACCTCGGGGTGGTCCGGGTTGTCCTCAAGGTAGTCCGCGTTGAGCGCGGGGGGACGGAAGCCGGCCAGGGCGTCGTGCCAGGAGTGGAGGACGATGGCCAGGGTCAGGGCCTCGGCGAGGGACTCCCCGATGAGGGAAGCCTGGCCCTCGGAGTCGGTG
The DNA here is from genome assembly GCF_000761215.1 of Streptomyces glaucescens. GTDB lineage: Bacteria > Actinomycetota > Actinomycetes > Streptomycetales > Streptomycetaceae > Streptomyces > Streptomyces glaucescens_B. Next base: position 7,410,124 of record NZ_CP009438.1, on the reverse strand, counting down.
TAGAGGACGGGGCGGACGCGGTCGGAGCCGGCCGGGCCGCAGAGGTAGTGGGTGCCTCCCGCGTTGCAGCCGGCCACGGGCTCCACCGGGAGACCGACCGGCAGGGCGATCGACTCGATGGGGTCGGTCCGCGTGAGGTCGAACTCGCCGTCGCGGGCGAGGTACGTCTCGACCTCGGGGTCGGCGGCGATCCGGCGGAGCAGGGCCTCGTCGGAGAGGGCGGCCGGGTTGAGGCCGCGGGCGGCTTCGGGGGTCAGGGGGTGGCCCGCGAGGACGCGGCGGACGGTGTGGAGGGGGACGGGCCGCCCGTAGTCCTCCTCGAAGTGCGCCCGGACGGCTTCGGGGGAGCGGTCGGTGAGGAGGCGGAAGAGGTGCCTGGAGCCGTCCGGGTCCGGACTGCCCGAGGGGAACTCGATGCCCGAGCCGGTGCGCCAGCCGCTGCCGCCGGTCTCCCACCACAGGCAGGCGGTGACCCGCGGGGCGCCGAGGCCCTCGTCGACGAAGGCCGGGTCGTCCAGGAGCGGGCGCAGCGCGGCGGGCACCTCGTCAATGACTCCGGGCCAGACCTGTTCGTCGTGCGTGGCGTACGGGCTCATCTCCGACTCGTGGTCGAAGCCGCGGACGAGCACACCGGCCGGGGTGAAGAGGACGGAGAAGTCGTCACCCGAGCCGTTGTCCATCAGGGCCGCCTCCGTCCCAGGCCCCCAGGTGGTGGAGAAGGAGTAGCGGGAGAACCGCGGGTCGCGGCAGATCGCCTGGTCCAGCACGGCGAGCGCGCGCAGGTACGCGCGGAGCTCGGCGGGGTCCGGGAGGAGGGCGGCGGTCGTGTGCACGGTGTCCATGGGCGCATGTAAGCAGCCGGCACTGACATCCAGGGCGGCGGTTCGGTCACACCTGCTCTCTCACTCAGGGAACCAAAAGCCCAGCTCACGCAGGCGGGGCAAGCACACTGCGAGGCATTGCTCCACAGACGCGGCATCGGTTCGCACAAGGACGTCCTCACGCAACGGCGCTCCACTGGCAACGAAGGTCCAAGGCTTGCCCCTCTCTGCCATCCGCTCAGCGTCGGCCTTGAACAGCGCCGTTACGCCCTGTTCAGCCAGTGCTTCCATAATCGCGACGACGTCCACCGGCACTTTCCCCTCCCGAAGCGCTGCGAACGCGCCATCAGACGAACATACTCACTCCGGGCCGGACCCTGGACACCGCCCGCATGACCCCAGAGTGACCGATCGGGGCGCTGTGAGCTGGAATACGCGACACCTCAACATGCAAGCTCACCAGTCCCGAGACCGGAGGAGGCCCCGGTCCGGAGGGCGGTCCGGGGCGAGGCGGGGATGTCAGGTCGGACGCAGTGCGCGGACTACTCCGTCGCTGTCTTCGGTGAGCTGTGACCTGAGCTTGCCGGCGTCCCTTTCCAGTTCGGCATTGCGCATGGACAGGATCTGGTCCCCGCGGCGCCAGGCTTCCGGCTGACCGGACGATCTCGAACGTGTCGGGGGGCACTCCTACCCCCGGTGCCTCAGTCCGGCATTTCCTGGAGGATGGTGCCGTGCTGACCTACTTCTACTGCGTCACCAAGTACGACCCCTCCGACCGCGATGAACACGGGTCCTACACCGGCCCAGCGGACACCGTCAGCGATCATGGCGAGGTCGAGGCGGCCTATCTGCAGGCGGTTGCGGCGTTCGCTGAGGACACCGGAATCGATCACTTGGCCGTACGTGAACCGCAGGGCCCCTCCCTGGCGCATTTCGGTGTCGAGCCTCCGGTGGATGGTTTTGGGCTGGACGGCCTCTTTCCGACTGGCCTGACCGGCTTCCACGACGGGGCCGAAGTACCGCTCGAGATCGGACTGGAACTGGTGCGAGCCATGCTGCGTGATAACGGCGCATGGTGCAGGTTGGAGGTCGAGGACACCTTCGCAGCCCATGTGGGGTGGGATCAGTACCTCTACATCAGCAGCAGCCGGCCATGTGTGGATGCGCTGGCCCGGACCCGCGATCTCGGACTGTTCGTAGAACGCATGGACGCCTCTCCCTACAGCTTCGAGGAGGACGAAGAGGGCATCCAGCGGCCCGGCGACGACGACTTCTGGACTTGCCTGCGCCGGGCCGTCGTCGACGGCGTCGCCGGCATCCTGGAAGAGACGTACCTCGAGGGTGCCACACGATGGCACCACCTCACCGTCGACACCATCAGCACAGTCCGCGCCGAACTGGCTCCCCGGGCCCGGCTGGAGGTATGGCCTCCCTTGACCCCTGACATCGAGGCCGTTCTGGCAGCACTCCCTGCCGAAGGCCTCATCGAAGCCGTCTGGCAGGACGATGCCGGCCGTATCCTCAGCGCCATCGCCACCGAGGACGACTTCCTGGAGCTGACCGCGCGGATATCCAGTGCCTCCGCCGCCGCACTCTTGTCCATTTCCGCGGATGAACGTGTGCCTCTGTTCACCGCCGTCATGCCGGACGAAGACGGAGTTCTCCGGGCTCGCTGGCGGACCGAGCCGACACCGAACGACCGGCACTGGGCTCTCCATCATCACCAAGGGTGAGTGCGACGACCCGCAAGTCCCACCAAGACGACACAGAGCTTCCGTTGCGCCATCGAGTTTAGACATCGTTTCTGATGGCGTGATCGTTCGTTGAGCCGTGCATGACGGATCTGGTGGAGCGGTTGGTGCCGGACGAGTTGTGGACGCTTTTCGGCGGGTGGTCCCGCCGACGCAGGTCGCACTCCCGCAGGGCGGTGGGCGGCGTCAGGCCGGGGACCGTGAATGCCTGGCGGCGATCATCTTCGTGGCCACCTCGGGTTGCACCTGGCCGCAGCTGCCCCGGTGCTCGGGCCGGCCTGGCCCACGGTATTGATCTCGCGCGTGAGGCGCTGCGCGTTCTCCCGGACCGTTCTGCAAGCGGCCGGGCCGCGGGTGCCGGCAGTTCAGACCCCCGTCACTGTAGGCGTCTGCCTGGCGTCCACAGAGGAGGCAAAAAGAGACCGAGATGTGACTCTGACACCGTTGACCTGCGCGTTTATGCCGTTCACATTTTCTCAGTTTCTTGTAATGAGCATTTAAGGGACAGGTGGGGGCGTGTTTACGCAGCAACGGCGGCATGGTTGGCGCCTGGCAGTAGGGGGCTGGGCGCTGGCCGTCACGCTCCTGGGAAGTACAGTCCCAATGGTCGGGGCGGCACCAGCAGCCGATGACGGATCACACTCGGCGCCGACGGACGGGACCGAGGAGCCGGAGGCGTGCGCTCGCGCGGCGCAGACTGGTGAGCGGGTTACCGTGGAAGCGGCGACTACCGAGTCGTCGCAAATCTTCGCCAACCCGGACGGCACCTTCACTCAGGAGATGAATGCTACTCCGGTCCGGGCCCAGAGGCCCGACGGCAGCTGGGCACCGATCGACACCAGCCTCTTGCGCGAGGCCTACGGCTAGGGCGGGCTCCACCGAGAATCGGGGGTCTTCCGGATTGCCGTAGGTGTAGCCCACACCGGGAGTGAGCTGAGTGAACCGTTGGTACTGGTGGAAGTCCACGCCCAACGCCATCAAGCGCATGCCCTCCTGCAGAGCTCTGGTGACGTCGCGGGTCTGCGTGTACTCCCGGGCGAGCGTTTCTGCAGCGCGCACTGGCGCTCCCCTGCGCGATGCGTGATCCGGTTGATGCAAGATCGCTTGGACCTGGTCGGCACGCAGGGCATGGCTTGGCATGCGCCCGCCAAAACTGTAGACGGACAACCCTCGCGGCGCCCCCATGTCATTGATTTGCTCGGACATGAGCTGCTCGAATGAGATGGCCAGTGTGCCCATGGCCTCAAGGCGGCTGCCCCTGCGAGTCAAGCCGTGCGGCAACCGCCCAGGTAGGGACCCGTAGGACCCGCTGGGCTTCCCGGCGCCCCGGCCGGGGGCTTGCACGGTCGGCATCGCGCGCGGCCCCGCCGTCACGCGCGAGCAACACCAGCGGTGCCCGATCCCCTCGCCCGCCGCCCGGAGTCTGTCCCGCCCCTACGTACTTCTCTGTTCTTCCTGCTGTGGGAGGTGGTCCGGGCGGCGGGCGAGGGGGTATCGGCCTCCCGACCGCGGCAGGGTCAGCGTGATGACCTGCCGATTCGCGAGCGAGCGTGGCTGAGAGTGCGGACGGTTGTCGGAGGGATGTGGGCCTGGTCCACGGTGGCGTTGTCGCTGCGTGACTGTGGTCGGGCCTTCGTGGTCGGGGCTCTGGTCGGGGCCGGCTGCTGCCGTGACCGGTACGCGCGGCGCCGGGCAGGCGGGTGCCGCACCAGACGGGAGGCGAGTGGATCCGTGATGATCGGCGTGGACGCGGGCAGCGGGAACCGGCTGGCGCTGGGCGTGCTGCCGCAGTACCTGATGGCCACCACTGAGCAGATACACCGAGTGATCGCGCCCGAGGTGCGCATCGAGCAGACCCGGTGGCGGCTGGCCAAGTTGCGTGCCGAGGGGGCTGGTCGACCGGATCACCCTGCGCAGGCCGGACGGACCCGGGTGTGGTTCCCCACCGCGTACGGAGTCGCAGCGTCCCGGCGCCCCGGGCCCACCCGGGCGTGAGTGCGCGCAGCGCACGGTCGGGGGTGCGCAGCACCCCCGGCACGCCCCCGGGCGGCGCGGCCGCCGGGCCCCGGCCCGCTGCTCCAACCGGGAAGAGTCGTCCGGCCAGTGCGCCCGTCCGGTGCCGCGCCCGGCCGACGGCAGGTCCTGTGTGCCTTGGTGCGCCGCTTCTGCGCCGACGTGCTGCGCCCTGGCACCGTGGTCGGACAGGGAACGTCAGGCGGATACGGCAAGAGCCCACAGAGGCCTCTGGGGGCTCTGACGGGTGCGTTGGGGAGGGCGTCGTCAGCCTGTGCTGTCGAGGGCCTTGACGACGTCGGCGGGGGCGGGAGTTGTGCCGACGGCGAGGTGGCGGACACCGTCGCCGGGCGGGGGCCAGGCTGCGCCCCGGCCGAACGGGTGGCGGCGTGAGGTCGCGGTGCGCCAGCCGTGGCGTTCGGACCACACCAGAGCGAGGGCCGGCGCCTGGGGGGCGTCCAGGGTGAGGGCGGCGACGCACAGGTCGTCCTCGGGGTGCTGGACGTCCGGCGGGGTGCTGGTGGCCCTCCAGCCGCGGGCGTGCAGGGCCTTGGCGACGGCGGCCAGGTACGGGCGCGCCCGGCGGCCGCGCAGGACGGCCTCGGCGCGCACGCTCGCGCGGCGGGTCTGTCCGGCCGGGTAGCCGAGCGCGGCGGCGGCCTCGGCTGCCGTCACCCCTCGCTGCTCCATGAGGTCGGCCATCCGTTCGGCGCGGCACTGCACGAGTGCCGCGGTCGCGGTGTTGCGGTGCACGCCCAGGCCGTCGGCGACATCGGCCGCGGTCAGAGCGGGGTTGTCGTTAAGGAGCTGCGCGACGCGCGCGGGGAGCTGGTCGCGCGGGACCTGGTCCCCGGCCCCGACAGGCCTCCCGCCGGCCCCGCCGCTGGTGCCACGGCGGGGCGCGGGGGTGTACTCGCGGACGATCCGGCGCGGCCAGTGCTCGACACCGCCCACGACCACCACATGCTCGCGCACGGCCGGGTCCTTCCTGCGGCGGTCCCACACCGACAACGGCTCACCGCGCAGCGCGGCGGCCTCCTGACGGTCCAGCAGGTCCTCGTCGTCGTCGGCGGCCGGCAGCTGCGGAACCGGACGGCCCGCGAGGTAGGCGTCGACCTGCTCGCCGTCGTAGAGCCGGGTCCGGCCCGCACCCAGCGGCACAGGAAAACCCGGCGCCTGGTGCCGACCCGAGTTCAGGAGCGTCTGCTCAGCAATGCCCAGCTGCGCCGCGATATCAGCGAGGGTACGCACCAGGTGCCGGCGTCCAGCGCAGATCATGGCCTTCCTCCCACGGCCCGGCAAAACACCGGACCCATCAAGAAAACAGTACCGACTTTACTACCGGCACGAGCGGGCGGGGGTGGGCTGCTGCCCGAGCACCCCTTCGGGCGGTGTCTTGGGTCGGTCGGCACCCGTGCCACCCGCCCCCGGGCGGACTGAGGGTGCCGACCACTCCGGCGCGGCGCGGCGCTACAGGTCGAACTCGAACCGTTCCACGTCGGTGAACTCGACCTCCAAGCCATGGGCGCGGCGGCCTCCGTCGCGGAAGTACATCTCCCCGGGGCCTTCGGCAGCGATAGCACGTAGCTGCTGCTCGCCGGCACCGACGTCCTGGGCATCGAAGAGACGGGCCGCGTGACTCGGGGACAGGGCCAGGGTGAGGTGGCGAATGCGGGCGTCGTCGGGGAGGACTCGTCGAGCGGGGAGCGGGTGCCGCGGCACAGAGAGTAGACCCCGCGTCAGCGGGAAGGACCCCGGCACATCCCTACAGCCCCGGTATCGGATCGGAGCACCCCCGCGTCCGCTACGAGTCGCCGCGGCTTCCAGTTGCAATGCCAGACCCGGAGTCGGACACTGGAAATGCCGCTGCCCGCGCAGCATCTGAGACAAGGGCGCGCATGTGTCCTCGCGTCCTGGTGACCCTGAGGTGAGGCGATCGCGGTGTCGCGTATACGCATGGCGGTCGAAATCCACAATGATTCACCACTGCCGCTCGTTTGGGCCAGGGACGAACTCGATTCGGGCGGCTGGACCGCCCCATGGTATCCCTCACGGGCCAGCCCCATCTCTCCCGGCGTGACTGCGGAGTGGCGGGCCGAAGGGGACTTGACCGTCGTACCGACGACGGGTACCGAGGGCAGAGTCTGGTACAGCGTGGTTCTCGATTGCCTCGGGCTGCCCGTTGGGCCAGGGGGCGCGGCCACCCAGGTTCTCCACGCGCGACCCTAGAGTCTGGCATCGCCTTCGGTATCGGCGTGCTCGTCGGGAGGGAGCGGAGCCTCATCGTTCACGGCCCGCAGTACGCTCGTGTCGCCCGCCCCCGCCGGGTTGAGGCAACCGTTGCCGACCATATGGACGACACCGTCCTTGCACGCCATGACCCAGCGGACCCGGCACGGTCCGGTGGCCGGCGCAGCAGATCCTCATGGTGGGCTCGACACCGGAGGTGACCCAGTGATGCATCATCACGCCGTTCACATTGGTTATTGAGTCCTGTGGTTACGCTTGTGGTGACGCCAGTTACGCGTCTCCTTGACGGTCACGTGCTCCGCGCGCAGCGCTTGGAGCATGCCGTCGGTGCTCGATTGTTTCGCCACGATGCACTCCGTTGCCAGAGGGGGCAGAGACGGCCGGGGGCCGGGGAGGCGTACGCTGGCTGACTGCGATCTGTGATCGGGCTGCCGACCTGGTGGGCCGCCACCGCTGGGCCGGCCTCTATCGCTGTGCTCGACTTCTTCCATGCTAGCTCCGGCGCGGTACGGGCGCCCGGCAGCGGTTGCGCGGTGATCGGGATGAGCTCCCCCGGGACTCGGCGTAGCGTGGATGGAGCCGTCGCCCCGGCAGGCTGGCCGCGATCAGAGGGGCCATCTGCATCCAGTCCCGGCCCTCGGACCCGAGCCCCGCCGCACGGTCATGGGGGCGATGTCGGTTACCGGCGACGGCGTCTGGCACTATGCCGAAGCTCACCGACACCCAGTGCTCTTAGACGCCATTTCACCTGGCCAATCTGCGGTGGCATATGAGGGTCGCGGCGATGGCTGGAAAGGCAAGGATGGTGTGCCGGCTTGCGCTCGTAGCGGCGGTGCAGGCGACGGCAGCCGGACAGCCAGGACACGGTCCGCTCCACGACCCAGCGGTGCCGGCCCAGGTGCCGGGCCACTCGATGCCCTTGCGGGCCAGACGATGCCGGATGCCACGGGAGGCAAACCATCGTCGCAGGCCCGGCAAACTGCACGGCGACAAAGGCCACGACTACCGCCACCCTGTCGGTCGGCATCTCCGCCGCCAACCTCCATGACAGCCAGGCTCTCATCCCGCTGGTCCGCGGCATCCCGCCCATCCGCTCCCGCCGCGGCCCACGGCGCCGACGGCCGGTCGGATTCGGTCCCGTCAGCTGCCCCCCTTGAGGGCTCGGACGCTGACAGAGTCGATCGCGCACCGCGACCAGTCCAGTTCACCCCGGGCACCGAGTTCGTCCAGGACCAGGCGATGGAGCTTGGCCCAGACCCTCGCCTCTGTCCACTCGGTGAACCGCCGGAACGCGGTCACGCCTGACAGGCCGAAGCCCGGTGGCAGTTGGTTCCAGGTGCAGCCCGAGGCGGCCACGAAGATGATCGCGGCCAGCACCTCGCGGTCCCCTCGCCGACGATGCCCTCCACCTTGCGGGTGAACCGGCGCAGGCGGCACCACCCGCTGAAACAAGGTCCACAGGTCATCCGGCGCCATCCGCTCGACAAGCGCAGCAGTCATCAGCCCAGACTGCCGCAAGATCACGCCAAGTGAAATGGCTTCTAAGCAGCCACACGTCCCAGCCGTCGTCGATGAGGGCGTCGACGACGGTCCTGGGCAACGGCGGTCGGAAGAGTTCGGCGCGTACGCCCGCTCCGTGCACGACGAGCACCGGACCCCGGGTCGGCGGATGCTGGCCCTCCACATGGACGACGGTCAGCGGCCGGCCGTCGCGGGCGGTGAAGGGCTGCACCTCCGTTACGGTGGTCACGGCAGGTGGGGCGCGTGGGCGTGCGGCGGACGGAGCCGGTCCCGGCCCGGGAGTCGGTGCTGCCGTGGCCGCGCCGGTTCGGTTCGGGTCGTGCGGTCATGGCGATTGGCCTCCCGGGCGATCACGACGGGGGCCTCGATCAGCCGCACGGTGAGGGGCTCGGCAGGCACTGCCCTTTTCCGGCCGCCTGGTGCGTCCGCCAGATCCCAGCGGCGGCAAATACCGTCGAGCACCAAGGGGTGGACGGTGAGGTCGCCGTTCGGCGCGATGTGCAGGCGCAGGAAACCCTTGTGGTCCTCGACGGCCTGCCCCGACATCTGCCAGTCGGCGACGGCGCCGCCGCGCGCCGACAGCACCCATAGAGCGAAGGCCTGCGAGCCGGCCACCGCGCCCAGCACCGCGGCGACCGCCAGACAGACCGGCAGTACACCCCAGCCGGGCCAGTCCCCGGGGAACGGCAGCGCGACGGTGACGGCGAGCACCCCCAGCGCCACCACCGCCTGCAGGAGTACGGCATCAGCGGCCCGGGGCCGGGGCGGACGCGGGCGCCATGTCCGGCGCAGCAGACACCACAACACCAGCACGACACCGCCGATCACCGCGGTGAACTGGCCCAGGTCCCCGCCGTCCCCGTACCGTACGGCGTCGACGGGCTGGAGCCGGTCCTGCGCCACGGCGAACAGGACGCCGAGGACGAGGAAGGCGGCGGTGTGCACGGCCGCGGTGAGCCCCGCGAAGCCGAGGTTGCGCCGGGGCAGCCAGTACGGGGACCACGGCACGGCGATACGGCGGGCGAGCCGGTGGGACTCGCCAACCCGAGGGTACGTGCTCTCGTCGGCGCGGGTGAAGGTCACCGCAGGGTCGTCCTTCTCCCGCATCCGGGTCGTCGGCGGCGGCAGCGACAAACTGCGGGGCAGGGTGTGGGTCGACGCCAGGTAGGCACCGCCGAGACCGCAGGTCACCATCTGCCGGCGCTGGGGATCCGGAGGGAGGTCCGCACGCTCGGGCGGATCCGTGGGCAAGCGCTCGGCGTAGCGGGCGTAGTGGTGCTTGTCGCCCGTCAGCCACAGCCGGATCGACGCACCGGTGGGCACCCGCTCGCCCGTGCGCGGGTCGGTGCGGGTGCGGACCACGTTGCGGTCGAACCAGTGCAGGGTGTCGAAGGCGTCGGCATCGTCGGCGCACTTAACCCAGGTGGGTTCGGCGCAGCAGACGATCACCCCGTCGCCCGGCCGCAGCCGGGCTGAGAGGTGGCTCTGGAAGTAGCCCAGCTGGGGGTCGTCCATGTAAGCGCCGAGCTGGCTGTCGAGGCCGACCAGCCACCAGTTGGCCGGCAGTCGTACGGCGAAGTAGCTGCGGGTCTGCCGGGTCTGCCAGCCGCCGACGGGCTGGCGCACGGCGAAGGTCCGCAGGAACGCGGTGAGGCCGTCGTACCAGTCGTGGTTGCCCGGCAGCGCCAGCATCAGCGGCCCGGTCCCCTCGGTGGCCGGCAGGGCGGAGGCATAAGGGCCGGTCATGCTGTCGCGGTAGAGCGCCATCGAGGCCACCGGGTAGGCCTCGTCGCCGCCGAGCACGAGCATCGAGCCGCGCGGTAGCCGCTCTCGGCGGACCGTGACGTCGGCGGCGGCGAGGGCCGAGGCCACGGACGCGGTGGCCTCGAAGCCGTCGCCGAGGTCGGCGACGTAGTCGATCCACAGTTCGCGCGCGCCGCGGTCGTCGAGCGGGGCCCGCAGGGGCTCGGCCCTGAGGGTACCCTGGATCTCCCGCTTGTCCGCGTATGCGGCGAATACGTCGGCCAAGGCCACCATGACGCCGGTCCGCACGAGGGAGGCCGGGGCCAGCCAGCGCACCGGCTCGCACGGGGTGAAGTCGAGCTCGCGGGCGTGCGCGCGCAGCTGCTTGAGGTTCACGGCCTGTCCCTCCAGGGCACGGCGCGCGCCAGCCGCTCGCCGTAGACGGCACACAGTTCGCCCAGGAACAGCTTGCCGAAGCGCTCCATGGCACGGCCCGGGTGCGGGCCGGTGGTGCGGAAGGTGGTCAGCCGCTGGAGGCAGTCGCCGATCCGGATGACGACAACGCCGGCGCCGATGACGGTCGCGGTGGGGTCTTCGTCGGGGTGGGTGTGCCCGGTGAGCAGGCGGACGTACAGGGTGGAGGTGCCGGGCCAGACGTCGACGCCGGGGTCGTCGTGGACGTCCTTGTGCCCGGTGAGCGGAGTGCCCTCCTGTGTGCGCAGGTAGAGCCGGTACAGCATGCGCCGCCTGCTCGGGTCGCCGTCCCGGGTGAAGAGCTCGAACCAGCCGCGCTCCACCTTCAGCCGACCGCCGACGATGTCGCAGTCGACGTGGCCGACGGCGTCCGTCGCGTGCTCTGGATCGGTGACGAAGCGGTTGACATCGCGGGCGGTGATGGTGAGCCGGAAACTCAGCCGCTGCCCCAACGAGCGGCCGAGGGCGCGGCCCTGCTCGGGGTCGTCGACATCGAGGGCGACGTGGCCCTTCATCTCCTCGGTGAAGCTGAGGCTGGTCGGCGGCTCGGCGGGCGGGGTGTGGGCGGAGCCCGCTGGGGTGCCGGTGGAGCCCGCGAGGCTGCCGGAGCGGCCGCGTCCAGGGTGGGTGGCCGGCGTCGCGGAGGCCGGCGGGGCGGCTTCGGCCGGCGTGAGAAGCGCGGTCCCGACGGCCGTCGGCCGCTCGTGTGCCGGACGCCCTGCCGGCGCCCGACCTGCCGTACGCGACGCCGCCTTCCCGTCCAGGATCCGGTCGCAGGCCCGGTCCGCGACGGCGGCGATCGTCAGGGAGGGGTTCGCGCCCACCGCGCCCGGCAGTAGCGCCCCGTCCAGCACGTGCAGAGCGGGGAAGCCGAAGACCTCGCCGATGTCGTCGCACACGCCCTCCCCGGGGTGCCGGCCCATGGGGGCGCCGCCGAGCGGGTGCATGGTGATCACTCGGTTGCCCCACCACCACAGCGGGTTGTCGAGGAAGTCGCCGCCCAGCGCACCCGCGATGTCCCGCATGGTGGAGCGGACCCGGTCGAAGTACGGGCGTGAGGTGAGCGTCGTCCAGTCGATGTCGAGGTGACCGCGGCGCAGCCGCAACCGGCCGTCCGGCACATCCCGTCCCGTGCCCAACAGCGGCAGCGAGGTCGCGGAGAACGCCGCGGGCCCGAGCAGCAGCGCCAGCTGCCCGCCGACACGGCACGCCGGGTCCACGCCGAGCCGGGCCAGCAGCCGGTGTAGCCCGAACCCGAGGAGCCGGCGGGCGCCGCCCGGCAGTTGGGACGACTCGACGAGCCATGCCACGAAATCCGGGTAGCCCGCGTCCTCGATGTAGAACCCGCGCCCCGTCGAGCCGTCGTCGTCGAGCGCGTCGCCGCCGCGCACGGCGCTCGTGATGACCGGTCCCCTACTGCCGTCCAGTCGCAGCGGCCGGGCGCGTCCAGCGCCGGCGGTGGCGCGCAGCACCATCCCGAGCAGATCGCCGTTGCCGCAGAACCGGGTGCCCACCGCCCCGCTGAGGCCGGGCAGTGCCACGCGGTTGCGCGGCAGCAGATAGGTCGAGCCGAAGGTGCCCGCCGCCAGCACCAGGCGGCGGCAGCCGATGTGGTGCTGGGGCAGCCGGTCGGTGGCCGTACGGCGGCCTTCCCGGGCCGGGTCGTGGACGACGTACGAGACGTCCCGGCCGCCGGCACGGGGCGTGAAGCCCCGCACCTCGCAGCGGGTGCGCACATCGGCGCCGTGGTGGCGGGCGGCCGACAGACAAGTGTGGTCGAGGGTGTTCTTCGCGCCGTAGTTGCAGCCGACGTCACACTCGCCGCCCAGCCGCCAGGTGCTGCGGGGCAGACCGTGCAGATTGCCGTAGCCGGGATCGGTGAGCTGCGCGCCCGGCACCGGCAGCGCGCCAGGCCGGGGCGCGAAAGACACGGCGAGCGGCGGCCGGAACACCGGCAGGCCGAGCTGGCGTGCGGCCAGGTGCAGGGCGAGGGTTTTCGGGGTGCCGGCGTACGGGTAGGGCGTGCTGCCGAGCATGCGCTCGACCCGGTCGTAGTGCGGGTCGAGGTCGGCGCGGCCGATCGGCCAGTTCTCGTAACCACCGCCGGGCAGCGGTGACTCGTGCACGAACCACTGTTCATCTTTGCGCAGCAGGTCATTGGCGTAGATGAGGGATCCACCGCCCAGACCGCTGTAGACGACGCCTTCCAGGCCGCGGAAGGACCAGATGCCGAACATCCCCGGCAGGCCGTTGCTCGGGTCCCAGAAGTTGCGGGCCATGTCGGCGGGGCTGCGGGGGAAGCCGCCCGGTGGGTACGCTACCAGCACCGATCGGCCGGCCTCCGCGAGGCGGTACGCGGTGACCGCCCCGCCGAAGCCAGAGCCGACGACGACGGTGTCGACGACGGCGGTGTCCTGGCTGTCGTGCGGTTCGTTGGCCATGGGTGCTCCCTGCCCTGGTCCCCCATACCATGCTCACACCGGGATCCAACACCGGCAAACGGAGGACGCACCGCTTCTTCAGCGGCACGCGGCGGTACTCGATCAAGCGTGTGTTCCCGACACCCCGGCCTCATACAGGATTCCGAACATGTCCCGGCGCAGCCATAGTTCGGATACTCCGCTCACTGCTGGGGCAGCGTCAGCGCCTTGGTGATGGTCGCCCCGTCGTCCGTGCTGCGCCAGATCGACGTCGCCTGGGGGGTGGTGGGCACGGGCGGCCCGGGGAACAGTAAGGGGCACTGTCGCCGGGGCAGTTGGGGACGCTCCCCTTGACGACCGGCACGTCGTTAGGTGTCAGCTGGACCGCTGGCTGGAGACGCTCCCAGCCGATCCCGCCTGACCCGGCTGACGGGGACCGGGAAACAGCCGAACGCCAGGCGCTCAGCTCTGACCAGTCCTGCACTAGGTCAGCTGCCGTTCGGGCGCCAGCCATGCCTAGCGCGCGCCTGTAGTCCGCCCTGGCCCGGGTGCGGTGAGTGGCGGCTGTGGCAGGGCGGATACTCGATGATCGTGTCGTGGCGCCGGACGCGCTGTGCGGTACTGAAGCTGCCCCTGGGGCGCAAACGAGAAAGGGATGGGGGACGTCGTGAAGGACGGACAAGGGCCGGTCGTGCCGGAGGCGGTGGACAGTCCCGCGCTGCGGGCCCAGCCCACGGGTGGGTTCGCGCGGTGGATGCTGCGTCACCGGGTACAGCCGGTGGGACCAGCCGCAGGGGAAGGGCACACGGAGCCGCACACCTGGTGGAAGGTGATGTGCCTGACGGGCGTCGACTACTTCTCCAGCCTCGCCTACGTGCCGGCGATCGCCGCGCTGGCGGCCGGGGCGGTTTCCCCGCTGGCGACGCTGCTGATCGTGGCGCTGACCCTCCTGGGAATGCTTCCGATGTACCGGAGGGTGGCAAGGGAGAGCCCGCACGGTGCGGGGTCGGTGGCGATGCTAGAAGATCTGCTGCCGTTTTGGTGGGGGAAGCTCTTCGTCCTGGTCCTGCTCGGCTTTGTTGCCACCTCCTGGATCATCACCATCACCCTGTCCACCGCGGACGCTTCCGTACACGTCGTCGAGAACCCGTTCTTCCCGCAGGCCCTGCACGGGCACGAGGTGGGCCTCACCGTGGCGCTGCTGCTGGTCCTGGGTGGGGTGTTCCTGCTGGGGTTCAGCGAGGCGGTCATGGTGGCCATCCCGCTGGTCGCGGTGTTCCTGGCACTGAACGCTGTGATCATCGGTGTCGGCCTGGCCGATGTCTTCACCACCTCCGGAGCTCTGTCGGCATGGACGGACGCGCTCACGGACACCGGAGGCGGGTTCGGCGACTTGGCGGGCCCGGCTCTGCTGGCGTTTCCGCTGCTGGTGCTGGGCCTGTCGGGCTTCGAGACCGGCGTGAGCATGATGCCGCTGGTTGCCGCCGAAGGCACCGGCCCCGAGCAGCGCCTGCAGTCCAGGATCCGCAACACTCGCAAGCTGCTCACCACCGCGGCGCTCATCATGAGCGTCTACCTGCTGGCCGCCAGTTTCGTCACCACCGTCCTCATCCCCGAGGACGAGTTCGAACCGGGCGGGGCCGCCAACGGCCGCGCGCTGGCCTGGCTCGCCCATGAACACGTCGGCGAGGCATTCGGCACCGTCTACGACATCAGCACCATCCTGATCCTGTGGTTCGCCGGAGCCTCCGCGATGGCAGGTCTTATCAACATCGTGCCCCGCTACCTGCCCGACTACGGCATGGCCCCCGAATGGGGGCGGGCGGTACGCCCTGTCGTCATCGTCTACACCGCCATCTCCATCGGCATCACCATCGCCTTCGACGCCGACGTCGACAAACAAGCCGGCGCCTACGCCACCGGCATCCTCGCCATGATGGTCTCCGGAGCGTTCGCCGTCACCGTCTCCGTGTTCCGCCGTGGTCGGCGCCTGGTGGGCACTGGGTTCGCGGTGCTCACCGCGATCCTGTTCTACGCCCTGGTGGCCAACATCGTCGACAAGCCCGACGGCATCGCGATCTCCGGCGTGTTCATCGCCGGCATCATCGCCGTCTCGCTGATCTCCCGCGTCTCGCGCACCACCGAACTGCGCGCCGACCGCATCGTCTTCGACGCCACCGCCCGCCGGTTCATCTCCGACACCCTCGCTCACGACGAGTCCATCAACATCATCGCCAACCGCCGCCAGGCCGGCGACGCGGCCGAGTACGCCGGCAAGGAAGACGAACAGCGCCACACCAACCCCGTCCCCGGCCGGGCCGACGTCCTGTTCCTGGAGATCGACGTCGTCGACCCCTCCGACTTCAGCGAAGTCCTCACCGTGCACGGTGTCGAAGTCGACGGCTACCGCGTCCTGCGCGCCGGCGCCCCAGCGGCTCCGAACGCCATTGCCGCCATCCTTCTCGCCCTGCGTGACGCCACCGGCATCCAGCCGCACTGCTACTTCGCCTGGGCCGAAGGCAGCCCGCTGGTCCACATGTTCCGCTACTTCCTCCTCGGCCGCGGCGACACCGCCCCCGTCACCCGCGAGATCATCCGCAAACACGAACCCGACCCCACCCGACGCCCCGGCATCCACGTCGGCGGCTGACCCCGCCGGCCACCAGACGCCAAAACGTCCGGACTACTGACAGGACTCGGGATATGAAACCCTTCCGGAAATGGGGAATGCGGTCCAGGATCATCAGCCTGATGACCGGGGCCGTCGTCCTCGTCACAGCAGGCGCCCTCACTGACCGGTGGTGGCTCATCGCCATCGGCGCATGGACGCTCATCGCCGCCGGCCTCCTCGAAATGATCTACCGCCCCTGATCCCCGGCGCCCGTTGGCAGGACGCCCTCATCCCTGAAGGCCGGCTCCCGCGACGCCTAGTGTCGCCTGGAGGGACGGGCGGGGGCGGGCGGTCGTTCTCGGCCAGGCAGCGCGAGCAGGTTCTCGACCCCGCCGAGATTGCATTCGTTCGGGCTGATGTGGCGGCACGGCGTCTCGCCTCAGGGGCGCGAGGCCAGAATTGCACTTCGTGGGTCACCTGAAGGGTGCACCGACCCATCTGTCGCCGGAATACTCGCAGTGCCGCCCACCTCACCCGCCACCACCGGGCGGACTGAGGGTGCCGACCACTTCATCGCGGCGCTACAGGTCGATCTCGAACTGTGCCACGTCGGTGAACTCGACCTCCAGGCACTGGGCGCGGCGGCCTCCGTCGCGGAAGTACATCTCGCCGAGGCCTTCGGCGGTAATGGCACGCAGCTGCTGCTCGCCGGCGCCAACGCCCGACCTGGCCATCAGTCACGGGAAGCACCGCTGCCGTACTAGCGAGGTGCCGCGAGTACGGCCCGGAGTACGTTCTCGAGCGTGACGCGGGCCAGCTCGTGTTTCAGGGTCTCCTCGATGCCCTCGTAGATGCTCTGCATCGCCGGCTGGATGCCGTAACCCACCACGCATCCCTGGTCCGGGGTGGTGCGGTGCATCGCGAACAGCGGGCCGGGTTCCACTGCCTCGTACACGTCGAGCAGAGTCATCGACTCCAGCTCGCGCGCCAGCGACCAGCCCGCGCCCACGCCCCGCCGGGACTCCACGAGCCCGGCCCTGCGCAGCTCGCCGAGCAGCCGCCTGATCACCACGGGGTTGGTGTTCGCGCTGGTCGCGATCTGCTCGGAGGTGGCGACCTCATGGCCCTGGCGCTGGTAGAGACCGATCCAGGCCAGCGCGTGGGCGGCAATGGTCAACCTGCTGTTGGCACTCATGAAGCCCTCCTCTCGGCCGCAACGTTTTATGTTACGACAGTGCAGTCGTAACAGTGAAGGTTGCAATAGCCTGTCGTAACAATTAGCGTTGCGACTGGCCGGGAAGAGTCAATCAACGAGGTGAGAAGAATGAGCAAGCCACTCATGGGCAAGGTCGCCCTGGTCACCGGGGGGTCGCGCGGACTGGGAGCCGCGACCGTACGGCTGCTGGCCGAGCAGGGTGCCGACGTCGCCTTCACCTACGTCAGCTCCGAGAAGCAGGCGCAGGCCGTCGTCGACGAGGTGCACGGCAAGGGAGCCAAGGCCGTCGCCTTCCAGTCCGACCAGGCAGACACGAGCCGGGCGCCGGCGCTGATCGACGACGTGGTCGCGCACTTCGGCGGCCTGGACATCCTCGTCAACAACGCGGCGATCTCGGTGGCCGGCACGGTGGACGACCCGGACGCCGACACCGCCGCACTGGACCGGATGCATGCCACCAACTACCTCGGCGTGATCGCCGTCATCCGGGCCGCCTCCCGGGTGCTGCGCGAGGGCGGCCGCATCATCACGGTGAGTTCCGGACTGGGCTCCCGGGTCGGCACCCCCGGCGTTGCCGACTACGCGGCGACCAAGTCCGGGATCGAGAGGTACACCATGGGCGTCGCACGCGACCTCGGGCCCCGGAACATCACGGCCAACGTCGTGGAGGCCGGACTGATGGAGGGCGGCATGCAACCGCCGGACCCCGAGACCCTCAACGCCCTGGTCAGCTCGCTGTCTCTGCAACGCATGGGGCACCCCGACGAAATCGCCGCGGCGATCGCCTTCCTGGCGAGCCCCGCCGCGTCGTACGTCACGGGCGCGGTGCTGGACGCCCACGGCGGCTACAACGCCTGAAGTCGAACCACTGCCGCGCACCCCGAAGGACCTCGCGCCTTCGGGGCGCGCACGGCCGACGACCCACGACAAGGCGTACGACTCGAAGGCTGCGCGCGTGAGCTGCGACGCCGCTGCATTCAGGCGCTGATCTCCCGCAAGGGCTCCCCGAGCATCAAGGGGCTGGGGCAAGCTCCGCTGGGGCCTGTTGTGAAAGTGCTGGTCACAGCTACTCGTTTATGACTGCGACCAGCACGGTCGCTGCGTAGCGGACGGCGAGTTTGTCGTACCGGGTGGCGACGGCCCGGTGGCGCTTGAGCCGGTTGATCCCGCACTCGACCGCGTGCCGCTGCTTGTAGTCGTCCCTGTCGAACTGTGGCGGCCGCCCGCCACGTGATCCGCGCTTGAGGCGGTTGCGGACCCGGTCCGTCGGAACCGGGACGGTGGCCTTAATTAGGCGTCTGCGTAGGTAGGAGCGACTGCTGAGCAAGTCGTACGCCTCGTCGGCCCGGGCCCGGTTCGGGCGCTTGCGCGGCCTGCCCAGCCCCAGCCGGAGAACCCGTATGGCTTCCAGGACCGGCTCGAACTCCGCAGAGTCGCCCCGCTGCCCGGCCGTGATCACGACGGACAAGGGCTTCTGCCCCTGCTCGACCGCGAGGTGGATTTTGCTGGTCAGTCCGCCGCGGGAGCGTCCGAGGCCGTGGTCGGCCGGCTCGACGAAGATACCGCCGGGTGGCTCCTTCTGAAGGTCCCCTTTTTTTCGCCGCTCCGGCCGCGTGCTGGTGGGCCCGGCAAACAGTGGAGTCGACGTCGACGTTGACATCCCAGGTGATCACGCCCTTCGCGTCCGCCTCGGCCTGGAGTTGGGTGAGGATCCTCGCCCAGGTGCCGTCCCGCTGCCAGCGCCGGAACAGGTCATAGATCCGGTCCCACGGCCCGTGACGTTCGGGTACGTCCGCTGAGCTGGGGGTTTGCCTGACGGTACGGTCGACGCGTGGAGTCGAAGAGGGTGAGTGAGTGCCCGCTGCACGGGGTCGGTGTGCGTCCCGACTACAGAGTGCCAGCGCCAGCGCCAACGGCAGCGGCAGCGGCAAGCACTACGGAAAGTGCAAGGTCACCAAGAGCACGTGCCCGTCTGAGCCGATGGGCACGAGCGAGGAGGCCGTTGATCCGGGGAGCACGTCACCGAACAGGCGGCGGCAAGTTCAGCCGTCGCGTGATCAACGGCAGGCAGATCGAGGAAGGCGGCAAAGCACTCAGCAGCTTCTGTCTGTTCAACCGCACCATCGAGAAGGACACGTTCCTGGTGTGGGTCAAGTAGGCGCCGTGGCGCCCAGCGAAGGACTGAGATATGAGCGACGAGGTCGAACGGGGCTGTGGGCTGGTACCTGTTCAGTACCACCAGTTCGAGATCGGTGACGAGGAAGGTCCTGCCGGACCCGACCTTGCCCGCGAACACAACGGGCTCGTGCGGGTCGCTGATGGCGCCATCACCGTCATGACCGGCATCCATACCGGTGAGATCGACGTGACGGTCACCCTCCACGACACCGCACCCGCACCCGCACCCGCACCCGGCAACGGAGATTGGCAGGAGATTGTCGAGATCTCCGCCCACTCCCCCTCCGGCGAGCTCACGATCCGCGGCGTCATGGACGACTTGGACGAAGAACTCCCCGTCCTGTCTTTCCAGGGCCCCGGCGACTACCGGTTGCGCATCCATGCCCGCGGCCGCGACACCGCTGTCGATCTCGCCCCCGACCAAGTCACCGAGTGGTATCTCATCCAGGCCTGGCCAGCCCGGCCGAGCGAAGTGAAAGTCGTGCGCCAGACCGATCACTACGGCGCATCAGTTCGCAGAGGCTGACCACCGCTGCGCGCCGGCCGCCCGTTACGGTACGGGCGGCCGGCACCACGATCGCAGGTCCCAGCTCTGCCATGCGCAGGGCAGGCCGGGGTACCGCCAGTCGCCAGCGCCCACCAGGACATGAGACGGGCTACTTGCTTTCGCACTGCCTGGGCTCAGCAGATCAGGAGCCGGTATCACCGCCGCCGCGCACTCCAACGGGCTCGACATGGACTGGCTGTTCGCCCACACCGACCAGCACCAGGACTGCGTAGTCTCCGTCCACGAGTTGTTCGCGCGGATGCTGTCGCTGCCGGTGATCACCGTGGCCGCCCTGCAGGGACACACCTTCGTCGCCGTGGGACCGCATCGGGATCTTCCTGCTGCTGGCCGCCCTGGTGGGTGTCCTGGCCGCGATGCGGCCGGCGCGCAGTGCGGCGAAGCTCAACGTGCTGAACGCCATCATGGCCGAGCAGTCCGCGCCCGCACGCGCCGGAGGGCCGGGTTCCCCATGGGAGCCCGGCCCTCCGGCCGTTGCCGCCGCCGTCCGTACGGGCCGGGGGCGGTGCGGCTCAGCTGCCCGCGCAGTAGCTCATGAGCTGCACGTGGTTGGCCTTGTACTGGTCGAAGACGGCGGCGTTGTCGATCTTCAGCAGCGTCTCGTCGTTCGACCGCAGCGCCTGGTACGAGTAGTTGTGGCTGCCGGTCCAGACGATCTTCTTGCCGGCGACACCCTCGTACGTGCCGTTGACCAGCAGGTACTTGGAGTGCAGACCGATGTTGCCGGTGCGCCCGGCGGGCGGGGTCTCCCAGCACTCCACGCGCTGGGTGAGCTGCCCGGAGAGGATGCCCTCGACGGTCCTGCCCATGGAGTTCACACCGTTGCCGCCGCCGTTGGGGTCGCTGTCGTGGGCGAGGATCACCGAGCAGCCCGCGTCCACCATGGAGACCATCTTGTCGGCGATGTGGGTCCGGTAGAAGAGGTTGGCCGCGATGCGCACCTCGGAGCCCGCCGCGCAGTTCACCTTGTCGAGGATCAGCTTGACCATGTCGGTGGAGGCGTCGGTCTGGTAGGTGGTGCCGGACGTCTCCTTGCGCGGGAAGAAGTACGCCTTGTACGCCGGGTTCGTGGTGCTGATCGGCGTCTTGTAGTAGTGGCTCAGGCCGGCGCCGGCCGCGTGGGAGACCTGGTCGTCGAAGTAGGCCCGGTAGATGTCGTAGAGGCCCTTGTCGACGAGGGTCACCGCGTTGTTGTGCAGGCGTTCGCGCTGGTGGGTCGTCAGGTTGAACGAGGTCTGCACCACCACGTTGTCCGCCCCTCCGGTGTGGGAGAAGAGGACGAACTTGTTGTGGTTGATCGGGTAGTCCGGCGAGCCGTCGGACTTGCTCAGCGGGCGGGTGCCGATGCAGCCGCGATTCCTGCCGCAGTCCAGCAGCCACGAGGGCTGGGTCCGGTCGGTGCCCAGCGCGGTGCGCAGGGTCTCCAGCTCCCCGCCCGCGGTCACGGTTTCGGAGGAGAAGTGGTCGAGGATCACATGCACGGAGACGCCCCGGTTCTTGGCCGCGATCAGCGCGTCCCGGACGGGGCCGTCGGTGAAGGTGTACATCGCCATGCGCACCGAGCTGCCCGCCGGGGCGTCGCCGATGAGCGAGACGAGGTGGTCGCGGATCCTGTTCTGGTCGGCGGCCGTGCCCGCGGGGTCGTTGAAGATCGCCCCGGGCGTGACGGTGACCGCCGCGGCCGGGGTGGGCGCGGCGAGAACGGCGGTGAGGGCGACGACCAGCCCGAGGAGCCAGGATCTGCGGTGCGAATGCACACCGACCTCCAGTACGTACGGCAACCCATGATGAGTGCTTGACGAGTAGGGCATTGCGGGCCCACGGGACGCGGGGCGCGGGCCCGGGACCCCGGAGTCCGCGCCCCGCCGGGCCCGGACGTGAACATATCCCAGCGGCCGGGCGGCCCTGCGGGCACCCGGCGGCGCAGGGGCAACCCTGAGGCAGTGCCCCAGCGCGGTGAACCTCCCGCTCTCGCGGGCCGCGGCCAGGCCGGTCGAATGCTGCAGGGCACCGGGCTTTGCCACAGGATTCCAGGTAGTGGCCCAGCAGATCACGGAACCCATAGCGGCCCGCGAGCCGAGGGCGGCGTACCACGATCTCGCTGCGATCGAAGACCCAGACCTCGTCCGCCCGCAGCGAGACACGCACGTTCGTACCGATGAAGCGGGCTGGGACGGAGTACTTATTCTGCCGGACCGTGATCCGGGAGGTCGTGTCGACCTCAGGCGTCAGCGTCAGCCCGTTGTCGAAGTCCTCGAACGGCAGCGGGGCCAGCAGCGGAGCCTCATAGTCGAAGTCGAAGCCCACCGAGGCAGTACGGTTGTCGATGTGCCGGACGTCCTCGGCGATCTCGGTCTGCTCGATCTTCTCGTTCAGCTCCGCAGGCGTGTCGGCCTCAAGGACCGGGACAAGATGCGAGCGACGGAACCGGCCGCTCTCGTGTTCGACGCCGCCCTCTTCGTGAGCGCCCTCGACGCAGGGGCGGCCTCACCTGCAAGCCGCCGACGGCAGCATGACCAATAGGTTGTAGCCGCCCTGCCAGCTGACATCACCGGAACGAGTCGCATCATCCGCGGGCTCGACCTCGGTCTGCCTCCCAGCCCTAGCTTCCGGCCAGTCGGCCGGAAGCGTCGCATCTGATCTGCTGTTCCCCTGCGGTCCCCGAGCGCCGATGACGGTGCACGGTGCTCCTAGATACGTGCTGGCCAGGCTGCGAGGCCCAGGGTGAAGGTCGGGTCCTGACTCCAAGGGGATCTCTCGCTGTAGACGTCGAACGCGCCCACAGGACCCGCAAAACTCGCGTCCATTTCCTCGACGTCCACGGCCGGCCTTCTGGGCCTGTCTACGGGCCCGAACGCCATCACGGGTGTGACGTTCACCAGGCCCGGACCACCAGGAACGGCTCTCTGAGCGCACGCCGCCCACGCCCGCCCCGGACCGGCGTGGGCGGCGTCGAGCCCGTCGGCGCTGCCCACCCCGGCCTAACCGCCCACTAAACTTCTCAACACCCCCACCACACCCCAGGCCATCAACGACCCGGCACAGCGACAAACCGCCCTACGCGCGCTGTGGGAGATTCAAATGATCTCGAGATTGGCCATCATTCCCATGTCCTCGTGTTCGGCGTTGTGGCAATGGAAGAGGTAGCGGCCTCGGTAGCCGTCGAAGCGGGTGATGATTTCCGCCGACTCGCCGGGGCGCAGTGAGATGGTGTCCTTCAGTCCGGCGTCGTGCGGCAGCGGCGGTCGTCCTCCCCGGGAGAGCACCCGGAATCCGACCAGGTGCAGGTGGATGGGGTGGTGGACGTCGGCGACCAGTCGCCAGACCTCCACGGCGCCGAGGCGTGTGCGTACATCGGTGCGCGACGGATCGAACGCCCGGTCTCCGATCACCCAGCCGCGGCCGTGCGGTGTGCGCCCGGCGCGGAAGGCGAAGTCGCGGACCGCACTCGCCTCGGCACGCCGCCAGGTGGGCAGGTCGTCGGCGAGCGCGGCGGGGATCCGGCTGTTGTCCCTCGCTGCCCGCGCGATGCGGAAGGCCATGACCTCGCGGGTGCGTCCGGTACCGAGCCGGTTGCGCAGCCGCACCCGGCTGCCGGGTGGCAGAGCCGCGAAGTCGATGATCACGTCGTAGCGCTCGGCCGGGGCGATCGGCAGTGAGGTGTGCGTGACGGGGGCGGCGAGCAGCCCTTGGTCGGCCCCGATCTGGACCAGGTCCAGACGCCGCCCGTCGTCGGTGACGGCCTCGAGCTCGTAGTGGCGGGCGTTGGAGGCGTTGAGCAGCCGTAGCCGGTGGCGCGCTGCGTCGGTCTCGTGCACGGGCCAGGGGGCGCCGTTGACCAGGATCACATCGCCCAGCACCCCGGCCAGGAAAGGGGCACGCACGCCGGGCCGGTCGCGCAGGTTCGGGTCGAGGGCCGGGTAGGCCAGCGAGCCGTCCTCGGCGAACGCGCGGTCGGTGATCATCAAGGGCAGCTCGCGCGGTCCGCGGGGCAGGTCGAGGGCGTCCTCGACGTCGTCGCGGACGATGTGCAGGCCTGCCAGCCCCCGCCAGATCGCCGGGGCGGTGAAGTCCATCCGGTGGTCGTGGTACCACAGGAGCGCGGCGCGCTGGTCCATCGGGAAGGTGTAGGTGCGCGTGAGGCGGCTGGTGGCGGCACGCTCATCGTGCATCTTCGGCGCGTCGCCGCCATGATGTCCGTGTCCTGCTGCGGGATCCGGCCACCCGGCGGGGAGGACGAGATCGGTAGGGTAGCCGTCGGAGGCGGCCGGGGTGCGCCCGCCGTGCAGGTGGACGACGGTCGGCACCGGCAGTTCGTTGCGGTGCACCACGGTGGCGGGCCGCCCGCGGCGCGACTCGATGGTGGGGCCGGGGAAGGTGCCGTTGTACGTCCACAGCTCCGTCCGCACGCCGGGCAGGATCTCAGCCGTGACGCGCCGTTGGGTGATCTCGTAGCGGTCGACACCGTCGTGCGTCCCTGCCGGCGCCAGCACGGGCGGCACGGGCAGAGGCACGGTGGACGGCTCCGGCACAGGCACGGCGGTACGCAACTCGCCGCCGGTGCGCGCCGGATGGTGCGCCATGCCGCCGCCGAGCGCGAGCCCGCCGGTGGCGATCAGCCCCAACGCGCCGCCGATGCCCAGGACCCGACGCCGCGGCAACGCGGTGCCGCCTTGGGCGGTGTGCCGCTCAGTCATGAGCGGCGTTCGGCAGGGGCCGTATCCAGGCGGCAACGAACAGCACGGCGAGCGAGGCGATGACCGCCGCCCCGAGGGGCAGGTGCAGCCAGAGCGCGCCGGAGAGCCCGGCCATGTACTGGACGGTTTCGGCGGCTACGACCAGCAGGGACAACGTCACCGGCCACACGCGGCGCATCCGCACCGAGGCCGCGGTGCCCGCCACGGTCTGCATCAAGCCGAGGGAGAAGACGATGTCGGCGCCACGGGCGTGCCAGTGAAGTCCGCCGACGGCACCGCTCAGATAGACGCCCGCGAAGACGGGTTGGCCGAACGCCGCGACGGTGTGTGCCGTGACGGCAGCGCGAAACAGGCGGCCTGCGGCGCCGGTCGCCGCTGCCCCCGAGGCGGCTGCTGACGGCTGTTCCGATGTGGTGGTCATGGCCTCCACGTTCATGTCCGACGAGGCATCCCGTCAAAGATCTATATTGCTAACTGGCTATGCCGCAGGTGCTATGAAGGAGGTACGGCGGTGGATCTCCATGCGCTGCAGCAGTTCCTCGTCGTCGCCGAGCTGGAACATCTCAGCGGGGCGGCCGAGCGCTTGCGCATCGCCCAGCCGTCGCTGAGCCGCACCATCGCACGGCTGGAGTCCGAGCTGGGCGCGGCTCTGTTCGACCGGGGTGGCCGGTTACGGCTGAACGAAGCGGGACGGCGCTTTCGCGAGCACGTGGAACGCTCCCTCGGGGAACTGGAGGCGGGGCGCCGCGCCGTGGCCGAACTCGCCCGCGACGGCTTCGGCAGCGTCCGCCTGGCCTCGGAGACCTTCCTGACCGTCACCGGCCCGCTCGCCGCGTTCAAGCAGGCCCATCCGGACATCGACGTCCAGCTCTACCAGCTCCCGGCCTCCGACATGTACCGCGCCCTGCATGCTCGGGAGGTCGACCTGTGCGTCGCCTCGCAGCCGATTCCCCGCGACGGACTGGACAGTCTCGCCGTTCACGACGAGCAGGTCTGGCTGGCCACCCCGCCAGGACACCGGCTCGCCGGACGCTCCTCGGTGACCGTCACGGAACTGCGGGACGAGCCGTTCGTCGCCCCGCGACCCGGCCACTGGCAGCGCCGCCTGCTCGACCACCTGTTCAGCGCCGCCGGCCTGACGCCGCGCATCGTCTGCGAAGGAGACGAGCCGGCCGCCACCGCGGTCCTGGTCGGCGCGGGGATCGGCCTGACCCTGATCCCCACCATGGCCCTGCGGGCCGACACCTACGCGCCCGTCGCCTGGATCGCCGTCGACGATCCCGCCTGCCGCCGCACACTCACTCTCCACCGGGTCGCCGACGCCCGCTCGTCCCCCGCGGCCCGGCTGATGCACACGACGCTCGCCACCTGGCCCTGGAACACGGCAGGCGACCACCACGACGCTGGCACCCGGCGTTCCGGACCGCGCCAGTAGGCGGTCCCCGGAGTATGCAGGCGATGGGGACCGGCAGCAGGACGGGCACGTTGATCTGCCGTGTCCTGCGCGCGGGTCGGACGGATCGAGCGGGTCAAGCGGGTGGGGCGGGCCGTCGGAGCCGCCGCGTAGTGGAGGCGCAGGCCCGCCGCCCTGCGCTCCCACCGGCTCGCGCGTCCGGGCACCTCGCTCACGCCGGGACGCCGCGGGGAAACCTGCCGCCGGGGCTCTCTGCCGCGTCTTCCTTTCCGACCTCACCCGGGTCTCCCATCGGCCGGGTCAGCCCGTCATCCGCAGCCCTCCCCCGGCGTTCCGGCACCGTCTCGTCCAGCTCGCAGTAGTACCGGCAGTTGTCACATCGGCACACAGGCACGTCGACGCCGATCAGTACGGCTTCGTGCGGCACCTTCCGTCACCACGCCCCGCATACGCCACTTCTCCTGCAGGCCCCATGCGTTCGACCGTGCGCCGCGCCGGACACGGCCCGGGAGAGGGCTTCCGGGGGCGCACCGGCGCGGATCGATGTCGCGCCGACAGGCCGCACGACAGCCTCCAGGCCGTCGCCGTCGACTCGTGTGCACGGTGTGCTCGTGCACGTGTGCCCGCCGTGGGCCTGGCGCCGACCACGCCTACGCGTACCGCCGGAGCCCCGGGGCGCGGGCGCGGCGGCCGTGATGACGACGGCGACGACGCCCTGCCCGCCTGCTCCCTGATCCGCCGGAGGACCTGCCAGACATCCGCCAGCGATCCGCCGGAAGCCGCTGCCCGGCAGATCCTCGGCAGATTTCTGGCGTCGGATAGCCGCACGCCCCGAGCGCGGCCAGGACTCGTCCGAGAGCCCGCTGTGCTCGCCGAGGGCGTCGAGCCATGGCCGTACCGCAGCCCCGACAAGGCGCTCGGCAGGCCAGCCGAACGGGAAAGGCCGAGCGTCGGCGCTGTGGTCAGGAAGCGACCCCCGCCAACGATGCGATACGCGTGCAGGTACTCGCCGGTGCGGTGCACGCGCATCAGGAGGTGCCGTTCGAGCGAGTAGTCGGGCTTCGGCGCGTTCAGCGGCCGGGCTGTCCGCGCGGGCGGGGTGCTGGAGCTCGGCCAGGCCGGTGGCCGCGCCCCTCAGTGCCGACGACCGGCCCGCGTCCGGATGGGCGGCGAACCCCGCGCACACCGCTCCGGGAGCGTCCGCAGCGTCTCCGGTCTCGTGGCACACGATGTGCTCCTCGTCGGCCAGGCAGTCGGCGATCAGGCGGGCGAGCTGGCCGGGAGCGAGGTTTCGGCGGTTGCCGGGCCGGAAGTCGCAGGTGGCACACCGCTCGGAGACCACCCGCACCCGGCCGGTCGCTGCATCGACGACCGGGGCGTCTGCGACCATCACCGTACGCCGGCCCGCCGCGAGCTCAGCTCGGCGCAGCCGCGCACGGCCGACGCTCCCATTCGACCCGGCTCCGGGCGCAGCTGGCCTGAGCGCGCTGGCCAGCCTTTGATGGGCGCCACCCGTGGGCCAGGAAACAGCGGGACCCGGCGCGCGTCGGGGCGCTGTAGTAGCCGGTCGGCGGTCCCTTGATGGTCCCCGCTGCCCGAGCTGGACGCCTGAGGCTGCGGCAACGACCCGCCAAGGGCGATCCACAGTGGGCGCGGGACGAGAAGACCCCCGGCACGGCCGTGCAGGGTCCGCCGGGCCGCCGACCAGCTCGACGTAGACATTCCCCGGCCTCAGACCCGGCTCGGAGTCACTCCAGTCGACTGCCCGGCGTTCGACTTTCATGATCACTGCCCGATCCGTAGGCTGGCCCGACACGGACGCAGATCGACAACAGGGGGCCCCATGAGCAACTTGAGCGACAACATCGCCTCTAAGTACAGCGACCTGGCGTGGCGGCACAGCCAGAAGGCCAACGAGGCCTTCCAGAACTGGACACTCCGCAAGGAGGAGAGGGACCACGCGGAGGCGATGCTCCACGCCCAGATGGCCACCATGTACGCGGGCATGGCCACCGCCACGAAACTGACCAACTAGGCCCCGCGCACAGCGGACCGCACCGGCCCGGCGGGCAGCGGGCCTGGCGCGCCGCCTGCTTGCACACGAGCCCTTTCCGCTGTGGGGCGGTGCCGCCAAGGCCCCGGCACCCGTCCCGGATCCGGGCTCCGGAGCAGCGCAGCGTAGGCGCTGTCATGGTGGAAGACCAGCACCTCAGCCATGTTGCTCCCCTCGTACTGCGGTGCCCGGGTGGCGCCGAGGCCCCCCTGCGGATCGAAGCAGAGGAGGCCGTTCTCGCGAGCCAGTGCAGCGGCGTACTCAGATACTTCCTCAGCTCCGCCGTAGGACATGAGCAGGTACACGATCGGGCCTGATGCCTCATCGATGACCAGGGGCGACGCCCCACACGACACTGCGATCGACGTCGTCCGGGTATCGCGCGACAAGGGCTTCCACATACGCCACTATGCGCGGCGCCGGGGGCATGACGACATCGTCCGACTCCGGATAGCGCTCGTAGAGCTCGTCGTACGTCGAGCTCGCAGCACGATCGTCCATTGGACGGGCGCCGTCCCGCACAGCGAGGTCGTAGCTCACAGGCGCATCGTTGCAGGCACAACACCGCCGCCACCGACAAGCCATGTGATCTCTGTGCCAGTGATCCTGCACCGCACAAGTTCTGCCGATGGCTATCGGACGGTGAGGAGTTTGTCGATGGCGTCGATGTCGAGGCGGTCATGCGTGGTACGGGTGCCCCGCGGTTTCCTGCACGATGAGCGACGCGGCAGGGGTGTTCCCGGTGTGTGTATCAGCAGGGTCGCTGCCCACTTCACTGCTGACCTGGCCCGCGGCCGGTGGAGGGTGAGTGACCGGCGCCGGCCTTGACCGCTTTCGTGGCGAAGTAGCCGGAGAGCCAGCCGGCGGTGGCGTCCGAGTGGTGCGGCGCCTCGGTGAAGCCGGTGATGGCGAAGCCCGCCGCGATCTGCCCGCCGAGCTGATCGGTGAGCGTGTGGCTGTACTCCACCGGCGCGTCGAGGCCCCACAGCCGTTCCCGCTCGGCGGGCTCCAGGTGGGTGAGGTCGCTGTAGGGCAGGCGGTGGCGTACCACCAGCTCGCCGCGCGCTTCCATGGACTCGGCGTCGAAGAGGTAGACGTCCGGGTTGAGGAAGCCGGACAGCAGCGTCCCGCCGGCGCGCAGCACGCGGTGGCACTCGCGCCAGACCGGCGCCAGCTCCGGGATGAACAGGTTGGAGACCGGGTGGACGACAAGGTCGAACGAGGCGTCCGGGAACGGGCTCAGGTCGCGCGCGTCGCCGAGCACGGTGCGTAGGTCGAGCCCCTCCCGCGCCGCGACCATCTCGTCCTGCGCCAGTTGGCGGGGCGAGTTGTCGAAGACGGTCACCCGCGCGCCCGCCGCGGCCAGCACCGGACCCTGCTGCCCGCCGCCGGAGGCGAGGCAGAGCACGTCGCGACCGGCGATCTCCGGCGGGAACCAGGTCGGGTCGACCGGCTCGTACCCGATCAGGACGATGGACCACTGGCCGGCCCGCGCCTTCGCGATCACCTCGGGGCCGACCGGGCGTGACCACTCGTTGCCCTCCTCCACCTCGCGGTCCCAGGCGAGACGGTTGTGCGCGACGGGATCGACGGGAGTCTGGCTCATACGCCGTACCCTAGTTGCTGCACCGCACAAGTTCCCCGCCGATGGCTGCAACGTCCGGGACGCAGTACTCAGTCGAAAGCCCCCTGGGTCAGGGCCGAGCGCCAAGCACCTGATCGTCGACCGACACGGACGCCCGCGCTCTTTCACGCACAGCGGCGGCCGGCCACCGGCAACCACGTCACTCGACGCCGGCTCGGATTGCGTGCGGTCACAGGTGCCTCCGCCGCCTGCGAGCCTCCTTCTGGAATCTGCGGACAGGGGTGGCCGGTTTTGTGGATGCGGCGGGTGACGGCCAAGAGCGTGATGACCTGTGCGGGGTCGGTGCGGTGACGGGGGCGATGTGGTCGATGCCCAGGCGGAGGCCATCGTGACGGAGTGCAGTGTCCCCGGCAGTGGTGAACGCGCCCGCCCGGGCCCCCTCCCCGCACCTGACCCGGCCGCAACCGGAGACCGGCGGGACAGACACGCCGGGGTCAGCCAGAGGCGGGCTTCCCCTTTGCCCGGCAGCAGGCCCCGGGACGCCCCGGGGGGCCTGCTGCCAGGACGAACGCGCGCCGCGCCCTGTAACCCGGCTCGTCAGGGACTCGACGCGAGGCAGGCGGTGGTGTGCGGGCGGTGCCGGCCGTCTTGCCTCATGGCCGGCGGGCGAGGGGGCGTGTACCTGGCAGTGGTGTGGGATGTACCCCCTCGTCGAAGTAACGCACCTGGGGTGGAGCGAACGAGTGCATGCGCTCCCAGGCGGCGTAACTGCCCATGCGAGCTACGGGGCTGACCTATGTGCTGGACATGTCCCTACCTCCGACAAGGGGAGACAACCAATGCGTGTACCTACCATCGCCGCAGCCGCCGCTTTGGCCGGTGCCCTCTCCATCGTGGGCACGATGTCCGCCTGCTGATGGCGAAGGCGTCGGGGTCGTCGTCTTCCTCCAGGTGGTGCCTGACCCTGACCCAAGCGTCGGATACGGGGGGGGAGGCGGGTTCGGCCGGCGTCTCCGGCGACGAGAACGAAGTCCTGGCGTCAGGGCCCTACAGGAGGGATGACACAGGTCCAAGGACGACTGCGTTGGGGGGAGGGACGACTACGGCTCCAGGAGGGACGACGATGTTGGGGGGAGGGACGACTACGGTGGGTGGCTCAGGGGGTTCGGGTTGGGCGTGGGCCGTCGTCCGCGCCCTGGTCAGCACCGCGCTGAAGGCCATCCGCGCCGGCGGACCGGCGCCCCGCCCGTCAGCACCCCCGGCCACCACCCCGGCTCGCCCACCGGACAGGCCGGACCACAGCGAGCCGGACTGGCGGACGTGTCATGGGAGTGTGCCGGCCGACTGCGGGAGTGGGGCCGTTGCGGTGCGCCGGTACGCGCTGGGGCTGATGCCGCGGGCCCGTTTGAACGCTGCGCTGAACGCGAACGCGTCGGAGTAGCCCACGGCGCGGGCGACCTCAGCGACCGTCACCGTCTCACGCTCGGTCAGCAGGTCCGCCGCGAGCGTCATGCGCCATTGGGTGAGGTAGGTCAGCGGCGGTTCGCCGACCAGGTCGGTGAACCGCTTCGCCAGCGTGGCCCGCGACACGCCGGTCCGGCTGGCCAGCGAGGCAACCGTCCACGGAGCTGCCGGTTCCCCGTGCAGCAGGCACAGCGCGGCGCCCACCACCGGGTCGCGCCCGGCGGAGTACCAGCCCGGCGGAGTACCGCCGGGCCGGTCGAAGTACTCGCGCAGCGCGCACACCAGCATCCAGTCCAGCAGCCGGTCGAGGACGACCTGCTGGCCCGGCGTGTCGGCGGCGACCTCGGCGGCGAGATGGTCCCACACGGGGTCGGGCCCGCCGCCGGACCCCACGCGCAGTACGACGGGCAGCGCGTTCAGCAGCCTGCGACTGATCTCGGCGCGCACCGGATAGGCACCGACGACCAGGGTCGTCGTGTCGTCCCCGCCGATACCGGCGTCGTGCCAGCCGAGCCGGTACCGGGTCCCGCCCTGCTCGGGCGTCGAGCAGAACGCGCCGCACGCGACGGGTTCGGCCCTGGTGCCCACTTCGTCGACGAAGAGGAACGGCGTGGGGCCCCGCACGATCACCGTATCGCCGGTGCCCAGACGCTCGGGCGGGTGGAGCTCCGGCACGACCCAGCCGCCTCCGGAGAGAACGGTGCACAAAGTCAGCGGCGCGCCGTCCACGAAGTGCAGCGACCAGGGCGGGGTCAGGGTCGAGCTGCCGAACAACGAGCCCTGGGCCCGCAATCCGCGCAGCAGGTCGCCGAAAGCATCCACACGCCAAGGCTAAACGATCCAGACGATTGCCCAGGTGATCTGGCGTATCACCTATGGAACCGTCCGGGCGCGTGCTGTTGGCTCGCTGTCATGAGCAACGACATCACTCTCGTCCTCGGCGCGACGGGCAACACGGGCCGGCGGGTGGCCGCCCGGTTGCGGCTGCGCGACACACCCGTGCGCGCCGCCTCTCGTTCCAGTCAGCCGAGCGCGGGGCCGCCGCCTGGACGACGGACGACGTCGCCACCGTGCTGGGACGCGCGCCGCGGGCCTTAGAGGACTTCGCCCTGCGGACCACAGCAGCGAAAGCCTGGCGGTGCTGAGTCCCGCGGGCCCCGGCCTGGCGTACTGCACTCCGGGAGGCGGAGCACCTCGCGCCATCCTGTACAGCCGCACCACTTGTTAGCGTCCGTTTTCACGTAACTGGAGCCATCAATGCATACCCTGCTAGTCGCCGCCAACCCGGACCCCCGGTCCCTGACGCATTACGTGCTGGGAAGGCTTGAGGCAGCTCTTCAACCCGGTTCGGTCGAGATTGCCGACCTGTCCGAGGAGCGGTTCGACCCCCGGTTCACTCCGGCGGATCGTCGGGCGTACCACGAGGGCGGCAACTATCCGGCTGACGTCATGGCTGAGCACCGTCGACTTGAGCGTGCTACCGATCTTGTGTTGGTCTTCCCCGTGTATTGGTGGTCGATGCCTGCGCTGTTGAAGGGGTGGATCGACCGTGTCTTCGTTAACGGCTGGGCCTTCGAGCACTCCCCCGCTTCGGGCCTGCGGCCGAAACTGCAGAACCTCACCACCCATCTTCTCCCCATCGCCGGCGACGACTCCGGTGCGTACGAGCGCCACGGGTACGAGAGTGCGCTGCGGACGCAGATCGAGCACGGCATCGTCGACTACTGCGGCAGCCGGCGCGGCTCCACAGCATTCATTTACGAATCCGAACAGCTCTCCCCAGAGACCAGGGTGCGGAGTGTCGACCGCGCGGTGCGGACCATCAGTGAAGCCATCCATGCCCGCCTGGCGAAATGAGGCAGGTCAGACGCCCTTGCAAGACATGTCGCAATCTGGAGAAGGACGGCTTCTGTGCCCGGCTCGCCGCACACACCGGCGTCCGAGTCCTGCTGTGCCCAAGGCAGGGCACCGACATGACGGCCGCGTTCCCCGAGATCCGTGCCGCGGCCGGCACGCAGTTGCCCAGGACACCGGCCTGGGTGGAGAGCGATGGTGTGGGAACACGGCCAGCGCGTGTGGGGCGGGATCGGTTCTACCTGCTCACCGAGGTCCTCGGCCTGGACCGTGGGCGTGCGGCCGGCTGGACGCCGGAGCGGCTGCTGCAGGACGAGCTGGGGGACATCGAGGGCGGTGGCTCCGCCCTGGTCCCGTCCTCCGTCGCGATGGCGGAGGCACTCCAGAACCGTTGACGCGCACCCGGCGGAGTTGGCGTCGAGGGAATCGGCGGTGCTGTCCGGCACCGCCGATTAGGCTTTCCCCGGCAGAGTTTCGCGTTCGACTGCCGAGGATCTCCAGTCGAACACCGGCCGTACTCGCCGTCGGCGCCTCGAATTCGCTATGCTCACCGCGAATTGAATGGCAGCGCGCAATGCATCGGATACGGGCGGCCGCGAAAGTCGGCCCATGAGTTCGCCGACCGCGACGGAGCGATTCTCATGACCGGGTTTCCTCGACCGTCGAAGGTCATTTTCCCCAGGCAGCCGTAGTCCACCGGTTCCTCTCCCGGCGGGGCTCTCGCGAATGAGTACCCGTTGACGTCCCGACGGGCAACTGCTGTTCGCTCTCGGGAGATTGTCGCATCCGTGCCGACAGCCAATGAGGAGTGCCATGAGTCTGGCCAGCGTGCGCAACGAATGGGATCCGCCGGAGAAGACCATCGTCGGAACGACCGTGGGCACGCGGGTCCCCCGGGCCGACCGCAGCGTGTTCGCCGTGGAGTACGCGGGGAAGTGCGACGGCCAGGACCAGGTGCCGTCCGGGCTTTGCCCGGACCGGATCCACAAGGAGGCCGAGGAGGAGCTCCACGTCCCGTGCGAGGAACTCACGACCCTCGGCCTCACGGTGCTGCGCCCGCAGGAGCGCGACAACTCCACTGCGCCTGCGTGCCGCGGACGTGCTCACCGACAGCGAACTGGACCGCCTCCTGGACCGCCTCCGCCGCGCCCCCGAACGGCACCTGGCTCCCCCGCCGGGTGCCTCACATGTTCTCGACCCGAAGACCTCTCCGTCGACAACGGACCGGGGCACCGACACCGACTACCTGGGCCGGCCGATACCGCTGTCCAGCCATCAGAAGATACCCCCGTCGCAGATCTGGCCCGATCTCCGGCGTCTGAACGTGCCCGACCGGCCGGCGAAGACGGCGTCATTCCTTCACCCCAAGGGACTCCCGTGAAGCTGCGACACACCCGGCCGACCGCACGTAGGGTCGGCTCCTCCTTCCTTGTCTGTGCCTGTGGTCTGTTCGGGCTCGTGAGCATGGTGCTCGCGATGCGCGCCGACTCGGTCGATCTCGAGGTCTATCGAGCAGGCGGCGAGGCGGTGCTGGCCGGCCGGGACCTCTACAACGAGCCGGTGTGGTACGACTTCCGCTTCACGTATCCGCCCTTCGCGGCACTGGTCTTCACCCCGTTGTCCCCGCTGAGCGCGGAAGCCGCCAGGGTCCTCGTGGTGTTGCTGAACACGTCCCTGCTGGTGTTCATCGTGGCGCTGTCCTGGCGTTCGCTCGGCCTGACGAGGACACACCTCCTCGTTCCCGCGGTGATCGCCGTGTCCGGCGCGTCGTTCGCGCTCGAATCGGTGCACAGCAACTTCATCGACGGCCAGATCAATCTGCTCCTGGTCGCATTGGTACTGGCCGATCTGACGGGACGCACGGATCATCCGGTCCGCGGTGTGGGCGTGGGGCTCGCGGCCGCGCTGAAGCTCACCCCACTCGTCTTCGTCGCCTACCTGATCGTGACGCGGAAGTACAGGCAGGCCGCCGTGGCGTCGGCCACCGCGGCGGGGACCGTCCTGGTGAGCTTCCTCCTGGTTCCCGCCGCCGCGACCGACTACTGGCTGCGGGGCATGTTCACCGACCTCAGCCGGATCCACGTCGATCCGGCGTCGAGGCACAACCAGTCACTGCGAGGACTCCTGCTGAAGAACGGCGTGCCGGAGACTCCTGCCCTGTGGTTGTGGCTCGTCTTTGGTGCCGCGGTCGGCGTCGCGGCGTTGTCGCTCGCCGCGTGGGCGACCCGACGTGGCGAGCGACTGTTGGGGGTATCGCTGTGCGGCCTGTGCGCGGCGGCCGTGTCTCCCTGGTCCTGGGGGCACCACTGGGTGTGGCTGGTGCCGTTGGGCGTGTTTCTGGTGTCCGTGGTGGGCCGACCCGGCCGGCGTAACAGGTGGTTGCCGACGCTGGTGCTCGTGGCGTGTGCTCTGCCGGGTGTGTTGGCCCTGGCCGATCCGATGGACGACGATGCGACACCTGTTCTGGCGGACGGACCACTTGCTTTCGTGCTTGCCAATTTCTACATGATCATCTTCATGACAGTGCTGGCCGCCGCCGTTGCGGACCTCCGCGGTCGACACACGCCCCCGGCAGGCCGGCCTCCGGGATCCCTGATCGGACCAGCAACTGCCCACCCTTCCCACCTCTCCCGGGAGGAATGATGACCACCAGTTCGTCACTGCCGGATCCCGACCCCGAGCAGGCCACCGCCACGGCAGGCGGAGCCACACCCCACACGGTCGACCGCGGGATCACCATCGTGATTCCGACCTTCAACGAGGCCGCCAACATAGACGAGCTGCTGAGTCAGATATCCGCGGCCTTGCCGCAAGGGCACGACGCGTCGGTCCTCTTCGTCGACGATTCGACGGATGACACTCCTGAGGGCATACGGAAAGCCGCCGCACGAATTCCTCTGCCCGTCTCCCTGTACCACAGGCCAGACCGCGTGGGAGGGCTGGGAGGCGCCGTCATGGAGGGCATCATGCGGACCGAGTCCCGGTGGATCGTGGTGATGGATGCGGACCTCCAGCACCCGCCCTCACTCCTGCCCGATCTCATCGACCGAGGAGAGAGGTCTGGTGCGGAGCTCGTCGTCGCAAGCCGCTACACGGACGGTGGTAGCCGTCGCGGTCTGGACTCGTGGTACCGGGTCCTGGTCTCCGGCGCGTCAACCTCCTTGGCCAAGGCCCTCTTCCCGAGAGCGCTCCGCGGTGTCAGCGACCCGATGAGCGGATACTTCGCCATCCGCCGTGAAGTAGTGGACCAGGCACAGCACGCCGATGCCCTACGGCCCCTGGGGTACAAGATCCTTCTGGAACTCATCGTGCGTTGCCGCCCGCGCATGATCACCGAACTGGCCTACGAATTCCATGCGCGTCACGCCGGCGAGTCCAAGTCGACTTTCGGGGAAGGGCTTCGCTTTCTGCACCACCTCTTCCGGCTCCGCAGCAGCGGTGCAGTCGGCCGCGCCATTGCCTTCGGCCTGATCGGCCTGTCCGGATTCCTGCCGAACCTCGCCGTCCTGTGGGCCCTCACCCACTACACAGCACTGCACTACACAGCCGCGAACGCCATCGCCCACCAGTTCGGGATGGCATGGAACTTCGTACTCATCGACAAGGTGCTGTACCGCGGCCGACGGCGTCTCAACGCGCGGACGAGGTTTGTGGGCTTCGCGGCCCTGGCCAATGCCGATCTGGTGATCGTTCTCCCCGTCACGGTGCTTCTGGTCTCCGGCCTCGGCCTCTCACCGGTCCCCGCCACGGCGACGACCTTGGTCCTGGTTTTCGCCCTGCGCTTTCTCTGCGTCGACCGCTTCCTCTATCGGCGAAGCGGCGGAGTTCGTGGGATGCCGGTGCGGTAGGGGCACGGGGCCGTCCCCGGTTGGAACACAGATTCGCGCCATGACAGCCGCGGCCGGTCGTCCCCGCCTTGCCGACTGGGTTGAGCCGGCCACTCGGGAGAGCGCTCGCTGGGAGGAGACGGGCGTGGCGCCGCCCCCCGGTGGGCGGCCGACCCTCAGTCGATTTGCCGCCTCAGTGCCGGACGAGGCATGTACCGTGAGCAGCTGCTGCGGATCGGGAGGCCACGACCCCGTCGGCCCTCGGTGCTCCCTGGCACGACACCGGCCCCAGCAGAGAGCCGCAGCAGGACCGCCGACCGCGCGGCGCGCTCCCCCGCGGACGACACCACCACAGGTGTCCGCTGTCTCGATACCTCTGCTCAAGGGG
The DNA here is from genome assembly GCF_000761215.1 of Streptomyces glaucescens. Taxonomy (GTDB): domain Bacteria; phylum Actinomycetota; class Actinomycetes; order Streptomycetales; family Streptomycetaceae; genus Streptomyces; species Streptomyces glaucescens_B. The sequence continues at coordinate 7,373,279 of NZ_CP009438.1, read as the reverse complement.
GCAGCGTCGTGACCCGGGACAACGTTCCCGCGCCCGTGACAACCGCCCGACCCGTCGCCCGCTCGGCAGCAGCCCGCAACTGGCGCCGGCCTGACCCCCGCGAAAGGCCAGAGCGCCGTTCAGGGCGTCGCCCGCCCCCTCAGGGCCCGCCTGGAGGTCAAGTTCCTCACCAACCCGCCCGCCTGCCTCAGAGCCCCGCGGCTCGCGCTACCGAAGCCCTGGCAGTAGCCACCGCGGCCAGGCTGGACCGCCCTGTCCGGCCGCTGCCCGCCGCTCGGACGTCAACGGCGCCGAACTCGTGGGCACGGCCTCCGCGCCACTCCATACACCGCGGGACCTCCCAGATGGCCTCCGGGTCGGCCACGCCAGCGCCCTTGAGGAACATGACCAGGTCGTGGTCGCTGTAGCCGGTGCCGGGAATCTCGTCCCGGCCGTGACTGTGCACGGTGGTTCCCGGCGGCCCGAGATGGGGGCCGATGCACGACTCTTGGCGCGCTGTTCACGCCCCCCCCAGCGTGGCCTGGGCCGGGTCGATGGGCGGGTCGGCCGGGGCGGCCGGCCAGGGCGTGTCGCGGCTGGCGTCAGGTGAGGGGCTCGTAACAGTCGTAGTTGCGCTGAGCGACGATCCTGCCGTCACGGAATTCGAGGAAGGCCGCGATGTGTGCGCGCATGACGTGGCCTTCCGGCAGGTCGCCGAAGCCGACGGCAAGCGTGCCGGACCACCTGATCTCCAGTGCGACCTGGTCGCCGCAGGCCACCGCGTTGATCACCTCGTAGCTCTGATCGCTGAGCAACGTGCGAGCCCGGGCGGACGCGGCGAGTGTCTCCGCGAGATCGCGCTCGGCACCGGCAGGGAACACGGCGTTGGGCAACTGGGAGTGGATCATGTCCGGGTGCAGGAACTCCGCGAGTTCCTCCGGTGCAGCCAGTCGGGCCACCGCCTCGTGGTAGCGGAGAGCCGTACGGACATGAGGGTGCTGGTCGGCCTGCGTCATATGCACAACCATGGTTGCACAACCAAGGTTGTCAAAGGGAGGCTGAGAACATGCGCGAACCGGTTGAACCCTCTGCCCTCGACATCGGCAGCCTCGCCCTGTTCGTCGGCCTCGCGGCCGGCACCGCGGTCCAGGCCGACCTGGCGTCCCAGGGCTTCGGCGACCTGCGGATGTCGCACGGATACGTCTTCCAGCACCTCGTCGACGGGCGACCGACCGTGAGCGACCTGGCGGCGAAGCTCGACATGACGCAACAAGGGGCATCCAAGGTGGTCGCGGAGCTCGAGCGGCTGGGCTACGTCGAACGCCTGCCGAGCCCTCGCGACGCCCGGGTCCGCCATGTCGCCCTGACCGGCAAGGGCAGGCAAGCCGTCACCGCCGCACGGCACGCACGCGAGAGACTGGAGGCACGTCTGCGGAAGCGGTCCGGCGAGGCGACTGCCCACGGAACGCGCGGCACGGCCTTCGACGTGACGCGGGCGGTGCTCGTCGATCTCCTCGACGAACTGGGCGGCACCGCGGCGGTCCATCGCCGCGATGTCAGACCGCCGCACTGAGGTAGAGGCGTTCATGGCCGGACAGGTGACCGGCTTCGACCATCCAGACCGTGTTCATCGTGGAAGGGAGGACGATCAAGCCCAGCGAAGAGAAGGATGAGGCGTTCCCGCGCCCCCGGCCGGGTGATAGCCCACCTGCCAGGGATCGTCCACGCAGACATGGCCGTGGGCCAGCCGGTGTCCGGCAGCGAGTAGACGGCGCTCGCGTGCCTCTCCGAGGCGCCGCGTCCCCAGATGCGGACGAGCGGGCTGCCGGGCCAGCCCCAGCGCCCGGGGGCCGCCGGGCTGCGGGTCGCAGGGGTCCGGCCGCCTACGCCGAACCACCCCAGCTCGGTGACCGGCACGGCACGGGTGCCGATCTCGTCAGGAGTCCAGCCGACGTGCCGGTCGGCCGGGCCGCGAAGAGGCACCACTTCGTGATGCTGCGTGCCGCCGGACTGGTCGAAACAACGCGGCCACGACGAATGCGCCGAACCGACTGGCCGCACGACGCGCCGCCGGCCACCGCGCGCGGCGAAGCGCCAGGAGAACGGGGCGTCAGCCCTTATGCCCCCTGCTTGAGCCCCGAACAGTCCCGGAGAAGGCGTCTCATAGGGGGTGGCACCGATGTCCCGCTCACGCTCCGTCAGCGCGACAGTGGTCTGGCAGAGTGGCCGGGGATTCGGACTTGACCTCAACCTAGATTGAGGGACGAGGGTTGAGGCATGACCACCAACGAATCGACGCTTCTCCTGTTCCGGAACACCATGCGTATCACCGACGGTCACCTGGAAAGCTTTCGCGATGCCATCACCAGGGCAGTCGCGTTCGCAGAGCAGCACGGGCCGCAGCTGATGGTGGAGACCTTCGTGGACGAAGAGCGGATGCTCGCCCACAGCTTCCAGGTCTACGAAGACTCCGAAGCGGTCCGCCGTCACTGGAAGCTGGCGGACCCGTACATCCAAGATGTGATGAAGCACTGCCAGGTGGAGCGGTTCGAGGTGTTCGGCGAGCCGGACGCTGATGTGGCAGCGGGCGTACGCTCTGCGCTCGGCGGGCAGTGCGAGCTCACGTTCAACCCGCGAATCGCCGGCTTCGTCCGCTTCGCCAGCGGGCTCCCGTACTAAATCGTGTCCGCAGAAGGGCAGTGCCGTTGGTCTGTTCGTGGTGCGTCGTCATGAGCTGACTGATGCATCGTGGGCAGTGATCGAGCCGTTGCCGGTTTCGCCGCGAATGGACCGGCCGGTGCACGCTACGGGCCGTGGAAAACCGTCTACGAACGTTTCATCCCCGGCGCTTGAACCCTACTGCCATGCCTGGCCGCACCGACGCCGGGCCGGTGCGCCAGGGCCGGTCAGGAGTTCCTCTCGACGATCTTGAAGTACTGGGTGAGGTACTGCTGGAAGGGCAACAGGTACAGGAACAGGTTCGTGTTGTTGAGCGGGGCGACGGCCACCGACGGGTCGTCGGCCGGGTGAAGGCTGAAGCTGCCGAACAGGTCCGAGGACTGCAGGCGCCACCTCTGACCGGTGGCGTGGGTGGGACCGGAGAGGACGACCTTCTGGTAAGCCAGGCCTGAGCCGGCGGTGACCAGCTCGCGGCCCGACTGGGCGTTGGTGATCGTGTAGGTGCCGTCCTGGGACGCCGTGAACTTCCACTTCTCGCCGAGCGTGTTGGTGTTGTCGTCCCTTTCCTCGCGGTTTCATGATGGGCGGGGTGGTGCGATGGTGACCTGCGTCGTTCGCGCTCTCGCTCGGGGTGAAGCGCCTCTTCCCTGCATGGTGGGTGCCGGTGGCCGACGGTTCAGGCGCGCCGCCCGGAACGCATGTGCCGTGGGCTGTCCAGCGCACGCCTACGTCGAGGGTGTGTCAAAGCGCGGGTTACCGGGCTCGTTGCCGGGTCGACGCGTCCGGACGGCGGCGGTCCTGTCGGATGCCACGGCGGGGCGGCGCCCCCCTTGCTGCCCTTGACCTCGACGGCGCGCACTCCGCCGTAGGTCAGCGGCGCGCTGGAGATGCTGCGCGCTGATGCCCAAGTGATCCATCGCCAACTGCTGCCAGCATGAATCCCCGGGCAGCGTGCCGTTTGCCCAGCCGTAACAGCCCTTGCCACCGAGACGACTTGTGCGTGCCTCCAAGCAGGCTCGCCGCCGACACTGTCGGTCCCCAAACTAAGGTGCTCTCGTCTTGGCCGGCGGTGAGCTGCAGCGCGCTTCGGTCTCGGCCTCCTCGGTCCGGCCCGGCATTGCCAGCGCGCAGGAAGGAGCGCGTTGCGCCTTATGGACACTGAGGGCCGCGTACGACCCGCGGATCCGGGGGCACAGCGGTGAAACACCGTTATTTGTACGATTTACATTCACGCCTCTCGTTCGCTCTCCCATGCTTCCTTCGATAACCGGGATGCCGATTTCCTGTGAACGGGCCAGGGAATATGGAGAGTAATCCTCGCGCGCAGAGAACCTTTCTCTGGGGTTGCGCGCGGGATTCCACTCCCGTGAAAGGAAAAGAACGTGAACGGTTCTGCTGTTCTCACGGCTGCGGCTGGCCTGCTCGCGCTGACGGGCGGCTTGGTGGCTCCTGCCTCTGCCGCACCGCTGGCGGAGACCTACGTCAGGCAGGGCTCCGGAAGGGAGATCTGCCCGTCGGGGTATGTGTGCCTGTACGAGCACTTCCACCTCAACAGGGACACGCCGGACTGGAAGGTGCTGGTGACGAACCAGGACGTGGCCAACCTGGGCGGCACCTACAACATGAACGACAGGACAAGCAGCGTGTACAACAACTCCAGCTATACGGTCCGGCTGTACCCCAACTACAACTACTGGGGCGTGCCACTGACCGTATTCCCGGGGGAGACATTCGACTTCACGAACGACGAGAACCAGGAAAGCGGCTGGTACGACGACAAGTACTCCTCGCTGAAGTTCGTCTCCGGTACGCGGTAACCCTCGGATCCCACACCTGGGAGCACCATCCCGGAAGCGCCGTGGCCGGCGCACACAGCGACGACGGCGGCGTAGGGATCGCCGGGCGTCGTCACCGAAGCCCCGACGGGTGCAGCGCAGTGCATCGTCTGCCGCGGCCCCGTCGGGGCTTTTACGGTGTGCGGTGTCGGGGCGGCACCGCTGGGCGTGGCCGGCGTCCCGTTCCACAGTGTTCAGCACGTCGTGTCGCGCCGCCGCCCCCGGCGACCGCCTTCGGTCGGGGGACCCTGGACACGCCGCCCTTGCGCCGTGGAGAGGCTGGTGGACGCGGACCCGGGACAGGTCGGGGGGCGCGGCTTGACGACCATGGCGGCCGCGACGGGCTGCTTGGCCGACTCCGGCTCCGGAACCGACTCGGTCTCAGCTGCCGACTCCTCTGGCCAGGGATCGACATTCGATCGACAGGACGTCCTCAGTCGAGCACGTTGTTGGCGAATGAAGCTTCGAACCCGCCCTAATCCCAACCGACGTTGGCATTCTCGGCGCTGACAGGATTGATCTGGTTCTGGTTGAGAGCGTTGACCTGGTTCGCGTTGGCGACATCCTGAACGTTCACGAGGCCGACTTGGATGTCTTCCACGGTGGAGGTCTCAGCGACGTCCTGGACGATCGCGGGCTTGTCCGTGGTGATGTCAGTGCTGTCGATGTCGAAGGCTTGAGCGGCTGCGGTGCCGCCTGCGGCGAGCAGCAGGCCCGCAGCCAGCATGGTCACGACGGTGGCAGAACGGATCCTAGGCATGACCTCTCCATAAGAGTACGGGGATGCTCCACTCCCATCCGACGCGCTGCTCCGGATCAGCGCAATTTCTGTGCATCCGTCCGTGCGACCGACCATCCGAGCCCCCTCCAGCATCGGTACTTGTTCACACTGCCGCCGATGAAAGTGTCGAGGCATCCCTGGGGTCGACCGCTGGCCTGAACGAGATGTCCGACGAGGGCAGCGACGCGCTGCTCATGGGGCACAACCTCGGCAGGCAGGCTGGCGCGGACGACGCGTCTGGCCTCCGCCACCGGGCCGTGGCCTGACCGCCGATTCCGGGCCGGGCCCTCCCACTGCACCACTGCACCACTGCACCACTGCACCACTGCACCCAACGGCTCCACCAGCCATCGACAGCGTTCGCTTCAACCCCGCAGGCAAACAGCGTCTGACCCGGGCCTGTTTGGCAGGTACAGGTGAACAGGTTGAGAGGAACGGAGTACCGCTTGCCCGTCCGAGGGACAAAGCGACTATCCCGCCTCACTCAGGGGCATCGCTGGCACTGACCACACAAGCATCCCAACGGAAAGAGAGCATTGTGTCCCGTAGCTCGATCACGGCAGCCGTCGGCGCCGCCTCCAGCGCCTTCCTCCTCCTGGTGGCCATGCCCGGCTCGGCCTCCGCGGCCACCGGGCAGTTCCGCTACACCTACACCACCGCCGAGGGGTACGAAGCCGTCGGCTTCCTGAACAACCCCGCCAGCGGCGAGTGCACCAACCTTCCCGCCCCGGGCTCCGCCCCCGGCGCGGCCTCGAGGGCACCCCAGAACCGCACGGACGCCACCGCCACCGTCTTTCTCGACGCCGACTGCGAAGGCGACACCTACTACACCCTGCCCCCCGGCACCGGCGCATCCGACCGCCTGCTCCTGCGCTCCGTCGTCTTCTCCTGACCAGACACCGCTGCGCGTGCTGCAGATTTCGGGCCGCCTTGCGCTCCCCGTCCTGAACGGGGAGCGCAAAGGCATGCGGCTTCGGATTCCGAGGTGACGTCCTTGTGGTCAGGGGAAGAACGCTGCCGGTCAGGTGGGGGCAGGGGTGGGTGCGGCGCGTGTGCTGCGCACGGTCGGGCCGGACCATACCGGGCCCGGGTGTCACGTTTGGGCGACCACTGGGGCGCGCCGACAGCCTGACCCCTGCTTGCCTGAGTTCCTCGCACGCCTGCTGGAGCGTGGCGTGGTTGACGCCAGCGGTCAGGTCCAGCAAGCACCTGGATGGTGAAGCCGACCGCAGTCGCCTCCAGGGCGGTGGCCTTCACGCAGTGGTCGGGGGCGATCCCGACCACGTCCCCCATGGTCGCGCCATGCTTCCGCAGCCATGCCCGCCAGCTCCGTCCCGTCCTCGGCGGCGCCTTTGAAGCCGCACGTCCAGGCGGAGGCGCCGGAGTTCCACGCCTCGGCCGGCGGGACCAGGTGGTCGATGTCCAGCTCCGGACCGGTGATGTAGCGGCCGTCGTACGGCGAGTGCTACTCCCTGCCGGCGGGGGCGGGCTCATGCTGTTCGCGGAGGGCGTGGGTGAGGGCTTCGTCGAGCAGCTCCCGCAAGCGGGACGAGGTCGGTGCGACGGCTGTGGCCAGCAGTGCGGGGCCGTCGGCAAGCGGTGTGAGAACGGCACATCCGCTCCGAGAGTCCTCGCCGAGAAGGGTGGTACCGCGGGGCATGCGGGCTTCGGGGTTGACGAGCAAGAGCTGGCCGACGGCACGGTGGCGGTGCAGCACGGCTGGGCCGTCCCAGCCCGGTTCTGGGTCTCCGTACGCGGTCTGCTGGTCGAGCAGGACTTTCCCGGCGCGGTGGACCAGGAGCCGGCTGACGAGGTGGCCCGCATGTTCGTTGGCGCGGCCCAGGAGTTGCTCCTCTCGGAGCAGCAGCCGGGCGGTGGGGGCGAGTTCGATGGTGTAGGTCTGCTGGAGGTTGCTGCCGGCGGCGCTGATCAGTGGCTGGGGCAACCAGCGCAGGGTGGCGTGGTCGCCGGCGGTGAGCCGTACATCGTAGGTGGCCGGTTGGGTCGTGGGACCGCGCAGGGCGAGGGTGGCGGCGGCCGTGGTGACGTCCAGTGCGGCCCGGTTTCCGGCGGTGACGTCGATCGTGAGCCGGTCGCCGCCGAGGGGGCCGCTCATCGCACCGATGATCCCCACTCTGGCGGTGCTGCCGTCAGGACGCATGCGGCGGAGGTGGAAGGGCCCGTCGCTGTGCAGTCGGGGAAGCGTGGTGACGTGTCCGTTGTGGGTGGCGTGGATGTGGGCGGTGGCCCGCACGCCGGACGGGTGCCCGGCGGACTCGTCGGAGAACTGGCGCTTGTCGGCGCCAGGGTGCTCGGCCGCCGGTGACGGGCCGGGTGCCGTGAGTGAGGCGGTGGGGATCATGCGGTCGCCTTGGCGTGCCACGTGGTGAGGTGCGTGGTGACCCAGTCGGCGACCTCGTGGATGCCGTCGTCGGTGGTGAGGCTGGTGAAGATGACGGGGAGGTCGCCGCGCTGCCGTTCGGCGTCGGCAGCCATGGTGGCGAGGTCGGCGCCCACGTGCGGGGCGAGGTCGGTCTTGTTGACGACGAGGAGGTCGGCGGTGGTGATGCCGGGGCCCCCCTTGCGGGGGATGTCGTCGCCGCTGGAGACGTCGATGACGAAGATCTGCACGTCGACGAGGCCTTTGGAGAAGGTGGCCGTGAGGTTGTCGCCGCCTGACTCGACGAGGACGAGGTCGAGGGGGTGCAGGGTCTCCTCCAGGTGTTCGACGGCTTCGAGGTTGGCGGAGATGTCGTCGCGGATCGCGGTGTGCGGGCAGGCGCCGGTCTCCACCGCGGTGATCCGCTCGGGAGGCAGGACCGCCTCGCGCAGCAGGTATTCGGCGTCTTCGCGGGTGTAGATGTCGTTGGTGACGACGGCGATGGACCAGCGATCGCGCAGGGTGCGGCACAGGGCGGCGACGCTGGCGGTTTTGCCGGTGCCGACGGGCCCGCCGAGGCCGACGCGCAGGGCGCGTCGGATGCCGTCGGCACGATGCGGTTCGGCACTGTGGGTGTGGCGCTGCGGCATGGTCACGGGGTGGTCGAGGTGCACGGAGAGCTCCAGGGCGCGTGGGTGGGGGTCAGGAGGCGAAGAGGCGTACGGTCCAGGCGGCGTGCTGTTCACCGGTGATGTCCAGCAGCGGCGCGGACGCCGACGGCAGGGCGTCGATGCCCTCGGCCAGAGCGCGGTCGGCGGCTTGGGCGGCGGCGGTGGCGACGGCGTCTACGGCGGAGCCGAGACGGGCCAGGATTCCCGTGGCGGCGAGCGGGTCGAGGCCGAGCAGGCGCACGGCCGCGGTGGCCGGACCGCCGGTGCTCTCGTAGGCGGCGGCGTAGGCGGCATCCACGGGGGTGAGGCCGACGGCTCGGGCGGCGAGACCCAGCACGATCGGCTGGTGCGCGCCCTGGGGACGTGCGGCGGCGAGCGCTTCCAGCGCCTGGGAGGGGAAGGTGGCCCGGGCTGCGCGCATCATCTGCCGGCCGAGGCGGCGGGCGACGGCGCGCAGCGCGGGGGCGGGAGTGCGTGCGTCGGCGGCCTGGTCGAGCAGCAGGGGGTCCATTCCGGCGGCGGCTGCGGCGGCCAGGCCGGCCGCGGTCAGACCGGTGGTGTGCAGGCGGCCTCGGCAGAAGGCTTCCAGGCTCGCGGTGTCGTGTACGGCGTGGTGGGCGACGGCGGCTTCGACGCCGCCGGAGTGGGCGTGTCCTCCGGCGGGGAAACGGCCGTCGGCCAGCAGGAGCAGGGCTGCACGGCTCATGGAGGGGAGCGGCTGCCTTTCACGAGGGTGGGGTGGTGCCGGGTGCGGTTCGCCGGCCGGACCTGCCGGGCCCGGCCGTGAGGTGGTCGGCCGGGCGGGGTGGCTGGTCAGAAGAGGAAGTACCTCTGGGCCAGGGGTACTTCGGTGGCGTAGGAGCGCGGTACGGTCGCGCCGTTGATCTCGGTGCGGGCGTCGGATGTGGTCGCGCCGCCGATGGTGACCTCGAAGCTGTTGTGGTCGACTTCGAGGCTGTCGGGCACGGTGTCGTTCAGTTTCATGTGGGCCTTCGTGACGTGCCGGGTGCTGGTGATGTCCACGAAGTCCTTGTCGAGTCCGAGGCCGGGGTTGTTGCTGGTGCCGTCTCCGTTCAGGGTGTCGGCCACGCCGGGAGCGACGAAGTTGACCGAGTTGCGTCCCGGGGAGCGGCCGGTGGAACCCCACACCGGTCGGGGCAAGTAGGGCTGCGGTGTCGGGATGGATGCGTTCGCGTCTCCGACCTGGGCGTAGGCGAGCTGGCCGGCTTTGAGGAGCATGTGGGGTTTGACGCCGAAGAACTTGGGCTCCCACAGCACCAGGTCGGCGAGCTTGCCGGTCTGCACGTCACCGACGTGACCGTCGATGCCATGGGTGATCGCGGGGTTGATCGTGTACTTGGCGACGTAGCGGCGTGCGCGGAAGTTGTCGTTCGGCTGGCGCCGCTCGGTGAACGAGTGGTCCTCGTCGTCGGTGGCCGGTCGGACGCCGGCGGCCTCGAGGTCTTCCTTCAGCGGGCCGTAGCGGGCCTTCATGACGTGCGCGGTCTGCCACGTACGCATGATCATTTCGCCGATGCGGCCCATCGCCTGGGCGTCGGAGGACATCATCGAGATGGCGCCCATGTCGTGCAGGAGATCCTCCGCGGCCATGGTGGAGGGGCGGATCCGGGAGTCGGCGAAGGCCATGTCCGCCGGGATCTCCGGGTTGAGGTGATGGCACACGATCATCATGTCGACGTGTTCCTTGACGGTGTTGACCGTCAAGGGCCGTGTCGGGTTGGTCGAGGCCGGCAGGACGTTGGGGTCCTTGACCAGCTCGATCATGTCCGGCGCGTGACCGCCGCCGGCCCCCTCGACGTGGAAGATGTGGATGGCGCGGGCCTTGTTCTCGGTGAGCTCGCCGTCCGCGTTCCGGGCGTCGCCGGTGAAGGCTGCCCGGGTGCTCTCCAGGAAGCCCGACTCGTTCAGGGAGTCGGCATGCAGAGCGAGCTGGATGCCGCGCTCCTCGCAGACGTCGAGGGCCCGGTCGATCACCGCGGGCGTGGCGCCCCAGTCCTCGTGGATCTTCAAGCCGCAGACACCGGCGTCGACCTGCGCGTTCAGTTCGTGCTTGTTCATGGTGCTGCCCTTGCCGAGCAGACCGACGTTCACCGGGAACTCGTCCAGCGCCTCGAAGACGCGGCGGATGTGCCAGGCTCCTGGGGTCACGGTGGTGGCTTTGCTGCCCTCTGCCGGGCCCGTGCCGCCGCCGATGAGGGTGGTCACGCCCGCGGCCAGAGCCTCATGGATCTCGCCGGGGCAGATGAAGTGGACATGGGTGTCCACGCCGCCGGCGGTCAGGATCTTCCCGTTGCCGGAGATCGCCTCGGTGCTCGGCCCGACCACGAAGCTTGTCGGCGTCACCGGGATCGGCAGCGAGTTGCCGCGGGTGGAGCGGTCCGGCATCTCGAAACGGTCACTCGGGATGGGGTCCATGGTCTCGGGGTTGTAGGCCTTGCCCAGGGCGGCGATGCGTCCGTCGCGGATGCCGACGTCGGCCTTGACCACACCCCACCAGTCGAGGACCAGTGCGCCGGTGATGACGGTGTCCACGGGCCTGTGATCCGTGTCCTCGCCCGTGACGCTCCTGCCGTCCCGGGCCAGGTGCGACATGCCCATCGACTCGCGGATCACCTTGCCGCCGCCGAAGATCATCTCGTTGCCGCTGTAGGAGGGGCCGCCGCTCCAGTCGGCCTCGATCTGCAGCGTGAGGTCGGTGTCGGCGAGCCGGACCCGGTCACGCGTGGTGGGACCGTACAGGGCGGTGTACTCCGCCCGCGTCAGCTCGTTGCTCGCCTTGGGCCGGCGCCCGTCCTCGGACTCCTGGCTGCGGCCGTGCGCCTGCGACGTGCTCATGGAACGATCCCTTCGCGCAGTCCGTGAATCTTGCTCAGGTCGCCGGTGCCGCCGCCGCCGGCCGTGACATCACCGCGGATCTGCACCAGTTCCACGCAGCACTCGTCGCCCGGTTCGAACCGCACCGACGTGCCCGCAGCGATGTTGAGCCGCCGGCCCCTGGCCGCCTCGCACTCCCACAGGCTGCGATCCTCGGGGACTGCCTGGCCGGCCGGGACCTCGACGCTGATGACCTTCAGGCCCGGGTTGACCTCGGCGAAGTGATAGTGGGAGCCCACCTGCACCGGCCGGTCGGACTCGTTCTTCACTCTGATCCGCGTCCTGCCCGGCCCCGGCAGCACCGTGGCGTCCTGCTGCAGGCTGACACCCTCCGGGTCTCCGTCGAGATGCTCGTTGAAGCGGATCGGGTCGTAGCGGCGGGCGACTTCGTCGGGGTCGCGGTCGCCGGACGGATTGCCGTCGTCGTCGCAGTCGGCGGGCGAGCCCGGCGTGCGGGGCGGCTGGGGGTGCTCTACCTTGCCGGGGTACACCTCGGGTTCCGCCGCGGCCTCGGGGAGGGGGTCGTGGATGGTGACCAGCTTCGTGCCGTCCGGGAACGTGGCCTCCACCTGCACGTCCTTGATCATTTCCGGGACGCCGTCCATCACCTCCTCCCGAGTGAGCAGGTGCCGGCCCGAATCCATGATGTCGCTGACCGTCCTGCCCTCCCGTGCCTGCTCGAAGACGTGCACGGTCAGCAGGGCCATCACTTCCGGATAGTTCAGACGCACCCCGCGTTCACGGCGGCGTTGTGCGACGTCGGCCGCGACATGAATCAGCAGGCGCTCCTGCTCATGCGGAGTCAAATGCACGATGGGCCCGTCTCTCTGTTGGTCGTGCAGGTGCAGTGGCCATGTCTGCCGAGGGCCTTCTCCCGTGACGGCAACCAGGCGCCCTTCGAGCATCACGGAGCCTCGTCACGCAAAGAGCCGAACCGGGATCACACCACACCATCCGGTGAAAACCCTTGCGGAACTCCAAGTGCCCAGTTGGTACAGGCGCGCGCCCGCTTCTGGGCCGCTTCGGCCGGCCGACGCGGGACAGGCCACGCCTACGCAGATCGGCCAGCACCCCGATACGCGAAGCGATGCGGGCTCGCTTCCGCTTCGAGGGCATCGGCTTGTCGGCATACCCGCAGCTCAGGTGCGGGGCAGCGATCTCCCGGCGCCGCACGAGGGCGTACAGCTCGGGGTGGCCAGCGGTGAAGGCGGCGGTGCAGAGCCGGCAGCTGCATACCGGTCGCGCCGGCACGGCCTCGTCGCCATGGCGGGCGGCCAGGACGGACATCAGGCGGCCAGGCCGGGCACGTCGCCGGGTATCTCGCCGTCCACGGTCGCCTGGCCGGCGGCGCAATCGAGGAGGCAGTACGGCGCGCACCGCCGGCCAGTGGTGGAGGAGCCACCGAACACGTCCTGCGATCGCACCACGGAAACCAGCACGACGGCCGGCCTGAGGAACTCGCCACGTCGCCATACCGGCGCTTTGGCCGCCCATCTCGTTTCCGGCGCAGGGGACAGCGGCGCGGATTTGGCCGGGCCCGAGAGCGGGGCGGATCCCTGGTGGGACGACGGGGGGCTCCGGACTCCCCATGAACCCAAGGTCTCCGGGCCGCGCCTGTGCCCTGCCGGGCAAGCACGGCACCAAGGTGCCTTACCCCGCTGACGAGCAAGGACAAGATGCGGGAGAACCGAGCCACGGCATGCCCGTCGAGCCCGGTACGGCCGCCGGGCAAGTAGTGCGATGAATACCCCCTCGCGTCGACCTGGCAAGGCGCCGGAACAGCGGCGCAAGTTCAGCCGTCGCGTGATCAACGGCAAGCAGAACGAGGAAGGCGGTGCGGGAAGCCGGTCGGCCGGACCGCCTGGCGCATGCGCCGTGATCGAGTGCCGGTGACTCGGCACTCGCACTCGATCACGGCGACGCCGGCCGCACCTCGCGACGGGCTCTTCAGCGGGTGCGAGCTGATCCGGAGGGAACGCCCGGAGGCGGGAGCTCCTTCACCAGGTGGGCGATGTAGTCCCTTGCGCTCAGGTCGTCCCCGGCCAGCGCCGCCGCCTGTCCGGCCCACAGGTTCACGTACTCCGGCCTCCCCTGGGCGGCCGCTGCCCGCCGGATGGGCTGCATCAAGGCGTTCTGGACGGGGTACGGGGGCACGGCGTCCTCGTACGCCGCCATGTCACGAACGAACCGGTTGGGTATGCCGCGGGCGGTGCGGCCGGAGAAGAGCCGGGTGAGGACAGTCGTACGGGCCGCGGGGGTCCCGAGCTGACGTCTGTGGGCGTCACTCGCGCCGGATTCCCGGGTGGCGAGGAACGCGGTGCCGATCTGCACGGCGTCGGCGCCGAGGGTGAGAGCTGCTCGCATACCGCGGCCGTCGGCGATGCCGCCCGCGGCGATGACGGGCACGGTCACGGCGTCGGCGACCTGCGGCACCAGCGAGAAGGTGCCCACCAGCGACTCCCGTACGGGCGCGAGGAACGCCCCGCGGTGCCCGCCGGCGTCGCTGCCCGAGGCCACGATCGCGTCGAGGCCCGCCTCGTCGAGGGCGACGGCCTCGTCCACAGTCGTCGCCGTACCGATCAAGGTGATGCCCCGGCGGTGTGCCTCGTCGACGACACGGCGAGGCGGGATGCCCATGACGAAGCTGATGACAGGTGGCGCGGCGGCGAGGAGCGCGTCGATCTGGTCGTCGAAGGCCGGCAGGGCTTCGACGACCTCGCGGGCGGGGGCGTTGACGCCGAGTTCGTCGTAGTAGGGACGGAGCCGCTCGATGTGGGTGGTGAACGCGATGTCGTCCGGCAGAGCGGACCGCTCGCCCTCCAGCGGCACCCAGAGGTTCACCGCGAACGGCCGGCTCGTGGCGGCTTTGAGTTCGGTGACGAGTCCGGTGATCGCATCAGGGGTGAGGATGTGCGCGCCGTACGAACCGAGGGCGCCGCTCTCGCTGACCGCGGCGGCGAGAGCGACGGAGGAAAGCCCGCCGCCGAAGGGGCCCTGAACGATGGGGTGGTCGATGCCCAGCAGATCGCCGAGCCGGCCCGGGCCGCTCATGCGGTCACCGCCAGGGCGGCGGCCTCACGGCCGTGGGCGAACTGGAGCGCGGTGCGGGCGACACGGGCGCCGAGGTGGTGGGCGGTGCGCAGGTCGGAGTCGGTGGGGGCTCGGTCGGGGCCCAGGTCGGAGGACGACTGAGCCATGGCGCCGACGAAGCCGCCGAGACGGTTGAGGTCGTCCGGACTGCCGGTGGAGGTGTAGGCCCAGCCGGGGAGCAGGCCGAGCGAGACCCATGTCATGCCGTGCTGCGCGGCCAGGACAGCCAGGGAAAGCAGAGCGTTGTCCTTGTTGCCGTTGATACCGGCGGAGTTGGTGAAGCCGGCCGCGAGCTTGCCCTGCCAGCCCTGCTCGGCCCATACCCTGCCGCTGGCCTCGGCGAACCGCTGAAAGACAGCGGAGGTGGACCCCATGTAGGTGGGCGAGCCGAAGATGATCGCGTCAGCTGTCTCGAGAGCCGCCCAGAGACTGTCGTCCAGAGTGGTGACGTCCCGCAGATCGGCGCGCACGCCGGGGAGCGAGTCGACGCCAGCCGCGACGGCGACGGCTTGGCGCCCGGTGTGGCCGTAGCCGCTGTGATGAGCAATGACGATGGAGAGTGGCGCGGACATGAAGGGTCCTTCGTTCTGTGCGATGCGGTGTGCGGATCAACACTGACACTAGACGACCGGTCAACTATTGGCCAGCCATGCCAGCCCGATAGTTGACCGCACGTATACTCGTTCCATGGGACGCACCAGCACGGCACGCGAGCGCCTCATCGACGCCACCGGTGAACTGATGCGGAGCCGCAGCTACAGCAGCCTCGGCGTCGCTGAGATCTGCGCCAAGGCAGAGGTGAAGAAGGGCAGCTTCTACCACTTCTTCGAATCCAAGCAGGCCCTGACGATCGAGGCCATCAACGCCTACTGGGAGGCCGAGCGCGGCTGCTGGACCGCCGAGCTGGCCGCCACCGGACCCGCTCTCGACCGCCTGCGGCGGCTGCTGGACACCATGGCGCAGCTTCAACGCCGGATGAAGGAGACCTCGGGAACAGTCGACGGCTGCCTCCTCGGCAACCTCACACTGGAGCTGTCCACCCAGGAGCCCGCCGTGCGGGCCCGCCTGGAAGAGGTCTTCGACGAACAGATCGCACTCGTCGTCGGCACCCTCAACGACGCCGCCGACGAGGGAACCATCCCCCGCGAGCGAGCCACAGCGACCACCGCGCGAGCCGTGGTCGCCCATCTCGAAGGACTGGTCATGTTCGCCAAGGTCAAGAACGACCCCGCTGTCCTCGACGAGTTGTGGCCGCACACGCTGCTGCTACTCGGAGCCGCAGATCACCCGCCGGATGCCCGTACGCCCCACTCACAGCCGACCGCTCAGCTCGACTAGTGAGGCACGGGACGGGCGGACGACTCGGGGGTGGCACCTGCCCGCCTCGCGGGTGACGGCTCGCACGGGGCCGAATCTCACGGCACCGTCCCGCGCTGTCGCGGGCAGTGACCGCGTCCCGGTCAGCGGCCGGCTTCGGCACGGGTGAGGCCTCGTCAGCCGCGCAAGACCCGCCAGCGGTTGTCGGCCGTTCCGTTGTCCGAGTCCTGGACGGCGAAGGCGCCGACGGCGGTGGAGCCGTTCTCCACCCCGAGCAGCTTGCCGCTGTGGACATTGCGGATCTTGTACGTTCCGTCACCCTGGTCGAGAAGGAGCCACCGGTGGTCGGCGGTGCCGTTGTCGGACCACTGGAGGACGGGGGCGCCGTCGGCCGTGGACATGTCCAGCACGCCGAGCACCTTGCCGCTGTGGACGTTGCGGAACCGGAAGGCGTTCCCGTCGGGGATCATTTCCCAGTTGTGGTCAGCGGTGCCGTTGTCGTGCCACTGGAGGGCCCGGGCGCCATCGGCGGTCGACATTCCGTCGATGCCCAGCACGAGGCCGCTGCCCGCGTTGACGAGGTGGACCGTGCCGGCACCACTGGTGTTCCAGTAGACGGTGTAGTTGTGGCCCTGTGCGTCGTGGAAGGGCCCGAGGCCCACGGTGGCGCCGTCGGCGGTGGCGGTGAAGGCGAGTGCCGTGGCACTGGTCCGCCTGATCGAGGACACGTCCAGGGCCGGGAGGCCGGTCAAGGCGGTGTCGCCGTAGTTGCCGGACAGTACGACCGGGCCGTAGGTGACTGCGCCGACGCCGGAGTTGTCGTTGGCGGGCCGCACCGCGGTCCGCATGGGCAACCGGACCGTGACGGTGTCACCGGAGGTCCAGGCGCGGTCCAGCGTCGCATAGCTGCCGGGATTCACGGCGATCCTCTGCACGGTGCCGTTGACGCTGACGACGGCCCCCGTCGTCCATCCGGGGATACGGATGCGCATCGCCCAGTTCCCGCCGGCCTCGCCGGTGACCCGCAGGGTCGTGGTGTCGCCGGCCGGGTACGTGGTGGTCTGGGTGACGGTGATGCCGCGCTGCGTCCAGGTGAGCACCGAGGGAACGAACATGTTGACCGTCAACGTGGTGCCGGAGTGGAAGTACACGGAGTCCATCAGCCGGGTGTGTATCTCCACTCCCGTGCCCTGGCAGCACCAGAAGGTGGTGTAGTCGGTGCTCCAGGTGCCGCCGCCCCACGCCGGGCCCACACCACGCCGGGCGCCGGGCTTGAGCGGGGTGAAGTAGGTGACGTGGCCGTGCGGATCGGCCGGGTTCTGGTTGCCGATGATGTGGTTGAGCCAGGCTTGTTCGTAGTAGTCGAACAGCGCGGCCCGGTCCGGCGTCAGCGTGAACAACTCCCGGGTGAGCGTAAGCATGTTGACGGTGTTGCAGCTCTCGCAGGTGTCGTGGGTCAGGTAGGAGGCGATGGCGTTCGGAGCACGGAAGTGCTCGGCCTGACTGTTGCCGCCGATGGCGTAGGTGTGCGCGGTGACGCACATGTTCCAGGCGTTGACGGCGATGTCCCGGTAGCGTGTCTCGCCGGTGGCCTTGTACGTGCGGATCGCGCCGATCCACTTCGGTACCTGGGTGTTGGCGTGCAGTCCGGCCAGCGCGTCCCGGTTCGCCGCCAGGGGGTCGAACACCGCGGCGTGGTCGAAGCGCCGGGCGGCGGTGAGCCACCGCGTGTCACCGGTCTGCTGGTACAGGTCGCTCAGGACGGCGTTCATGCCCCCGAACTCGGTGCCCAGCATGGCCTGCATCTGCGCGGTGCTCAGCCGGCCGGTGCGGGTGTCGACCCAGCCGGCCAAGGCGAGCAGCACGTCGCGGGCCTGGGTGCTGCCGATGTGCCGCCACACGTCCAGCAGACCTGTCATCGTCTTGTGGATGGTGTAGTACGGGACGTTGCCGTTCCTCAGCGTACGGGCCTCCAGCGCGGCGAAGTCGGACTCGGGATAGCCGGAGAGGTATCCGGTGCCGAAGCCCGCGACGCCGTTGTTGGCCTGGCACTTGGCCAGCTCGGCGACCATGTACAGGGCCTTGTCGCGGACTGCAGTGTCGCCCGTCACGGCGTGTAACTGCGCCCAGGCGGTGAGGAAGTGGCCCTGGACGTGGCTGCGGAAGGGGAAGTCGGGGGCCTCCCAGCCGCCGGTGGCGGCCGCGCCCTTGGTGGACAGTCGGTGATTGGCGCGGAAGTTGTACAGCAGCCGGTCGACATCGACGTACCGGAGGTAGGCCGCTGTGCGGTTCTGGTTGTCGAGCCACCGGCTCGCGGTCAGCCGGACCTGCCCGAGGTCGAAGGGGAGCGCTTTGGTCCCGATCTCGCTGCGGACCGGTGGAAGGGACGCCGCCCGGGCGGCGGTGACGCCGGCGAGGGGACCGGCGGCAGAGGCGGCGGCGGTGACTCCGGCGAGCTTGAGCAATCGTCGTCTGCTGACGCTGGAGGACATGCTGTGCCTTTCGTGACGGTGGTTCGGACGGGGAGAAAGGACCGGTCAGGGGTGTACGGCTCGCGGCCTGGCAGGGATCGAGCCGCGGACAGTGGTGGACGCGCAAGGGCGCGCCGCCGGTCCGGGCGAAGAGGGCATCGGGCGGCGCGACGTGTGACCGCGGGCCAGGAGGGCCGCCTGCACGGGCGTGACGGTCGGCGGGCCGGTCAGTGATGCGGCGGTCGCTGCGGCCGTGGTGGTGAGGGCGGCCTCGAGCAGGCTTCTGCGATGCGGGCGGGCGGCGGGCGGGCTGGCTGGCTGGCTGGCGACCGGGTTCATGGCGGGGGATTCCCTGGAGATGCCGGGTACACGCTTGCGGGAAAAGACGCGGCGGCGTCGGGAGACCCGCGTGCGACGGGTCCGCCGCCGTGCCGGCTCGAAAGAGCCGGACGCCGACGCGATCGGGCCCGTTCCCGCCGGAAGACAGCGGTAGCACGCCTGCGCCGCTCCGGCGCGGCACCGCGGGACGCTCACCCGTGAGGACGGGAAGCACCCGGGCGGCGGCAAGCGGCGTTCGGCACAGGCATGGTGTACTCCATCGCGGCTCGGCCGGGGACCGCCACACGGCGTCGCCTACCTCTCCGACTGCGCGAAGAGCCAGGATGCGCTGGTGCGAGCCTCACCGGAACAAAACGGGGCGGTACACGTGCTTTGGCGCGCGGATCCGTCGTGCGGCCGTGCGGGGATCAGCCGTGCACCACGGATTGCCCTGAGTCAATCAAGTTCGAAATGTCGAACTATGGTCGATTTCCCAGACAGGGATGATTCAGGTAGTGACGACGGAGCGCAATACTCCCGGCAGACAAAGTTTTCGTTCCTCGCCCGAACCTCTGGAAGTCCGGTACCGGGAGGGCGGACCCCCGGCGCCGTCATCGGCGGATGCCGTAGGGCCGGGGCCGGGAAGAACGGGCCGCCTCGCCCCACCGACGCCCTGACCGCCCGGGCTCCCGCACCCGGCTGCCTCCGTCGAGGCGCGGCAGGCCCTCCAAGCGGCCACCGAGCTGGTCAGTTGACGCAGTTGCTTGCGGTCTGTCCGCGTTGCGGGGGCCGCGCTCTCGTGATTCCCAGGCCAGGCTTTTCTGATCTCAAGTACTACACCGAGCCCTTGTTCCAGCCGCGTCGTCCGGCTTGTGGAGGATGCGGTGCCGTCGCCGACCGGAGCCCTGAGGTCCGAGGGACTGCGCTGGTCGGCGTGGTGCTGGGTGGTAGGAACGATCGTTCTTCCAGCGGCCTCTGTGGCTGCAGACTTGTTGCGTCGGTCAGATCTTGTGGCCTACAACGAGGAGCACGTGGCAGGGCGTTGCCCGCACAGGCACTCACCAGTCCGATCCCCGGGTGCGCGATGGAGGCCGCGTGCCGTTTCCAGTCCATCAGCTGGCTCGTTGACGATTCTCGGCGGTCGGCAGGCCGGTCGCCTTCTTCATTCAGTCCCGGAGGTACACGGCTTGATCTCCGCGAACGTCCACTTCCAGTCGGGCCCCACGAGAAGTCCGCAGCCCCTTAACGTAGTTGCAGCCGGTCCATCAGACGCCGCATCCCGGCGGCCACCGGGTGATGTGCCTCGATGGGGTGTAGGTAAGGGATCCGTAGTCGTCGCGCCAATCCTCGTGTGTGAACAGGCTGTCGGGCTGGGATGGCGACAGCGAACATGTGTTCACCGGCCACAGTGAGACGAACCTCGTGATCCTTGCTCACCCAGGCGTCATGCAGACCGCGCAGAGCCGTCGGTGAGAGCGGGAGTGAGCGTCAAAGATCGCTGGGTATAGTGCTCGCGCTTTGCCCCGATGACCCCGTCGCCGAGGAGGCCGTCCCATGGAACCCGTCACGCTCATCACCGGTGGCTCAACCGGAATCGGCGCCGCCACCGCTCGCGCCTTGCTCAAGCAGGGCCACCGCGTGGCCGTCACCGGACGCGACGCGGGCAAGCTGGCCGCCTTCGCCACCACTGCGGGGGCGAGCGAGCGGCTGCTGACGATCACCGGTGACGCCAGCGAAGCGGATGACGTCGCCGCCACCGTCCGTCACGTGCTGGAGCTCTGGGGCCAGTTGGACAACGTCATAGCCAACGCTGGTTTCTCCCTGCCCGGCAACCTGGAGACTCACGCCCCTGAGGACATGCGCGCCATGATCCTCACCAATGTCCTGGGCCCCGCCCTGCTGATCCAGGAGACCCTGCCCCACCTGAGGACCTCCAAGGGCCGAATCGTAATCATCGGCTCGGTCGCCGGCGTCCGCCACACCCCCGGCAACCTGTACTCGGTCACCAAGTGGGCCGCCCACGCCCTCGCCGAGAACACCCGCCTCCTGGTCGGCCAGGATGGAGTCGGCGTCACCGTCGTCGCCCCCGGCATCGTGGACACTCCCTTCTGGCACGTCCGCGGTGGCACCCCCGAGACAGCCGCCACGATGACCGCCGAGCAGATCGCGGACACCATTGTGTTCGCCATCAACCAGCCCGCGGGCGTGGACATCAATCACATCACGGTGCGGCCGACTGGGCAGGTTGGCTGAGCTCCCAACGGTCGCGCGGAAAGGCGCCGTCGTCGACCCCAAGCATGATGCCCTGCGCACGGTGACGGACTACGAGGACTTCTCCCACCCGGAGCGAGCCGACCAGGTCGTGGCCGCGGTGCCTGGCCGAGGATGGTGGGTGCACTGGAAGGTCGAGGGACCAGGATGCTCAGGGGCATGTCGAGGATGCCGATGGCGCCGACGCCTTCATCCCGCCGGGCGTGTGGTGGGGCTGTCCTGCCGGATGGACGGCAGGGCGCACCTCGTCGCCTCTCGCGGCCTGGATGCGGCGGTCCCTGCCGCGTCCTGACGGGCGGCACGAGTCGTGCCCGACCTGCCAGAACGACGGAAGCTCAGCCGAATCCGCCACGAATCCGCCCGGCCCAGGGTCCGGGAGCAGTGACGGCCTCGGGGACTACCTCATCAGCGGTAATGGCCATTACCTTTACCGGGCGAGCCGACCTGGCAGCCCTGACGCCGGCAAGGACAGCGGCAGGTAGTCATGCGCCGCTTCCCGAAGTGCTCCAGGTCGTCCCATGCCCATAGAGGGGCGGTACTCCCGTCGGGCTCACGCCCGCCCCGGGGCCGTCCCGCCGGCCCAGCAGGGAGCACGGCCCGCAGCCGCCGCCGGGTGGTACCGGAAGGGCATCGGATCACCTCCAGACCTGATCCATTGATCGAAGCATCCCGCAGCAGGAAGTTGGTCCAGCAGGGCGGCAGCTTTCTCGTCCACTCCCACCTCCCGGAGCCGGTACAGCAGGCTGGCGACCGCCCTCGGGTCGAGAAACATCCGGGCTGCGGCCCGGTCAAGCAGGACGGCAACCTGCTCGTTCGCTCCCGCCTACTGGGAACCAACCGCGACGTGCCGTGCGTCCCGGCCAGGTGACCACATGCACGCGTAGGTCTGTTCGGGTCGGCACCTGATACCGGTCGGGCGGCGCCGGCCACCGCTACCGGGTGGCTTCGGTCCTTGGCGTGACGCGGCGCTCGTGTCCCACTTCCCGCTGCCACACCCGTCGCTCGCGAAGCGGCTCTGCCGCGCCTTCGGCTACCCCGGCTGAAGAGAACCCGTACCCGTCGAAGCCGCCGCGGCGCGGAACATGCTGGGACTCAGGCCCTTGTGGCGTTTGAACGCGGCGCTGAAACCGAAAGCGTCGGCATAGCCGACGGACCTGGCGATCTGGGCGATGCCGAGGTTGGTTTCGGTCAGAAGGGCCGCGGCCTCGTCCAAACGGCATTCGGTGAGGTAGGCGACCGGCGGACGGCCCATCAGCTGGGTGAAGCGCTTGGCGAACAGCGCACGGGAAACGCCGGATTGCGCGGCCAGGGAGGCCACTGTCCACGCTTGGGCGGGCCGGTCGTGGAAGGCCTGCAGGGCGGGGGCGAGAACCGGGTCGGCCAGGCCGCGGTACCAACTGGGCGCATCGGTGCCCGCCTTGTCGAACCAAGTGCGCAGTGTGCACACCAGAGCCCAGTCGAGGAGCCGGTCCATCAGCGCCTGCGACCCGGCCGAGCGCTGGGCGGCGTCGGCGGCGGCCGTCTCCAGCCAGGCACACACTTCGGCGTCCTCCTTCACCACCAGCACGGACGGCAGGGCCCGCAGGAGTCGTTCGTGGCGGTGGCCCGAGGCGCGGTAGGCACCCACGATGAGCGCGGTCGCCTCCTTTGAGCCGGTGTCCCAGCGGATGCCGCCGAGTTCCTGGGCGGTGCATTCTTCGTTCGCGGTGAAGCAGGCGATCTCGTATGCGGTATGGGGGCTGTTGACGGTGGCGGGATGGTCCGCGAGGTGGAACGGTACGGGGCCGCGCACGATGGCCGTGTCGCCCTCACCGACGACTCGTTCGGTTCCGTCGGGCAACAGCAGGGTGCCGCCACCGCGCAGCACGCTGATCATGGTGAGCGGCGCCGCGTCGGAGAAGCGGATGATCCAGGGCACCGTCAGTACGGCATGGCTGACGACCGACCCTTCGGCCCGGATACCGCTCAGGAGCGAACTCAGAGGATCCACAGAAGATACCGTAGACGATCTCCTATGTTCCGGAGCGTTTCTCCCATGGATCATCCAAGCCGTCGCGGTTGTACTGGGCTTGTCCAACTAACCGAATCCCGCTGGGAGATGCACGTGCCGCAGCAAGACAGCCACACCAGGACAGCCCTCGTCGTCGTCGCACACCACCGCACCGATTCCCTCACCGCGCACACGGCCCGAGGTGCCACCGCCCAGCTCGAAGCCGCCGGCTACCGCGTCGACCTGCTCGACCTGCACGCCGAGGGATTCGACCCTCGTATGAACGTGGCGGACCAGCCGGAGTGGGGCGACAGGGAGAAGAGGTACTCGGACGAAACGCACGCCCATATGCAGCGCATCCTCGACGCCGATGACGTCATCGCCGTCTTCCCGGTGTACTGGCAGAGCGTGCCCGCCATCCTCAAGGGCTGGATCGATCGTGTATGGAACTACGGGTTCGCCTACGGCCGTAGCAGGCCCCGCCTCGCCGGCAAGCGCGTCCTGTGGCTGGGCCTGGCCGGCGCCACCGCCGACGATCCCGTTGTCGAGGGGATGAAGACCGTCCTCGAGACGAATCTGAGCGAGGGCATCGCCTACTACTGCGGCTTCTCCCACTCCGCCGTCGGCCTGCTCACCGACGCTGAAGAGCGCCCGCAGCGCATCGACGCCGAGGGCAATCTCGTGGTCGGCGAAGCGGTCGCAGGAGCCGAGCGGGAGGCACAGTACGAGGCCTTCGATCGACGCGCACGGGAGTACGTGGAGGCGTTCCTCGCCGAGGACCTTGTGACGACCTGACCGCCAACGTCCGCATCGTGGCCGGCTGCCTGCGTCCGCCAAGGCGTCACCGGCGCTGGTCAGTAAGGCGTGCGCGGGGTACGGGGGTCCGCACCGGGCGGGTGCCCCCAGTGCGGTGCGAGAGCCGGCCGCCTCCGACGGTCGGCCGAGCGCTCCAGCTCGAACTGCGCGTGCCGTCCATTGCCGCGCAGTGGACGACGGTATCGATGGACGGTGCCAGGTAATGGAAGGCTCCCGGCACGTCCGACTCGTCCCGCAGCTCTGTCTGCACCCGGCGGACCCGGCTCAGTGCCGCCAACTCCGCTTGTACCTTGGGGCGTTCGGTGTGGTACAGGGCCAGCACCTCGGCTCCGCGCGGCCAGCTGCGGGACGATGCCGGGCGCCTCGCTCGCGTTCGGCTGGGGCGCGGTGGGCGCCGCCAACACCATCCCCTCGCTGCTGGCGCGGGAGCCCGGCTCGCCGCCGTGGCTGAGCCTGGCGGCGTCCGCCTTCACCCATCGACTCAGGTCGCCGGTGCCGCTGCCGCCGGCCGTGACGTCACCGTGGACCTGGCGATGTCGAGCCGCCGGCCCCTGGCCGCCTCGCACTCCCACAGGCTGCGATCCTCAGGGACTGCCTGGCCGGCTGGTGGTCCTGTTCGTGGGGGCCGTGGTGGGGCCGGAAAACGGAAAAGACGCCTCGCGAGGCGCGAGAGGTCTGCGTGCGGGCGGTGAGTGCGGGAGGGTCACTCCCCCGGGCTCGGTGCCGGCACGCTGCCGCTGATGATCAGCTGCTGCCGCATGCCCGGCATGCCGGCACAGTTCGGCCGCGCCCGGTGGGCCATCTCATACTGCGGGCGGCCTGAGAGCGGGTAGGCCCCCGCGGTACGAGGACCCACTCGCCGGGCGGGCCGCTGGTTCAGCGGTTCGATGCCGGCAGGCACAGGCGGCCGTCGTGGACTTCGGCGATCTGGTCGACGGCGGTGAGGTGGGTGCGGTCGTGGGTGACCAGGACGGTGGCTGTGGCCTGCTGGTGGGTGAGGCGGGTGATCAGGTCGATGACGGCGGCGCCGCGTTCGTGGTCGAGCGCGCTGGTGGGCTCGTCGACCAAGAGGACGGTGGGGTCGTTCATCAAGGCGCGGGCGATGTTGACGCGCTGGCGCTGGCCACCGGAGAGCTGGTGGGGGCGACGGCCTGCCTGGTCGATCAGACCCACCGCGTCGAGGAGCTCCAGCGCGCGGGTGCGGGCGGTGCGCGGTTTGCGCCCGGCGATCGTGGCCATGACCTGAAGCTGTTCGGCGGCAGTGAGGGAGGGCAGCAGGTTGGGCTGCTGGAAGACAATGCCGATCTTGTGGCGGCGCAGCTCCGCCAGCTCGCCACGGGTCAGGCCGGTGGTGGAGGTGCCATCGAGGGTGACGGTGCCGGAGTCGGGGGTGATCAGGGTGGCGGCGACCGCGAGGAGGCTGGACTTGCCTGAGCCGGAGGGACCGACCACAGCGGTCAGGCTGCCCTTGAGGACCTCCAGGCCCACCTGATCGAGAGCGGTCAGGCGGGTGTCACCGTCGGGGTAGGTGAGGGTGACGTCGGTCAGGGTCAGGCTCATCGGGCGCTCCCCAGGGCGGTCAGCGGGTCCACGGAGGTGATGCGGCGGATGGCCAGGGCTGCTCCGAGTGCGCCGAGGAGGATGATCACGGCGGCAGGGAGCAGGACGGTGGCAGGGGTGAGAAGGAAGGGCACGCTGGATCCGGCCACGAATGTGCCCAGGGCGGCGGCGATGCCCGTGCCGGTCAAGGTGCCGCCGGCGAGCAGGACGACGGCCTGGCCGAGGGCATCCTTGAGCAGACGCGCGGTGGAGGCGCCCAGAGCCTTGAGGACGGCGACATCGCCGCTGCGCTGGATGGTCCAGACGGTGAAGAAGGCGCCGATGACGAGGGCCGAGATCGCGAACAGGAAGCCGCGCATCAGCTGCAGAGAGCCGTTCTCGGCGGTGTAGGAGCCGATCGCGGACAGCGAGTCGTCGGTGGAGACCGTTCTGGTGCCGGCCTGGTGGTCGGTGGCGGTCACATCGGCCTTGGCGGTGGTGTTCAGGGCGATGACGGTGGCCCTCGGGCCCTGGCCGCCGCCGGAGGGCGGTGCGGTCTTCTGCCAGGTGTCCAGGCTGGTCCAGATCACCGGGGTGTGGCTGAAGTAGGCGTCGCCCCCGACGGCGGCCACCTCCAGCCGCCGGCCTGCCAGCGTCAGGGAGTCGCCGGCTCGCACGCCAAGGTCGTCAGCGGCTGCGGTGGACAGCACGACCGCGCTGCCGGTGATCTTGTCGCTGTGAGGGGCCAGGCGGGAGCCGGGCTCGACGCCGAAGGCCGAGACACCACTGCTGTTGTCTCCGGCGGTGGCCTTGGTCGTGGTGATCCCCAGCGGCTCGGCGCTCTCGACACGGGACGCCTTGGACCACTGCTGCCACTGCGCTTCCGTCACGGTGGAGTTCGAGTACGACAGCTCCTGACCACCGCTGGGAGCCTGGAAGGCGATCCTGTCGGCGGGCAGTCCCGTTATCGCGGAGATGTTCTGCTGGCCCAGTCCGGCCGTCAGGCCCGACAGCAGCCCGACCAGCAGGGTGATCAACGCGATGACGGTCCCCATCAGCGCGAAACGCCCTCTGGCGAACCTCAGATCTCTCCAGGCGACAAACACGGCCTCGGCCTGTCCTTTCCAGCGGTGAAGCGGTACGACTCCACCCTCGCCGCCGGCTCCCTGTGCGCGCGTCTGGCGCACGACGGCACCCGGCGGGCCGGAAGATGGCACCCCGGTTCCAACTTTCGATGGAGGTCCCGGGGCGCCGGCCTCCGTAACCTGGGACGCACTGTGAACATCGCTCCCGCCCCGACCCCGACCACCCGGGCCCTGGCCTGGTGCCTGCACCTGCTGGTCATCGGTCTGCTCGCCCTGGCCGCCGGCCGGGCCGTGGCCGATGATCGGCCCCACACCGGGTGGATCGTCACCGCATCGGCGGCGTGCGGCCTGGTGTACGCGGTCGGACCCGCCGTGCCGGGCGTACGCCGCTCTCGGCAGGCCGCCGCGCTGTGGCTGGCCGTCGTGGGCGCCTGCTGGCTGGTGCTGCTGGCCTTCACGCCCGATGCCGCGTGGGTGGCCTTCCCGTTGTACTTCCTCCAGCTTCACCTGCTGCGCCGCCCCATCGGCCTGGCCGCGGTGACCGCCACCGCCGCCGCGGCCATCGCCGGCTTCGCCGTCCACACCGGCGCCTTCAGTCCGGCCATGGCGATCGGTCCCGCGCTCGGCGCCGCCGTCGCCGTCGCCGTGGTGTGGGGCTACCGGGCCCTGTACCGCGAGAGCGAACAGCGCAGGCAACTGATCGAGGAGCTCACCGCCACCCGGGCCGACCTGGCCCAGGCCCAGCACACCGCCGGCGTTCTGGCCGAACGTGAGCGGCTGGCCCGCGAAATCCACGACACGCTCGCCCAGGGCCTGTCCAGCATCCAACTGCTGCTGCGCGCCGCCGAACGCGCCCTGCCCGGCCGGCCCGAAACCGCCGCCCGCCATGTCGACGCGGCACGCCAGGCCGCCGTGGACAACCTGGCCGAGGCCCGCCGCTTCGTCGCCGCCCTCACCCCGCCCACGCTGGAAGGCACCACCTTGGCCGGCGCCCTGGAGCGACTGTGCACCACCACGTCCGCCCGCCACCTCCTCACAGCCCGCTTCCACCTCACCGGCGTCCCCGCCCCGCTCGCGACCGCACATGAGGTGGCGTTGCTGCGCATCGCCCAGTCCGCCTTGCCAACACTGTCCAGCACGCCCACGCCACCAACGCCGAGGTCACCCTCAGCTACCTTGGCGACCGCGTCGCCCTCGACGTCGTGGACGACGGACACGGCTTCGCCCCCGAGCGGCTGCCCGATGTACCCGACCCCGAGGCGGGTGGTTTCGGCTTGCGGGCCATGCGTGCCCGTATCAATGCCCTCGGCGGCACCCTGACCATCGAATCCGCCCCCGGCCACGGCACCGCCCTGGCCGCCCGATTGCCCCTCACCCCGCCAGCCGAGACCCAGCCCGAGGCCCACCCGTGACCGACGACGCCCCCATCCGCCTGCTCCTGGCCGACGACCACCCGGTCGTGCGGGCCGGGCTGCGCGCCGTGCTGGAAACCGAACCCGGCCTCGTGGTCATGGCCGAAGCCGCCACCGCCGAGGACGCCGTCACCCGCGCCGCCGCAGGCGACATCGATGTGGTGCTGATGGACCTGCAGTTCGGCAAGGGCATGGGCGGCGCCGAAGCCACCGCCCAGATCACCGCCCGGCCGGACGCCCCCCGCGTGCTGATCGTCACGACCTACGACTCCGACGCCGACACTCTGCCCGCCATCGAAGCCGGCGCCACCGGCTACCTCCTCAAGGACGCCCCGCCCGAGGACCTGGCTGCCGCCGTACGCACTGCCGCCGCCGGTCGCACCACTCTGGCGCCCACCGTCGCCGACCGGCTGCTGAACCGGCTACGTGCACCGGGCACCGCGCTGACCCGGCGGGAGACCGAAGTCCTCACCCTGGTCGCCGACGGCCTGTCCAACCAGGCCATCGGCAACCGCCTCCACCTGACCGAAGGCACCGTCAAATCGCACTTGGCCCGCATCTACGCCAAACTCGACGTCGACTCCCGCACCGCCGCCGTCGCCACCGCGACCGACCTCGGCATCATCCGCCGCTGACCCGAGCACACACGATCCGGCACACACGATCCCGCACACACGATCCCGCACACACGATCCCGCACACACGATCCCGCACACACGATCCCGCACACACGAACGGCCTGACATCAGCTTCGGCCCCGACTTGGGCGGCAACCGCCCGATCAGCGAACACCGGTGCCGTTCCGGGTGGCCGTCGCCCTGCCCGGCATCAGCGCCGTGGCGGCCGCGGGCCGCCACGCTGCCGAGCAGCCATCGTCGCTTCACGATCCACTCTTTCGTCGCCCGGTACGGCGTGCGAATGCGTACACCGCGGTCGAGTGAAGCGGCTCCGGCCGACAACATCACATGCCGGATCGGCGGCGCGACCGCATGCGGGGTGGCGCCGGCCCTACCGCGCGATGCACCGGCCTGATGCCGGCCGGGCGGCTTCGGTGACACGGTCGAGACGTGTGGATGCGACTTCGGTCGCACGGGCGGGATCCCGGGATGCGACTCCGGTCGCACAGGGGCCTGCCTCAGGATGCGACCGCGGTCGTACGCGGTGACGACCCGGGATTGATGCGGCACGGCATGCTCCGCTCTCAGGATGGCTGGGTGACCGAGATCATCGCGGGGCTGTACATGTCCCCTGTGGAATTCCTTGCCTTGCTGGGAGCCGTCGTTCTGGTGGTGACACGCTGGCTTCCGCCGGCCCTCCGCCCACATGTCACGATCGCGGCGGGGACGGTTTTCCTGCTGTCCGGGGTCGTGCTGAGTGTGCTGGGAATCCGCTGGCAGATGCTGCCGGTACTGGCAGGCGGTGCCATCGCGTCGCCGTTCGCCCTCTCCCCCTTGCTGCGGCGCCGTACCAGCCGGCCGGCGCGGCGGGCCCGATGGTGGCTGGCATTGCCCGCGTCGGTGACATGCGCCGGCCTCATCGCTACGGGTCCGGTGGCTGCCTGGGCCTTTCCCGTACCCGAGTTCCCCGAGCCATCGGGTGACTTCGCGGTCGGCACCCGCGTGGTGCAATGGACCGACCCACGCCGTCCCGAGACCTTCACCACCGATCCTCGCGACCGGCGCACGGTCCTCGTCCAGCTCTGGTACCCCGCGCGAAAGGACCCCGCAGTCACGCAGCGGGCTCAGTACCTCGGACGCACCGAGCACGAGGCGAGCATCGTCTCCGCTGCCCTCGCCCGTCAGGCGGGCTTGCCTGGCTTCCTGGTCGACGGCGTGCCGCGTGCTCGCACCCAGTCGGTGTTCAATGCCCCGGTGGCCGGCGGGGGTGGGCGGTTCCCGGTCGTGCTGTTCTCTCCCGGGTCGGGCGGAGTGCGTACGCAGAACACCGCCTGGGCGGAGGAACTGGCCAGCCACGGCTATGTGGTCGCCGCCCTCGACCACCCGTACGACTCCGCCGCCGTCGTCCTCGCCGGCGGCCGAACGGTTCACGCCGAGATCGCCTCCACCGGAGACCGGGACAAGGACGCCGTGCTGTCGGCCGGCTGGACGGCTGTTCGGGCCGCCGACCTCGGCTTCGTCCTCACCCAGCTGGACCGTCTGGGCCGAGGTGAGATTGCCGGCCCGCTGACCGGACGCCTGGACACCAGCCGGGTCGCCGTCACCGGCCACTCCATGGGGGGCGCCGCCGCCCTGCAGGCCGCCCGGCAGGACCAGCGGTTCGACGCCGTCATCGATCTGGACGGCTACCCCCACGGCCCTACGTCCCCCTCCCTCCACCAGCCGACGCTCGCGCTCACCCAGGCCATCACTCCCGAAACCGACTCGCGTTACATACCCCGCCTCACCGAGGCACTCAAGCGCAACACGGCGACGAGCTACCGGCTCACCATCCCCGGCACCGCACACCTCAGCTTCATGGACGGCCCCCTGTATCTGCCGCCTGTGCCCTCGATGGTCGGCTCGCTGGGGCGCACAGAGAGCCTGCACGTCGTCGCCGCGACCACTCTCGTCTTCCTCGACACCACCCTGCGGCACGAACCCGGTGACCTGGCCGGCGTGCTGTCGGCGTACGGCAACCTCAGCGTCTACCGGCCGGACAACAGCCGCTGACCAGCCGCGCCGCGCAGTGGCGGCGCATCAGGGCCCCCTGCGGACGCGGCCGGGGACATCGGCCGTGCTGGGTGCCCCCGGGCCAGCGGCACGACAGCGTCTGCGCACGTCCGCCCCTTGAGCGGATCAGGGTGCCACGCAGTGGCCCGGGCCGGCCACGCTGCCGTCCCGGCCGCGTCATCGCGGACAAGGCCTGCGGTTCCCGCGGGTTCCGCGGTCGCCTGCGACACCGCGGCATCGCGCACACGATCCCCGAGAAGACCGACCAGCACCGGCACGGCCCAGCCGCGGCAGTCGCGGTGGACGGCCACCACACTTCGACCGAGAGGTCTACCGCCGACGCAACTGCGCCGAGCGCTGCTGCAACCGACTCAAAGGCTTCCACGGCATCGCCACCCGATACGAGAAGAGCGTCACCTCCTACGCGGGCTCGCCTTCAGCCGGGGCGGAGTGGTTCCGAGTGACCACCAGACTGTTCAAGCCCCTGGTTTCGGCGTACACGCCGAGTGCACGGTCAGTGACGCCGAACGGGGCCTGCCACAGATGTGTGACGACGCCGGGCCGAGCCGCTACTTGAAGGGCGAATAAGCGATGTCCCGCCGCCGGGAGGCCCGGCCACTGGATGAGCACGGCGACCTGGTCCCCGTCGCCCTGATGGAAGCACGCCCCGCCGGCCTGAACGCCCGCCAGCTCATCACCGCCACCAGCCTGACGACGATTTCGGTGCCCGGCACGTAACCAAGCACAACGTGCCGCTGGGCCGTGCCGAAGGCGGGGCCACGCGCTTCTGCGGAGGCTCGCCGGCGATGGGCTGGTGACGGGCGCCTCGTTGTGGCCCGAAGCCGCGCTGAGGACCGAGGCCACTTTCGCCATTACCGCGGGCGGCGTGGCTCAAGGGGCCTGTTCGCATGCCGTCGGAGGAACGGTGAGCAGGGGACGGTACGACGCGGTGTCGGCCGGCTCTCCCACGCGTCGGCCCTCGGCCTCGACCCTGGCATGGGCGCTGAAGGGAGGGGTGCGTACGCCGCTGCACCACGTGGGCCAGGTGCCGAGCATTCGGCACAGCAGGGCCGTGGCGAGCGAGCGCTGCAGGCAGTACCTGCCGGCGCACAGGGTGCTGGAGCCGGTGACATCCCGGCGGGCCCGGAGGGCCTGTCGGTGGGTCGCGAGCGCCGCGCCCCGTCGTACCGCCCGCAGAACGGCGACGCGTAGTCGGGCGACACGGGCCAGGACATGCATGGGCGGGTGTGCCCGGCCCGGGGTCCGGGCGCGCCCCGGCGAGGGGTGGGGCGGCATTCAGAAGTCCTGGACCACGAGGTCTACCCCGAGCCTCTACCAACCCGCCCCTCCAGCCCTCGCCCCCGGTCTGCGGCTGCCGGGGCACCGAATGACGTGCCTGTGACAGTCGAGAACACGGTTCCCGTTCGGGGCGCCTATGAAGTCGTTGTTCCCGCGGCGCCGGCAGGTGACGGACGGTGAGCAACCCGTCCGTTCGGTTCCATTCGGCTGATCTGCCGGACGCGGGATCGGCCAGTGGGCGAGGTCGTCATCCTGGCCGAACCGGGTCGCTTCCGCAGCGGAACCGTCAGTGAGCCCCCATCGCTCCGTCGGCCGGGCGTCTTCTCGCTGGTGCGTTCTACTCGGAGCGGGACGGCTTCTCCGCGGTCGCCTTGGGCGCCTGGGGTGCCTCCGGGGCCTTCGGAGCCTGCGGGGTCCGTCGTCGGAGTCCTCGAAGTCGACGCCGTCACCCGGCCAGGACTTCGTGTGGTCGGTGGTCACGGAGAACAGCCCCGCGCCCCTGCTCACGGAGTTGAAGGCACAGCTGGTGTGCCGCGGCCTTGGGTACAACGACGACGCCGGCGCCTGGCGGGTCGGCCACCACTCCCGCTTCCTCGCCCACATCACCGGTGACAGACGCGTCGACATCATCGGCTTCGGAGGACCCGGCGTATACGTGGCCCGCAACCTCTACCGCCAACCGCCGCTTCCGAACCCGGTAACCCCTGGGTCGGAACAGCAACAGCGGCATCCCGCCAACGTCACCGGGCTGCCGTCCTGCATGCAACGCCAGGATGCGGCCCCCGGCGCGGAACCCGGCCACCCGGCCGGTCCAGTGCTCCAACACGCTGCGGCCAGCCAGAGCGTCTCTCTGCCCGTACGCGGGCAGAGACCGCATGCTCGCCCCTGCCTGGCGACACAGCGCTCCTGGCCGTTCGCCGGTGGCCCACCACGGGTGCCAGAGCCGTTGCCCGACCCCGCGTATACCACTCCTGCTCGGAGTTTCGCTGTCGCGCTGCTGGACCCGATCGCCACGACGTCCACGCGCGGGCACGCTCGCCGCCCGCCGCTCCCGCGGTCTTCGAACAGGAGCGGCAAGACCTCCGTCTTGGGGCCGGCACACGGTGAGGGGATGATGATGAGCAAGACCCAGACAGCAGCAACGGAGAGTGACGACCTCACCGCCGACATCACCACGGTCGCCGGTACCGGAGATGTCGGGGCCCAAGGAGACGACGGGCCCGCTGTCGCGGCCCAGCTTGACCGTCCCTACGGCCTCGCGATGGACAGCACGGGCACCCTCTACTTCTCCGACTACAACAATCACCGAGTCCGCAGGGTCACCACGGACGGCAGGATCCGCACGGTGGCAGGGACCGGCACCGCTGGGTTCGGGGGCGATCAGGGCCCTGCACACTCAGCCCAGTCGGACGGCCCGCGCGAGGTGGCGGTGGACCGTGCCGGGAACCTCTACATCGCCGATTCTGAGAACCACCGGATTCGCAAGGTCACGACCGACGGGCAGATCGCACAGTCGCCGGCACGGGCACTGCCGGGTTCAGCGGTGACGACGGCCCCGCCGTCGCCGCCGAGTTGAACTGTCCGTACGGGGTCGCAGTGGACAGCACCGGCAACCTCTACATCGCCGATACCGACAACCACGCAGGTCACACCGGACGGGCGGATCCGCACAGTCGCCGGGACCGGCACCCAGGGTTCTCCGGCGACGGCGGGGCTGCCACCGCGGCGCAGCTGAACGGCCCGTACGGCGTCGCGGTGGACGGCGCCGGCGGCCTCTACATCACCGACGCCGAGAACCACCCAGTCCGCAGGGTCGCCGGGGACGGCACGATCAACACGGCCGCCGGCACCGGCACCGACGGCTTCAGCGGTGACGGCGCCCGCCAGTCGCGGCGGCCGCCATGGTCTGAAGGGACAGGGCCGGGGCGAAGAGCGTGACGCTGCCCCTCATGGCGCCGACCGTACGCGCCGTCGCCGGGGATGCAGGTGCCCCGCGGTTGCCAGCACGATGAGCGACGCCGGGTGGTTGAGGCGGGGGTGCTCCCGGTGTGTGTATCAGCAGGGTCGCTGCCCACTTCACTGCTGACCTGGCCCGCGGCCGGTGGAGGGTCAGTGACCGGCGCCGGCCTTGACCGCTTTCGTGGCGAAGTAGCCGGAGAGCCAGCCGGCGGTGGCGTCCGAGTGGTGCGGCGCCTCGGTGAAGCCGGTGATGGCGAAGCCCGCCGCGATCTGCCCGCCGAGCTGATCGGTGAGCGTGTGGCTGTACTCCACCGGCGCGTCGAGGCCCCACAGCCGTTCCCGCTCGGCGGGCTCCAGGTGGGTGAGGTCGCTGTAGGGCAGGCGGTGGCGTACCACCAGCTCGCCGCGCGCTTCCATGGACTCGGCGTCGAAGAGGTAGACGTCCGGGTTGAGGAAGCCGGACAGCAGCGTCCCGCCGGGGCGCAGCACGCGGTGGCACTCGCGCCAGACCGGCGCCAGTTCCGGGATGAACAGGTTGGAGACCGGGTGGACGACAAGGTCGAACGAGGCGTCCGGGAACGGGCTCAGGTCGCGCGCGTCGCCGAGCACGGTGCGTAGGTCGAGCCCCTCCCGCGCCGCGACCATCTCGTCCTGCGCCAGTTGGCGGGGCGAGTTGTCGAAGACGGTCACCCGCGCGCCCGCCGCGGCCAGCACCGGACCCTGCTGCCCGCCGCCGGAGGCGAGGCAGAGCACGTCGCAACCGGTGATCTCCGGCGGGAACCAGGTCGGGTCGACCGGCTCGTATCCGATCAGGACGATGGACCACTGGCCGGCCCGCGCCTTCGCGATCACCTCGGGGCCGACCGGGCGTGACCACTCGTTGCCCTCCTCCACCTCGCGGTCCCAGGCGAGACGGTTGTGCGCGACGGGATCGACGGGAGTCTGGCTCATACTCCGTACCCTAGTTGCTGCACCGCACAAGTTCCCCGCCGATGGCTGCAACGTCCGGGACACAGTACTCAGTCGAAAGCCCCCTGGGTCACGGTCGAGCGCCATATCCCACCTCAACCTGTAAAAAGCAGTAAAGCAAGGCCTTGTCAGGGTGGCGAGACGCTTGACGGCCGGTTGATACGCCGTGAAGTAGGAGTTGCACGGTGCTGCCCGACGTGCCCCGCCCGAAGATTGGCGCACGGGTGACAATGTGCGCCAGCCTCCACCCCGCCGCCCATCGCTCCCCCAGGAACCATCATGCGCCGAACCGCCCTTGTCACCCTCACCCTCACCGCCGCAGCCGCCGGCCTCACCGGCTGCCTGGCGGACGAGGACAGGACGGACGCCACTTCGAAGGGACCGTTCGCCGGACTGTCCGGCGGGCAGATACTCGACCAGGCTGCCAGAGCCACAGCTGACGCACCCTCCCTGCAGGTGTCAGGCCAGGCGCCGGACATAAGAACCGGCGACACCATCCACTTCGACATGGCCTTGAGCGGGAAGGATGAATGCTCCGGCACCCTCCGGTACACCGAAGGCAAGGCAGACGTCACCCAGACCGACGGCACGGTCTATGTGCGCTA
Organism: Streptomyces glaucescens; assembly: GCF_000761215.1. Classification (GTDB taxonomy): domain Bacteria; phylum Actinomycetota; class Actinomycetes; order Streptomycetales; family Streptomycetaceae; genus Streptomyces; species Streptomyces glaucescens_B. The sequence continues at coordinate 7,338,249 of NZ_CP009438.1, read as the reverse complement.
CGACAAAAAGCTCCTTCACGCCCAGAACGAGGGCGCGTCCACCGAGGAGATGGACGCAGTCGTGGACCAGCTCGCCGGGAAGTGGCTCAAGACGTTCGCCGAGATGCCGACGTCGACGAACTCACACGCTTTTGCGACCTGGAGAAGACGCTCGGAGACAGACATGTGCGCTCGAGCGCAACGCGCGGCAAGACCACGACCATCAAGGGCACGCCCGCCATCGTCCTGCGGGGAAAGAACGGGGACGAGCAGATCACTGCATATGTCGCCACTAGAGGCACGCCGTACATCCTCCAGGTGAACAGCTACTCCGGTCACGGCCAGTCCACCTACGTGTTCAGCGACTTCGGCAAGGCCTCAGCGGCACCGAGACCCGAGGACGACATCATCGACACGACCACCCTCTTCGAATAGGCCCGGGACGCGCGAACGGGCGGCACCGTTGTGCGCGAAGCGCGAGGACGCCGACCCAGCTCCATGCCGTGCCAGACGAGGACGGCCGGACGCCTGACGAGGCCTAGCCGGGCCTGGAAAGGTGTCCCCGCGCCGGAGCCGGGGTGACCGGGGCCGCCGTGCGCACCCTGCACGCCGCACATCGCATCTCGTCACGCAGGTGATCGGCGTGCCCCTGTGTCCCTACGCGCTCCTCCCCCGGCGGTGACGCTGCTGCCGTCGCGCCATGATTGCGCTATTCACCGGCACCGAACCAAACCGCGTCACCGCGGCCCCCGAGCCGGACGCCGACGGAGGGATGCGGCATCCACGCCTACTGGACAGCCATCCGCTTTCTCCGGGATAACCGCTGGGCCGGGCAGGGTTTCCCGGCCCCACGGCGATCTATGGGGGTCACTGTCGTTGTTGGACCTGCCCTTGACGTGTCATTCGTAGGTGAGTATGTAAGCTCCGTAGTAGCCTGCGGCACCTCCCAGCGCGCAGCTTCCGACCACGGCAGCATCAGCGCCCACGGCACTGCCGACTCCGGCTCCGACTACGCCGCCGACCGCGGCAGCGTATGTGATGACTCCGGTCTCTGCCGCAGCTGTTATTCCCGAAATGCAGCTTGTGACGACCCCGAATACATCACTGCCGGTGTCGGGGATGTCGGAGAAGCTGAACAGTCCGGTGGGGTCGCTGTTGTTGATCGGGTCGCCAAGGGCGTAGAGGTAGGGGTTGGTCTCGCGGTGCTGGCCGGCGGCGCCCGGCTCCACCGCAGGCAGCAGGAGGCGCGGTGGGAAGCCGTTCGCGCGCAAGGCCTACGCTACGGCCTGTCCCAACTGGACGCCCTCCATCACTCGCGGTTCGAAGAGGCGGTGCGTGACCTGATGCGCCGCGACGGCTGCCGGGACGCGACCCGCGTCGGAGGCGGCGGCGACCTCGGCGCCGACGTGAAAGCCACCGACCCCTACGGGCGGCGCTGGGTGATCCAGTGCAAACACCGGCGCAACGGTCTCGCCGGCTCCGCCGTGGGCACGCCGGACCTCCAGGTCCTCAACGGCACGGCCCGGCAGGTCCACGGTGCCGACGTCGCGGTCATCGTGACCAACGGACGGGTCACCGCACCCGCCATAGCCTTCGCCAAGCAGCAGCACCTCCATGTGGTCGACCGCCACACCCTGGAAGTCTGGGCCTCCGGCTCACGCCCGCTGTGGGAGCTCCTGCGTGCCGTCCCTCCACCTCGGAAGCCGACGACGCTCTCCTGAAGCCGCCCACGGTCGGGCTGTCGTCAACGTCGGCGATACGGCACTCACTGCGGTGATCTCTGACCTCATGGCTGCCAGGACGGTGTCCCCGTCGCCAGGCTGACGGTCGTGGCCGACCCGAGTCGAGGTGCGAGAGCCGCGTCCCGCAAAGCCCGCGAGCCCCCGGACTGCCCAGGCTCGCCGTTGCATACGGCAGCGGGAGAGCCCGACGGCGAGAACCGATCGTGGTGTGCCGGCGGCAGCGCTGCCCGGTCGTGGTGCGCCTGGATCTCGTGGTCCAGGGTCTGGGCGAAGCCGAAGTGGTAGGTCCGGGCCCGCTGCTTCCAGCCGATGCGCCGTCGATGTGCGGCGACGCGAGGCTAGATCTCGACGATTCGCCAGGCGATCATGCCGGTGGCTCCGGCCTGGCCGTCGATGTCGATGCGCACGGGCTTGTCTGCGGTGATGCGCTGCTGGACGACGGTGCTGTCACAGGGCACCGTGGCCTTCTCCCCCGTGCTCGCCGGGGCGAACCGCAGGTGGGCGCTTCCAGTGCCGGCGCAGGCAATGGTGATGCGGTACTCCTCGCCCTTGGTCAGTGTCGGTTCCGTGTGCATGCCCTCGCTGACGCGCTCCACACCGGATTCGACCAAGGTCCCGTGGTGGAAGCCGGCCAGCGCCGCCTCGGCCTGCTCGGAGAGCTCCTTCTCCGGCGCACCGGGGGTTGCGGCAGACGCTGTTGCCGACGTGGTCGGGGTGGAGGACGGTGCAATGCCCGTGGTCTCGCCGCCGTCGGAGGTGCAGGACGCGAGCAGGACAGCCGAGGACGCGACGGCGAGGGCAGTCAGGCAGGCCCTGGCGGGAAGTGAGGTCATGAGGACGTCCGCGCGTTGGCAGCGCTGGTCGAGGTCGCGCCGTATGCCGATGCCCATCTGACACCTTTACGGTGGACCCCCGTGGCGATCGATAGCGTGAACTTACCTTCACGGCATGGGCGCAACAAGCAGATGCGGAATTCCCTGAGGGGTATTTGAGAAAGCCGCCGCGGAATGAAGGGGACTCGCCATTTTGGCTGCACCAATGGCAAATCGCCGACGTTTTCCCAGGTGAAGGTCGTGCCTGGCGGAACGGGTGGTGCGGGTTGTGGGGACACGGCACGGTGGCGTCCGCGGTGGCAGTGCCGCCGGCGCCTCACCCCCGGCCGCGGAGGCCGCGGAAGCGGTCACAGGCGGTGCCCCTGCGCGGCGAGCCACCTGTGCACGCTCTCCTTGTCCGCCGGGGTGATGCGCGCCGGGCCGGTGACGTCCGGGCCCTCGTCCTCGTTGAAGCCGGTGTCCGTGACGCGGGCGGTCACCCAGGTCGTCAGGTCACGCGCGCTCTCCTCCGGCAGCGTGCCGCTGTGCCAGTGCGCGCGCACCCGCCGCGCCTCATCGGCGTCGTGTTGCTCCATCTCCTGCAGCCAGACGGGCACCAGCCGGTCGACGACCCGCTGGTCGGCTCGGGATGTCTCCTGCTCGTGTGCGGTCATGCCGCCCGAGTTCCCGGTTCCCGACCGCGTCACACCGTCCTGCGGACCCCGTGCACCCCAGCCCCAGGACTGCTGCGGCGCGCCTGCCCGCCCCGCGGGCCTTCACCGGGCCGGGCCCCACCGCAGGAGGGAGAACAGGGGCCGAACGGCACGCTCAGGCCACTACCGGAGATCGTCACTGCGACGCCGGGGCGGGCCTGCGACGTGTCGGCTCCAGACGGACGACGATGCCCTTGTACGTGGGCTGGTTGCTGGATTCCGCCACACTGTCGAGCGGCACCAGGACGTTGGTCTCGGGATAGTACGCGGCCGCGCAACCGCGCTTGGCCGGGTAGGCGACGACCTGGAAGTCCTCGGCGCGCCGCTCGGTGCCGTCCGTCCACACGCTGACCAGGTCGACGTGGTCGCTGTCGGCGAGGCCCAGTTCGGTCAGGTCCGCCCGGTTGACGAGGACGACCCGGCGGCTGCCGTGGATGCCGCGGTAGCGGTCGTCGCTCGTGTAGGGGACGGTGTTCCACTGGTCGTGCGAGCGCAGGGTCTGCAGCAGCAGGTGCCCCTCGGGGACGCGCGGCATGTCCCAGGCGTTGCAGGTGAACCGTGCCTTGCCGACCGGTGTCTGGAACACGCCCTCGTTGACCGTGTTGGGCAGCCTGATGCCGCCGGGACGCACCACGCGCCGGTTGAAGTCGTGCAGTCCGGGGACGATGCGGGAGATACGGTCGCGGATCTCCCCGTAGTCGGCCTCGAACGCGTCCCAGGGGATGTTCCCCGTGCCGTCGAGCGTGCGGCGGGCGAGCCGGCACAGGATGGCGACCTCGCTGAGCAGCAGGGGGGAGGCCGGCTTCAGCCGTCCGCGTGAGGTGTGCACCTCGCTCATCGAGTTCTCCACGGTGACGAACTGCTCGCCGCCGGCCTGGAAGTCCCGTTCGGTGCGGCCCAGGGCCGGCAGCATCAGCGCGGTACGGCCGCACACGGTGTGCGACCGGTTGAGCTTGGTGGAGATGTGGGCGGTCAGGCGGCACGAGCGCAGGGCCTCCTCGGTGACCGCGCTGTCGGGCGCGGCCCGGACGAAGTTGCCGGCGAGGGAGAGGAAGAACTTGATCCGGCCCTCGCGCATCGCCTTGATCGCGTTCACCGAGTCCAGCCCGTGGGCGCGCGGCGGGTCGAAGCCGAACTCCTGCTTCAGTGCGTCCAGGAAGGAGTCCGGCATCTGCTCCCAGATGCCCATCGTGCGGTCGCCCTGTACGTTGCTGTGCCCGCGCACGGGGCAGGCTCCGGCGCCCGCCCTGCCGAGGTTGCCGCGCAGCATCAGGAAGTTGACGATCTCCCGGATGGTGGGAACGGCGTGCCTGTGCTGTGTCAGTCCCATGGCCCAGCAGACGATGACGCGCTCGCTGCGCAGCACCTCGTCCCGGACCTGTTCGATCTCTTCGCGGGTCAGACCGGTCGCCGTGAGGATGTCGTCCCACCCGATGGTGCGGGCGTGCCGCGAGAAGTCCTCGAACCCGTCGGTGTGCGTACGGATGAAGTCGTGGTCCAGCACGTGGCCGGGCCGGGCGTCCTCGGCCTCCAGCAGCAGCCGGTTCAGGCCCTGGAACAGTGCCAGGTCCCCGCCGCCGCGGATGTGCAGGAACCGGTCGGCGATCCGGGTTCCGTTCCCGATCACCCCGTGCGCCTTCTGCGGGTTCCTGAACCGCAGCAGTCCGGCCTCGGGCAGTGGATTCACCGCGATGACACGGGCGCCGTTCCGTTTGGCCTGTTCCAGCGCGGAGAGCTGGCGTGGGTGGTTCGACCCGGGGTTCTGGCCCACCAGGAAGATCAGGTCGGCGTGGTGGATGTCCTCGAGACCGACCGTGCCCTTGCCGGTGCCCAGGGTCTCGTGCAGGGCGAAGCCACTGGACTCGTGACACATGTTGCTGCAGTCGGGCAGGTTGTTGGTGCCGAACGCCCTGGCGAAGAGCTGCAGCACGAAGGCGGCCTCGTTGCTGGCCCTGCCCGAGGTGTAGAAGACCGCCTCGTCGGGTGAGTCGAGGGACGTCAGCTCCGAGGAGAGCAGCCCGAAGGCGTCGTGCCAGCTGATCGGCTCGTAGGTGTCGGAACCGGGCCGCTTGACCATGGGTTCCGTGAGCCGTCCCTGCTGGTTCAGCCACATGTCGGACCGCTGGGCGAGGGCGGAGACCGGGTGCTCGAGGAAGAAGTCGCGGGTGATGCGCCGTGTGGTCGCCTCGTCGTTGATGTGCTTGGCGCCGTTCTCGCAGTACTCGTTGCGGTGCCGGTGGCCCGGAGACGGGTCGGCCCAGGCACAGCCGGGACAGTCGATGCCGTCCACCTGGTTCATCGTCAGCAGTGTCTCTCCCGTCCGCAGGGGGGAGGTCTGCTCGAGGGAGTACTCCAGCGCGTGCATCACCGCCGGCACTCCCGCCGCCCACTTCTTGGGCGGCGACACGGTGAGCGGCTCCCTGGAACCGTCGTCGGGCCTCTTCGACATCGGACTCCCTCTCACCGGCGAACGCTCGGTTCTCCCAGTCTCGTGCCTCCGTCCGGAGGCCGCCACACGATCTTCCGTCGGCCACCGTCCCGCACCACTCCCCCGGCTCCCGGGTCCGTTCCGCGTGCGAGCCGGTCACTCGTTCATGTCGGCCGTGCCGAGAGCCGGGCCCCGGGGCACGCGGTCCGGCCGGGTTGTCGGCTCGCGCCGGCGGCCCAGGCGCTCGGTGGGGTGCGTCCCGGCCTCGGCCGCCCCGCCCGGCACCCGCCCTGCGCCACGGCAGTACGCGCGCCCCAGCCGGCCCGGCTCGCTCTCCGCCGGGCCGGCTGGGGGCGTGCCGAGCAGCGTGCGTCGACCGGTGGAATCGGTGGCCGCCGGGAGGGCCGCGCGGGGCCGTGTGGTGGCGGACCGGTGGACGGGCGGCGACACTGGTGACACTGAGGACCACAGTGCCGACGACAGCAATGCCCGACGACAGGCGGGGCCATGCGTGCGACAGCCGTGAAGTGCGTTGAAGAGTCCATCGAGGTCGCGGTTCCCGTGCACACCGCCTACAACCAGTGGACGCAGCTCAAGACCTTCCCCCGCTTCATGTCCGCGGTGAAGCAGGTCGAACAGCTCCGGCCCAACCTCACGCGCTGGGTCGTCGGAGCCGGCCCCGTGCGCCACGAGTTCATGGCGGAGATCGTGGAACAGCGGCCCGACACCCTGATCGCATGGCGTGGCCTCGACCGGCGGATCGGCCACCGGGGCGAGGTGTCGTTCCGGGAGCTGGCGCCGGACCGTACCGAGATCGTCCTGCGCATGCGTTTCGAGTCGCAGGGGATCAAGGGACGTCTCCTGACGCGGGCCGGTGCGTCGCCCCGTGCGGTCCGGGCGGAACTCGGCCGCTTCAAGGAGTTCATCGAAGGACTCGGCCAGGAATGCGGCGCCTGGCGGGGCACCATCCACAACGGACAGGTCCAGCCCTCGGAAGCGAGCCCACCCAGAAGCCGGGTGGCCGGATGGCCCGTCGGCTGAACACATCCACCGCGTCTCCACCCGGCACGACTCCGCCGCCACGCCGGCCGGCGAGCCTCATCCGCGGGCTCCTCAGGCGAAGGCGAGGGCATCCGGAAAGGGCCGCTGCCCTTCGGCGGACGCCGCGCGCCCTCGGGCACCGAACGACAGGCAGCGTTCCCGAAGGGCCGGGCCGGTGCCACCGTCGCCGGCCCCGCAGCGTCATCTGAGATCACCCCGGCATCGAAGGCCACTTCGGCCAGCCGCGCCTCCGACCTGCCCGGACAGCCCTCAGAGGTCGTGCTCCCCGAGCGTCATCAACCCGGCACCTCTAATTTGTCTAGACCTATTTCGTCTGGATCTCTTGCCCAGCCGTGACCTGCGGGCTACGTTTCCCGCTGTTCGGAGTCCTTCGCGTTTTCTTCAGTCCCCCTTCATGAGCAAGGCTGGAAGGAGCACGTCCGCATGCAGAACCGGAGTCTGTCCAGACGAACCGTTCTCGCCTCCGCGACCGTGGCCGCAGCGGGCGTCGTAGGCATGACGGCGACCCCCGCTGTCGCACACAGGCGCGACGAACGCCTCAAGAAGATCATCGCCAGGATGAGCATCGAGGCGAAGATCGGCCAGTTGTTCGTGCCCTACTTCTACGGTACGTCGGCGACTTCTCCCAGCCAGTTCGACCAGGACCGCAACCTCAGGGAACTCGGCGTCCGCACCGTGGCCGAGCTCATCGCCAAGTACCAGGTCGGCGGTGTCATCTACTTCTCCGGATGGGCGAACAACATTCAGAATCCGCGTCAGATCGCGGACTTGACGAACGGGGTGCAGCGGGCCTCGCTGGCCCTGCCCACCCCCATTCCCTCCCTGATCTCCATCGACCAGGAGCACGGGGCCAACGTCCGCATCGGCAGCGGCGCCACCCAGCTGCCGGGCGCCATGGCGCTCGGCGCGGGCGGCTCGCTCCTCGACGCACGCACCGCCGGACGGATATCGGGCACCGAACTCGCCGCCCTGGGCATCCATCAGAACTTCGCCCCGGTCGCCGACGTCAACGTCAATCCGGCCAACCCCATCATCAACGTGCGTTCCTTCGGCGCCGACGCCCGTGAGGTCGGTCGCATGGTGGCGGCCCAGGTGACGGGTTATCAGCAGGTCGGCGTCGTGGCCTGCGCGAAGCACTTCCCGGGCCACGGGGACACCGGGGAGGACAGTCACACCGGACTGCCCGTGATCACCCATACCCGTGAGGAGTGGGGCCGCATCGACGCCCCGCCCTTCAAGGCCGCGATCGCCGCAGGTGTCGACTCGATCATGACGGCACACCTCCAGGTCCCCGCGCTCGACCCCAGCAACGAACCGGCCACCCTGTCGCCCGCGATCCTCCAGGGCGTGCTGCGCGACGAACTCGGCTTCGACGGCGTGATCGTCTCCGACGCCCTCAACATGCGCGGCGTGCGCACCAAGTACGGCGACGACCGCGTGCCCGTCCTCGCCCTCAAGGCCGGCGTCGATCAACTGCTCTTCCCGCCGGACATCGGCGTCGCCTACAAGGGTGTCCTGGCCGCCGTCCGCAGCGGAGAGATCACCGAGGACCGGCTCGACGAGTCGGTCCTGCGCATCCTGCGGCTCAAGGACAAGGTCGGCCTGCTCAGCGGCAGCCCCTACGTCTCCCCGAAGGTGGTCGACCGGATCGTCGGCGCCCACAAGCACCAGCGCGCCGCCGCCCGGATCGCCGAGCGCACCACCACCCTGCTGGTCAACGAAGACGAGACGCTTCCGCTTCGCCGCGGGCAGAGGAAGCTGCTCGTGGTCGGCGCCAGCCCGGCGTTCCCGACCGACGACACCCGCACCACGGTGCCCGAGCTGGCCAAGGCGTTCGGCGAACTGGGCTACAGCACCACGCACCTCGCCACCGGCCGGACGCCCGACGCGGCGAAGGTCGACGAGGCCGTCGCCGCCGCACGGGGGCGGGACGCGGTGGTGGTCACCACCGACAACGTCGGCCCCACCAGCGCCCAGCGCACCCTGGTGGCCCGCCTGCTCGCGACTGGTGTCCCCGTCGTCCACCTCGCGGTGCGCAACCCCTACGACGTCGCCCATCTCGGTGACGTCCCGGCCTCACTGGTCTCCTACGGCTGGACCGAGGTCGAACTGCGCGCCGCCGCCCGAGTGATCGCCGGCCGGGTCGAGCCGCGCGGCAAGCTGCCCGTTCCCATCCAGCGGGCCGACGACCCGGCCGAGGTCCTCTTCCACTCCGGGCACGGCCTGTCGTACGACGACTGACGTCCGCGCGCCTGCACAGATCGGCCCCGGTTGCCCGTGAAGGGGGGCGCCGGGGCCGACGGGTGTCGGACCACGGGGACCTCAGCGTCCACCGCCCGGGCGACGGCCGCTGACCAGGCGCGCCGCGGCAGCCGTCGGGACGACCGTTTCTCCTTCCCGGGGCTCGTGGTCGCGGTCGTCGGCCGGCCGGTGATGCTCAGTCCTGCGTGGAGATGCAGAAGGGATGACCCGCGGGGTCCAGCAGGACCCTCCGCTGGTCGGGGTGCGGTTGAACAGGGGGTTCCACGGCGCCCAGCGCCAGCATCCGCGCGTGGGCGGCCTCCAGATCGTCGACGCCCAGCTCCATGTGCGCCTGCTTGCCCTGGGACGGGTCCGGCCAGGTCGGAGGCCGATAGTCGGCCACCCGGATGAAGCCCAGTCCGGGTGCGTTCCCCCGGCCGAGCAGGACGAAGTCGTCGCTGGAGTAGACGACGGGCAGGCCGAGCGCCGCGCCGTAGAAGCGGGCCAGCTCGGCGGGGTCCGGGCAGTCGAAGTCGACGGACAGCAAGCGGATCGCAGGTCCGGACATGGGTTCGGTACTCATGGGCAGGACGCTATGACGGGACCAGGACAGTTCCGGTCCTGGTCATGAGGAACACTTCGGGATGTGATCAGCACCTCCGCCCGCCTGCTGCGACTGGTCTCGCTGCTGTCCACTCGGCCGACGTGGACGTGCCGCGAGCTGTCCGAGCGTATGGCGGTCACGGACCGCACGGTCCGGCGAGACATCGCCCGGCTGCGGGAACTCGGCTACGGCATCGAGTCCGACCCCGGGCCCTGGGGTGGCTACCGCCTCGGCGGCGGCACCCGGGTGCCGCCGTTGATCCTCGATGACGCGGAGGCGTTCGCCGTGGCCGTCGCGCTGCGGGAGGCCGCGCTCAGCGGCGTCCTGGGCAGTGACCAGGCCGCGCTGTCGGCGCTGTTGAAACTGCGGCAGGTCCTGCCGCCCCGGATCGCGGACCGGCTGGAGGAGATGGACGCGACCTTCGTGCACACTCCCAGGCCCGAAGGCCGTCAGGTCTCGCCCGGTGTGCTGCTGGAACTGGCCGCCGTCTGCTGTCGTGGCGAGCTCACCCGCCTGTCGTACCGGGACCGTGCGGGGAAGGACACGGTCCGGGACGTCGCCGCCTATCGCCTGGTGCACACCGGCCGCCGCTGGTACTTCGTCGCCCGGGACATCGCCCGGGAACAGTGGCGTACCTTCCGGGCCGACCGGGTGGTACGGGTACAGCCGACCGGCCGTACCGTCGAACTCGTCGACCCGCCCGACCCGGCGCTCCTCGTCTCCCGGTCCATCGCGGGCGTCGTGTACCCGCTCTATGTCAGAGTCCGGCTGGCGCACCCCATGGACCAGGCGCTACGGCTGATCCCGCCCACCATCGGCACCCATCACCCGGACGGCCCCGACACCACCGTCGTCGAGATCGGCGGCAACGACGCCGACCAGCTCGTCACCTATCTCCTCGGCCTGGGCACCACGCTCCGCGTCCTGTCACCGGACGCCGTACGGGAGGCGCTGCTGCGCCGCACCCGGAACCTGTTCGAGGACAACAGGGACAGTCAGCCCCGGTAGGGGTGGTGCTCCGGGTCTTCGCCGTCCGGGACCGGATCACCGGCATGGCTGTCCTGTCGGCGGGATACGCCCTGGTGGGCTGACGGTGCCGGGATGCTCCATGGCCGTCGAGTGCCGGAGTCGTCCGACGAGACGGTGGGGAGCCGGCCTGCCGTGCGACTGCCACGCGATCGAGTGTGTTCACACCGGGTGAGCAGAGAGCCCCGTCGGGGCAGGGTGACCGAATCGGTCCCCTGTCCCGACGGAGCTCGGTCGGCCGGCCGGGCTACGGGTCACCGGCGCCCTGCGGAAGCCGGTGCCGTGTACGGTGCTCCCCCGCTCAGCCGAAGTTCACGTCGCTGCACCACATGTAGGCCTGGTCGAGGTGCGAGGCCTGCCAGATCACGAACAGGATGTGGTGTCCGGTGTAGCCGGAGGTGTTGACGTTGAACCTGATGTCCTGTGCCGGGGCGAAGCGGCCGGTCTGCGTGATGAAGTCGAGGTTGCCCCAGCCCAGGGTCTGGGTCTTGGGGTTGAAGCCCTGCTTGCTCACGTAGACCCTGAAGTAGTCCGCACCGTGGGACGCCTGGTCGTAGAGCTGGACCGTGAAGTTGTTGCTGACGTTGGTCGTCCTCCACGGCCCGGGCTTGTTCAGGCTGGCGTTCCTCGAGAGGTTGTTGCTGCAGAGCGTCCCGTCGGGGGTCCGCGCCTGGAACTGGCCACCGAGACCGTCGCGGAGCGCGCTCATCCAGTTCCACATGGTGTCGGGGTTGGCCTGGAACGCCTGGTAACACATGGGGTCTTCGGTCTGCATGGCCGGGTTCGTGTGGTTGCTGCCCCACGTCTTCCAGCACTGGTACGCGCGGGTGGCGGGGTTGACGATGGTGCCGTGAGCCTGGGCGGGGGTCGACCAGGCCAGTGCGCCGACGACCACGGCGAAGACCATGACGAGCGCTTGGAGAGGCCGACGGAGCGACGACCGCGAACGCCCGGTCAATGCTTGCTGCTTGTGCATGTGGGGGGACTCCTTCCAGTTGCCAGACTGTTATGGGAGCGCTCCCAACGGTACGACCTCTGAGTGAAATGTCAACGAAACGAACGGAGTTGATTACTCGGGTGGGCGGTGAGCAGGGCATCTGCCGTGTTCTCTGACACGGCTGTCCGGGCGGGGATGCCCCGCGGTGAGCGGTCGGCACAGGCTGCGGGGCGGCCGCCGGCGGCTCCCCGCTGGTGGTGGTTCCCCCGCCGCGCCCTCCGTCCTCACCCACGCAGCGGCCACCAACTCGACGGACACCGGCTGTCATGACGCCGCGTCGAATCGCGGTCTTGCGGATCCGGAGCGGCCAGGGAAACTTCCTTCACGACCGGGTCCGCCCGGTCCCCGCCAGCATCACGCCAAGCAGGCCGGTCCACCGTAACTCCACCGAGATGAGGTCTCATGAACCGATACCGAGCCGCCGTCAGCGCGGTCGCCGTGACCCTGTTGACCGCCGGTCTCGCCGTCGGCCCGGCGGCCGCCGCCAACGCCATCGAGGCGAAGGCCCGCGTCGGAGCCGACTGGGCGACTCAGTCGATCGTCTTCACCGCCGCTGCCGGGCAGACCAACGACCTCAGCATATTCTCCATGTACACCAGCGACGGGATCCGGCGGATCGGCTTGAGCGACGTGGTCCCGCTCGAACCGGGCGACCACTGTGCGTACTCCAGAGCCGAGGACACCACCTCCGTCGTCTGCGAACTGCCCGCCGACAGCCCCAGGCCCGACAGGATCGACGTCTTCCTCGGCGACGGCAACGACACCATCGCCGCCTTCGCCCCCGGGATCGGCACCGTCAGCGGCGGTCCCGGCGACGACGAACTGCACGCCCACACCGCACGCACGGTGCGGGGCGACGGGGGGAACGACATGGTCATGGGACCCGCCGCCCTGCACGGCGGTGACGGCATGGACCACCTGATGGGTGACAACAGCAACCAGCGGATGTGGGGCGGCCGGGGCGACGACATGATCGAGGGCTATGGCGGGGACGACACCGTGTACGCCGGCCCCGGCGACGACCACGCCATGGGCGGGGACGGCCGCGACATCGTCCTCGGCGGCCCCGGCAACGACACACTGGACGGCGAGGGCGGCGACGATCTCGTCTGCGGTGGCCCCGGAAAGGACGCCCTCGAAGGCGGACCCGGCCGCGACATCGTCCTCCCGTAAGCTCCATGCCCGAGGCCCTCGCCCGCGACGCAAACAGCGTCGCGGGCGCCGAGCCCGCGGGCCGGCCGCACGGGCGCCTGCCGCATGCTGATGAGCCCAGTGGACCTCAAGTCGACTCCACCAGCGACCCGGCGCCCGTCGACCCGTCGCTATATCGACCCATCGACCCGTCGATCCGGCCGGTGAAGGCGGACTCACACGGCTGGTCCGACGGCACTCCGGTGCTTGCGACAGAGCGGTCTCAACCGGTCTGCGGCCGTCTGATCACCCACCGCCTCGGAGATCACCGCTTTCGACCCAGCGGATCTCCCGTCGCCAAAAGATCAGATCCACGTAGACTCGGCGTTGATTTCATTCGGCAAATCTGAGCGACTCGAACAATGAAGTTCATGAACTTAACAGCCGAGGGAGTCCGGGGTCAGGGTTGCCGTTCTGGATCACCTGTCAACGCTGTCAAACTCGGCGAGCTCCCGTAATAAACGTGGCACGTCAGGATCCTATAACCGGCAACGAAAATGCCCGTTACATTAATCGGGTGCATTTGTTAGCCTGATAAGCGTACAGCGGGATTGATGGCTATGGATGAGATCCTCTCGTCGGCCGCCATGTCCTTGGTGGGGGCGATGGCGACAGATGCATGGCAACAGGCACGAGCGGCCGTCGTTGCCTGGTGGCGGCGTGTACGTCCGGATCACGCGGACCGAGTGGATGCCGCGCTCGTGGAGTCGCGAGAACGTGTGCTGGCGGCCCGACAAGCAGGGGATGACAGCGGAGAGTCGCGCTTGGTCGCCGATTGGAATTCTCGTTTCACCATGTTGCTGCGGGACGACCCTGCGCTGGCGGACGAGCTGCGGCGACTCTTCGAAGAGGAGATCTTTCCACTCCTGCGCCGTGGGGACAGCACTCGCACCGGTTCACGTGAGTTCCGGGCCGAGGCATCGGGACACGGTCGCGTATATCAGGCCGGGCGTGACCAGATCATTCACGAATCATGAGCTCCGACAAACAGACCCGTGATGGGAAGAATGTCCGGTTCAACGCCCAGGCTTCGGAGCGGGCGAGAGTATTCCAGGCATGCCGGGACCTGTACGTCTCGGAAAGGGATCTGCACCTGCACTACGAGGACGGTGTGCGCTCGACCCGTCGCGCCCACCCTGCCGCCGAGTCTCAGGAGTGTCCCTATCCGGGACTGGCTTCCTTCAGCGTCGAACAGGCACAGTGGTTCTTCGGCAGGGACGCGCTGGTGGCCAGGCTTCTGGTCAGGCTGGATGCCTGCCTCGCGGTGGGCGGGGCGCTGGTCGTCGTGGCGCCTTCCGGCGCGGGAAAGTCGTCACTGCTCCGAGCCGGCCTGCTCCCCCAATTCGCCTGCGGAGCCCTGCCCGGCTCAGAACGCTGGCCACGCTTGTGGCTGACCCCGACCGCACATCCCATGGCAGCCCTCGACGCGGCCCTGCCAGAGGTCACGCGCAGCAATCGCGGGGCGGTCGGCGAGGGGACGCATGGACCGATGTGGGGACCGCACGTCCAGCGGCACGCGCAGCCGACGAACGACGACAGCGCCGAATGCCGTCTTGTACTGGTCGTGGACCAATTGGAGGAACTGTTCACTCTGTGCTCCGACGAACGGGAGCGCAGGGAATTCCTGGACACGGTCCTGCGCCTGGCCGATGCGGGCCCTGACGGTGCACCACCCGTCGCCCTGGTCGTCTTCGGCCTGCGCTCGGACTTCTACACCCACTGCGCCACTCACGCGGGCCTCCTCCATGCCCTGGAACGCAACCAGGTGATCGTCGGACCGCTGTCTCGAGCGGGAGTACGGGCGGCGATCCTCCATCCCGCCCGCGCGGTCGGACTGGACGTCGAACCGGGCCTCGTACAGATCCTGTTGCGTGACCTCGGTGCGCCGGAACTCGACTCCACGCAGCCGGACACGGACGAAGCCGACGCCTATGAGGTCGGGCGGCTTCCGTTGCTCGCTCATGCATTGCGGGCCACCTGGCTGTGCCGTGCGGGTCACGTCCTCACGGTGGACGGTTACGAGTCCACCGGTGGCATCGCCTACAGCGTGCGGGCCGAAGCGGACCGCTGCTTCGACGGTCTCGGCCCGCAGGCGCAGCGGACAGCGCAGTCCGTCTTCCTGCACCTGATCAAGTTCGGTGACGGCCCCCATGACACGCGCCGGCCCGCGCGATACGAAGACCTGCTGGGCAACCACGCTCCCGCCGACGAGACAGCCGAGGTCATCGAAACGTTCACCCGCGGACGGCTGCTCACCCGGGAGCACGACACCGTCACCATCACCCACGAAGTGCTGCTGCGGGCCTGGCCACGCCTGCGGCACTGGATCGAGGCTCACCGCGCCCGGTACATGGTCCGCCAGCGGCTGGAGGAGGCGGCCGCCGCATGGCAGGAGGCCGGCCGTGACCCGGGGCTGCTGTACCGGGGTCACCGGCTGGACGAGGCCCGCGCACTGGTCGACGAGAAGGACACCGGCGAATGCGGCCCGGTCGTCTCCGCATTCCTGGCCGCCTCGCTACGGCAGCGGCACCGCACCCGCCGGATCCGCCAGGCAGTCACCGCCGGGCTGACGGCGCTGGCCGTGCTCGCTGCCGTTTCCGCCGCTCTCGCACTGCACCAGCGCAACACGGCACAGCAGGAACGCAACGCCGCCATCCTCGGTGAGACACGCGCCCAGGCAGACCTGCTGCGGGAGACGGACGCCTCGCTGGCCGCCCAACTGGATCTCGTCGCGCACCAGATGTCACCGGACACGTCGACGAGGACCCGGCTGCTCAGTGCCCAGAACGTCCCACTGGCCACGGTGCTGAGCGGCCACACGGACCGGGTGAATGCCGTGGACTTCAGTCCGGACGGACGCCTGCTGGCCAGCGCGGGCGGCGACGGCACGATCCGGCTGTGGAACACGGCACGCCCGGACCAACCGGCGCCACTGGGCGCTCCGCTCAGCGGGCCCGAAGGCGCACTGCGGACACTCGCCTTCAGCCCGCGGGGACGCTTCCTGGCCGGCGCGGGCGACGACGGCGCCCTCCACATGTGGGACGTCCGCGACCCCCGTCGATCGACCAGGCTGGACACCCCCGCGGGGGACGGCACCGGCGCCCTGAACACGCTCGCCTTCAGTCCGGACGGACACACCCTGGCCACAGCTGGACACAGCGGCAGTATCCGCCTGTGGGACACCACTGACCCACGGCACCCACGATCGCTCGGCGAGCCGATCCCCTCCCCCGCCGACGAGGTGCACGGAGTTGCCTTCAGTCCCGACGGCAAGCTGCTCGCGTCCGGTGGCAGCGAAGCGACCGTGCGGTTGTGGGACGTAACCGATCGAGGGAATCCGTCCCCTGCGGGCCGAACGCCTGACATCGCCTTCAAGGCGGGCAACCCGGGCTTCGCCCAGGCGGTCGCGTTCAGCCCCGACGGCCGCACACTGACCGCGGCAGGCAGTGACCAGACCGCCCACCTCTGGGACATCAGCAACCCCGCCGATCCGGAGTCGCTCGAGAGCCCGGTCAGCAACAACGTCGTCAACACCGTCACGTTCTCCGACAGCGGCCGGCTACTGGCTTTCGGCGGGGACGACAACACGATCTGGCTGGAGAACGTCCTCGCTCCGGACAAGGTCTGGGACCTCACGCAGCCCTTGACCGGCCACACCGGGCA
Organism: Streptomyces glaucescens; assembly: GCF_000761215.1. Taxonomy (GTDB): domain Bacteria; phylum Actinomycetota; class Actinomycetes; order Streptomycetales; family Streptomycetaceae; genus Streptomyces; species Streptomyces glaucescens_B. The sequence goes on along the minus strand of NZ_CP009438.1, from coordinate 7,321,791 downwards.
TGTGCTGGGCCTGGCCTTCAACCCCGGGGGAACCCTGCTGGCCAGTGCGGGCGCCGACCACACGGTCCGGCTGTGGACGGTCCCCCGCACGATCTTGAGCGGGCACACGAGTTACGTCGACACCGTGGACGTAAGCCCTGACGGACGTCTGCTCGCTTCAGGCTCCGAGGACAACACCGTTCGCCTGTGGGAGGTCGGGAACCCGACCAGGCCCCGCCCGCTCAGCGCGTCGATCCGCGGCCGGGCCCCGTATGTCAACTGGACCGACTTCAGCCCCGACGGCAGGACACTTGCCGTCGCCGCCGGCCCCGACATCCAACTGTGGGACGTCACCGTGCCGACCACACCCATGCCACTCGGCGAGCGGCTGCACAACCCCCGCAAGAACTTCCTCGCCGTCGAGTTCACTCCTGACGGGCGCACTCTGGCCGGAGGCAACGGCGACGGCACGATCGCACTCTGGGACGTCTCCGACCCAGCACGGCCCACTCCCTTCGGACCACCGCTGAACGCCCACGCGGGCGACATCACTCGCTTGGCCGTCAGCCCGGACGGCCGCACGCTGGCCGCCGCGGCGCAGAACGGCACCGTCCACTTGTGGGACATCAGCAAGCCCGCGCGGCCGACAGCCTTGGGCACTCCGGTGCGCGCCAGCGCGGACCCCGTCCAGACGGTCGTCTTCAGCCCGGACAGTCGTACACTTGCCGCTGCCGGAAACGACGCCACGATCCGGTTGTGGCGACTCACCGACCGCGCATACCCCACCCCGGCAGGCCCGCCCCTCACCGGGCACAAGGACACGGTCTACACGTTGGCCTTCCATCCGGACGGAAAGACGCTGGTCAGTGGCAGTTTCGACACGACGCTCCGCCTCTGGGACGTCGATGAGAAGGGCCGCGGGCAGGACCACGGGCTGCCGGTGACCGGTGTCATCGACTACGTCAATGACGTGGCCTTTTCTCCGGACGGGCGCTTCCTCTTCGTGGGCACTGGTGAAGCAACCGTACACATCCTGCCGCTGTCCACGCAGACGGCCATCGACTACGTGTGCCGGACGACCGGAGACCTGCTGACACCGGAGCTGTGGAAAGCGTACGTTCCACAGTTGCCGTACGACCCTCCGTGCCGGGGACGCTCCTGAGACGTCGTGGCCCTGGAGCCGCTCGTACGCGGCATCCCACCCATCCGGTCCCGCCGCTGGCCCCACCTGCGGGGCGCCGGCCGACTGCCGCTCCTTCGGTGCGGCGGTCGCGTCCGGTGGCCGCAAGGGGCCGACCGCGCGGGCGCATGCCGCATGCTGATGGGCCCAGTGGACGTCGAGTCGACTCCACCAGCGCCCCTGCGACCCGTCGACCCGTCGCCCCGTCGATCCGGCCGGTGCACGCGGACTCACGCGGTGGGCCCGACGGCAATCCGGTGCTCGCAGTTCGCCCGCATCACTCCGTCATGGGCAGGCACTCGGCGAGCAGGCCGACGATGTCCTGCCAAGCCCGCTGCGCGTGCCGAGGGTGATGACCGACCCCGGGAAGCACGCTGTGGTCGACCGGTGGGTGATGGAAGGCGTGCAAGGCGCCGCCGTAGACCACGAGGCGCCAGTCGACGCCCGCGGCCTGCATCTCGGCGGTGAAGGCGTCCCGTTGCGCGGGCGGCATGATCGGGTCTTCCGACCCGACGCCGGCCCACACCGGGCAGTGAATGCGCGCCGTCTCGCCTGGTCGCCCCGTGGTCAGTCCGTTGACTGTCGCGATGGCGCGCAGGTCGACGCCGTCACGCCCGAGTTCCAGCGCGATGGCGCCCCCGGTGCCGTAACCGATGGCTGCGATCCGGTCCGGGTCGGTCCGCGGCTCGGCGCGGAGCACGTCGAGCGCCGCGTGGCCGATGCCTCGCATCCGGTCGGGGTCGGCGAGCAGCGGCATGCAACGGGCCAACATCTCCTGAGGGTCACTCAAGTAGCGGCCGCCGTGGAGGTCGAAGGCCAGCGCCACGTATCCCAGCTCGGCGAGCGCATCGGCCCGGCGGCGCTCGACGTCGCTGAGGCCTACCCCCTCGGGCCCGACCAGGACCGCGGGCCGGCGGCCGACACCGGCCGGGAGCGCGAGGTGCCCGATCATCGTCAGGCCGTCGGCCGCGTACTCGATCGTGCGTGTTGCAACTGTCGTCATGCGCCTGGACTGTAGTGATCGCCGAGCGCGCTCGGGCCGGTGTTCTGCCGCTGGCAGAAGGGAGGTCTCTGGCGCATTGTGCGGAACCATCCCCCCGATCGCCCAACCCCATCGCGTCTCCCGGCGCGAACGCGCACGTGACGCCGCCATGCCAGCGGCACTTCCTACCGTGACGAGCCGTGTCCCCCACCGACCGCGGCTGTCCCTCCGGCTGGTCGTCCCGGCCGTCTTGACGGGCCGTTGATCGTGCAGTCGGCAGTCGGTGGCCGGCTGCCCGATGGCGTGGAGGGGGGAGCGACTGTCACGGGCTGTGGTCGCGGCCGTCCCGTGGGGCGAAAGCTGCGAGGGCGTCGGCGTCGGACGCGCGAGCATGCAGGAAGTAGTCGGTCCACTCGGTGATGTCCGGGTAGGAGGATTCCCGGCTGAGCCGGGTGGCTGCGGCCTGGATGTCGAAGTGCGTGGTGCGGAGCTCGACGCCCGGTCCCAGGAGGGCCCAGTGCGCTCCGGTCCTCCCGTAAGGCATGCCGATACTGCCGGGGTTGATCACGAGCCGGCCGTGGGCGAGGCGAACGAACGGCATGTGAGTGTGGCCGCAGACCACGGTGCGGATGCCGGTGTCAAGTCCGTCGAAGACCTCCTTCCAGCGGTCGAGGCGGGAGTCGACCAGGACGACTTCCTCGTCATCGCGAGGGGTGGCATGGCAGAACAGGACCTTTTCCAGGCCCTTCACGGACAGGGAGAGTGATCGTGGCAACGAGTCCAGCAGGTCGAGGTGTTCCTCGCGGAGTTGTTCGGCTGCCCAGGGGGCGATGGGATCGGGGATCGTGCTGCGCTGCCCCCGGCGGTACTCGAGGAGTTCGCGGTCGGCGTTGCCGCTGATCCAGGAGACGCGATCGCCGAGGCTGGTCAGCAGGTCGAGAACCTGGGTCGGTTGCGGGCCGGCGGCAATATCCCCCGTGAGTACGATGCGGTCGGCTGTGACGACGTCTGGTTCGGCGAGCACGGCCTCCAGGGCCGGCAGGACTCCGTGAATGTCGGACAGGACGGCTACTCGGTTCAGCATGGTCTCCACTGTGTGGTGAGGACAGCCGAGCCGTGCGGCCTTTCGCCCGGCGCGTAGTGCGAGGGGGCCGCCCGGCGTGTGGGGTCGCCCGGCGTGTGATGACTCGACGACCACGGCCGCCTCGCTCGCAGCGAAGTCCACGGCGATGAGAGGGCACCACCTGCGCCGGCTTCCTGCGGCGGGCGGTGGTCTTCTGGTGTGAGGGAGGCGGCCGGGGTGCGGCGCGGCGTCACTTGTCCAGGAAGAGCAGGTTCTCGGTGCGCTCGATCATCTTCAGGGAGCCGCCTTGGGACACCGTGACCAGGTTGTGCAGTCCGGTGACGGTCTTGCCGTCGGGCAGGACGCGGTACTGGTCAGCGGCACCGGCCAGGTAGGCCTCGAACCCGTCGAGCGAGGAGCCGGTCCTGGAGTCCAGGTAGTCCGTGAGCCGGCGGAACAGCTTGGGAAGGAGCACCTGGCCGGTCGGGGTGTCCGTGATCGAGTCGATGTCGTCGACCACTGTCCCGTCGTAGGTCCTGTCGACGCGCCATACCCCCTTCTTCGCCGCGCGCGCCTCCATTGCCGCCGTCCTGAGGACGTCACGCAGGTAGCCGGGCAGCCCGGGGTAGAACATCGGGTACGCCAGCCCGCTCTCGACCAGGTGGTGGTTGACGGTCCTCTCCCTCAGGAACTCCTCGTTCGGCGTGAACTCGTAGCCGCTGTAGACGGGCGCGGTGCCTTTGCAGACCAGGGCCACGCAGCGGCCGTAGGCGTCGGCGCCGCTGGTGAGGATGAAGCCGGACACCTTGTCGGGAACGGTCTTGACGGTGTGGTTCTCGTGGCGCTCGACGCTGGTGAACCCGAGCCAGGTCAGGAGCTCGTCACCGGCCTCGTCGGCGAACTTCCGCGGCTGGCGACGCTCGGGGCCGTAGATGCCGTCGTAGTGGGTCTCCAACGCGTCGACGCCTTCCAGGCGCACGTTCGCGCGACCGTCGGCCTTGGGGACGATCCTGGCGCGGCCGCCGACGAGCTTCCAGTCCGCCACGTCGTCGGGGATGAAGGGAAGAGTGTCCCCGTCGGGCTTGGAACCGCCGTTCACCCGGAACGAGCCTTTGATCAGCAACATGGCCATGGCGACTCCCACGGATCGAGACCGAGCGGTCACTGTGCGCTACATCGACCACTGAGCGTACACGCGATCCGGGGGACGGGCGGGCAACGACGACAAGCGCGCCTCGGCGATCCTGCGCGCCTGCCGCTCCCAGCCCCGCATCGAGGCCGTCCTGCGCCGCTTGCGCAGTGAGTACCGTAGCGTGGCCGGGATGAGCGACCTCTACGAACTCCAGCTGATGCTCGATCTGCCCGACTCACTTCCGGCCGGTGACGTCGCGCTGTTGCGCTGGCATCTCGGGGACAGCGCAGAGGAGTCGCCGGAGCCGGACGCCTACCCCATGCTCTCTGCCCGGGGACCGGCGGCGAGGATCGGAGGAACGCTCGTCGGCGACCTCGCACGCAGCGAACGTGGCTGGGCACTCACCGCCCGGCAGGAGGTGCACCCCGACGAGTTCGACCAGCTGCGCAAACTCGTGGAGTGGCTCGCCGGACGGACCAGCACCTCCGGCACCGTCGGCTATCTGCGCTTCCTGGAGCACGACATTCCCGACGTGCTCGTCGCCGACCCCGCTGCCGGCACCGCGCGGCGCCTGACCCTGTCGCCCGGACACTCCACCGAAGCCCAGCTCATTCCCGACCCCTGGAGTTGATCACGCACGCGCATCGCCTCCCCGACCGTCCGGGCATCGGTCTTTCCCTGAACCTCCTTGGCTCCGGGCAGGTCGAGCGGCCCTCGGGGCCGCAGTCGCTCGATGATGGCTGGCGCCGCGGCAGACGGGTCGTGAGGCTGTTGCCGTGTGCTGGGGCGTGGTGCCGGCCGTACGCTCCGGTGCGCCCCCGGAAGCTCTCTCCCGGGCCGTGGCCGGCGCGGCGCACGGTCGAACGCATGGGACCTGCAGGAGAAGTGGCGTGTGCGGGGCGCGGTGACGGAAGGTGCCCGCACGAAGCCGTACTGATCGGCGTCGACGTGCCTGTGTACCGGTGTGACGACTGCCGGCACTACTACGAGCTGGACGAGACGATGCCGGAGCGCCGGGCGGCTCCGGATGACGGGCTGACCCGGCCGATGGGAGACCCGGGGGAGGTCGGGAAAGAGGACGCGGCTCAGAGCCCCTGGCGGCACGTTTCCCCGCGGCGTCCTGGCGGTGAGCGAGGTGCCCGGACGCGCGCGGGTGAGAGCGCCGGTGCGCAGGCTGAGGCCATGCCGGGCCGTGGCCACTCGCCATGACGAACGTAGCTACGCCTTCCCTGGCACTGCCACCGCAGCAGCCCGGGCGATGGGGGTCCGCATGTGAGCGTCCGGCCGGACCTGGTCAGTCCTGCGGAGAGGGAAGCGGGGCCTGCAGCTGACCGGACGCCACCTCCAGGACCGCTTTTCCGGAGATCCGTCGTCCGCGCAGCGCCTCGGCCGCCTCCTCGAAGCGGGCCCAGGATCCTTGCCAGCCGATCTCGACGGTGAGGGACCCTTCGGCGGCCAGCCCGGTGAGAACGGCCAGGTCCGCGCCGACATCGCCTTCGATGACGAAGGACGTCAGCGACTTGGCCGGGCCGACCGTCGCATACGGCGGAAAGGCCGCCGGCTCCCCGGACGTCCAGCCGACGCTCTGCACGCTGCCCCCCGGAGCGAGCAGGTTCCATGCCGCGACCAGTTGGGGGCCGCCGACGCTGTCGATGACCACGTCGACCGGTCGCCGAAGTCCTTCCAGTCCGATCAGCACCTCGTCCGCGCCTGCTTCGGCCAGACCCTCCCCGCGCGCTGCCGAGCCCACGGACGCGGTCACGTGGGCACCGGCCCGCGCCGCGAGCTGGACGGCGAACCGGCCGACCCCGCCGGAGGCCCCGGTGACCAGCACCCTCTTGTCCGGTCCGAGTCCGGCGGCCCGCAGCGAGCGCAGTGCTGCGACTCCGGCGACCGGCAGAGCGACCGCCTTCGCCAGGTCCAGGCCCTTCGGCACCTCGGCGAGCGCACCCACGTCGATCGCGACGCGCTCGGCGAACGCCCCCGTGGTCAGGGCCACCACCTGGGTGCCCACCGCAGGGCCGGTTCCGTCCGCTGCAGCCTGCACGACCACTCCGGCGGCGTCCGAACCGAGCACCGCACCCAGGGGGACCCGTCCGGAGCGGGCGTCGTTGAGGTCGCCGTAGTTCAACGAGGCGTGGGAGACGTCCACCAGGACCTGGTCCGGCCCAGGCACGGGGTCGGGTACCTCGGCGAGGCGGACGGCGGCGGATGCGGACGGATCGACGACGAGAGCACGAACAGACACGTCTTCCCCCTTGGTCTACGACGTGTGACAGCAGTCATCATCGGTAACCTTGCCGGTCGTCGGAAGGAGGCACTTCTGTGTCACGCAGTCACACTCGTGTTACCGAGGCGCTGAGAGACGAGGCCTGCCCTGTCACCGAGGTGCTCGACCGCGTGGCGGGCAAGTGGAGCATCGGGGTTCTGATCGCCGCTGCCCACGGCCCGGTCCGCTTCACCGAACTGGAACGCGCCATCCATGGCATCAGCCGGCGGATGCTCACCCTCAATCTGCGCAGGCTGGAGCGGGACGGACTGCTCGTTCGCACCGTGTATCCGACCGTGCCGCCCAAGGTCGAGTACAGCCTCACGCCCATGGCCCGGGAGCTCCACGCTTCGCTGACCGGGCTGGTGGGCTGGGCCGAGCGGCATCGGTCTGCGATCGCCGAGGCGCGCGCCGCCTACGACGCCGCGGCGGAGCAGAGCCCCGACGTCGGATGAACGGGCCCGGATCGGCTCGCGCTTGGGCGCGTTCGCAACAGCTGGCGGGTAGCCAAGGGATCACCCGCGTCACGAGACCTGCAGTCAGTCCCCTCCCGGCACCGGCCTGAGCAGGGGGCGGACGCGTAGGCAGGGGCCCGACACGGCCGACGGCCTGATCCCGGGCCAGCGGCTGCCGCGCACGCCGCTCGACGACGATCACGGTGTCTTGGAGTTAGCCCTTGCCGGACGGCTCCTGAAGGACCGGGCTGAGGCCGGCGCCGACCAGGCCCCCCGGGTCGGCGCCGACCAAGTCCCCCGCCCTCTGGCGTCGGTCAGGACCGTTGCGGTGGCCGCGCTTGCCTCCTTGCGCATGGATGGTCGCCGCCGCGGCCACTCGCGCGTTCCTCGACACCACGCTGCGGCCCGAGAACGGTGACCCGGTCGGCGTTTCGCCGGCCTACGGCGATCTCGGCGTCCGCCGGCCGGACAGCAGCCGCTGAACGCCGCGCCGCGCAGTGACGGCGCATCAGGACGATCAGCTTTCGGACCGCTTCGGGGACTGTTCACACAGAACTGGGTTGTCTTTTCAAACTCACCCGGGCTACCTTGCCACCTGTGACAGTTGGAAAAACAAACTCACCTGCCTCTGGGCGCCTTGCCGCCTGGATCGTCTCGGCCGGCGTCTTCGTCGTGAACCTGGACCTGTTCATCGTCAATGTGGCCGTCCCCTCCCTCAGCAGCTCCTTCGACGGTGCCTCGCTCGCCTCGCTGTCCTGGGTGCTCAACGCCTACGCGATCGTCTTCGCCGCACTGCTCGTCGTGGCCGGCCGGCTCGCCGACCGGTACGGCCACCGCAACGGCTTCCTGCTCGGGCTCGCCGTCTTCACTGTGGCCTCCGTGCTCTGCGCCCTCGCACCCGGCGCCGGCTGGCTGATCGCCGCCCGGGTGCTGCAGGCCGCCGGAGCCGCCACCCTCATGCCGACATCGCTCGCGCTGCTGCTCGTCAACACCCCGGCCGAACGCCGCCCCCGGGCCATCCGGGGATGGGCGGCCATCGGCGGCATCGCGGCGGGTCTGGGGCCCGTGGCCGGTGGACTGCTCGTACAGGCCGACTGGCGCTGGATCTTCCTCGTCAACGTGCCGGTCGGCGTGGCCGGCCTGGCAGCCGGAGCGCGCGCGCTGCCCGATGCCCGCCCGGACCGGGAAGGACCACTGCCGGACCTCGCGGGCGCCGCCCTGCTCACCCTCGGGATCGGCGCACTGGCTCTCGGCCTGGTCAAGGCCGAGGCCTGGGGCTGGAGTTCACCCGGTGTCGTCGGCGCCCTCGCCGCCGCGGCCGTACTCGGCGCGGCCTTCTGGATGCGGTCGGCCCGCCATGCCGCACCGGTGGTCGAACTGCCGCTGCTGCGCGTCCCCGCCTTCACCGTCGCCACCGTCGCGGCGCTGCTCTTCACCGTCGCCTTCGCCGCGATGCTGCTCACCTCAGTGCTGTGGTGCCAGCAGGTCTGGGGCTACTCGGCGATCCGCACCGGGCTGGCGATCGCACCGGGACCACTGGCCGTACCCGTGCTCGCCATGACCCTGGGGCCGGTCGTACAGCGCATCGGCGCGGGGCGGACGGCGGCGCTCGGCTGCCTGCTGTTCGCCGGAGGTCTCCTCTGGTGGGCTCTCGCACTCGGTCCCGACTCGCAGTACGCGACCACCTTCCTCCCCGGCATGCTGATCACCGGCATCGGAGTGGGTTTCGCCCTGCCGACCCTGGTCGGCGCGGCCGCCGCGGCCCTCCCGCCGCACCGCTTCGCCACCGGGTCGGCCGTCACCACGATGGCCCGCCAGACGGGTTCCGTGCTGGGCGTTGCCGTCATGGTCACCCTCCTCGGCGAACCGCGCACCGCGCACGCCGCGCTCGCCGGGTTCCGTCACGGCTGGGCCGCGGCCGCGGCGGCCGCCGGCATCGCAGCCGTGGCGGCGTTCTGTCTGCACCGACCCACAGCCGCTGCGCCTCGGCCTCCGGCGGAAAGCCCGGTCGCCGAAGTCCGGTGATCGTGCGTTCGGGGGACGGTGCCTCGGACAGGGGAACCGCCGGCTCACACCGTGTGGCGTTGCGCGCGAGCCATGGACCGGGCGGCACCAGGGGCCGGGTACCCAGCAGGGAACGACAGGCCTGGAGCGGCGCGTCCGGGCGATGAGTTCACGGTCGACGAACGGTCTACCCAGTGAACCGACCGTTCTCGACAGGAGCGCCATGTCCACCATCCAGCCCGTCATCGTGACCGCCGACCTGGAGGCCCTGCTCGGCTTCTACACGGAACTGTTCGGCGCTGAGGAGATCTTCCGGGTGCCGGCGCAAGGCCCCGTCTTCTACCTCGGCCTGCGTATCGGCGACACCGACCTCGGGCTGGTGGCCAGGGCGAACCCGGGGACCGGGTCGACGTCGCGGATCCTGCTCAGCATCGGGGTCGGCGATGTCGACGGGACGCTCGGCCGGGTGGAGTCGCTGGGCGGCTCGGTCCGCAGCGGCCCCAACGACATGCCGTGGGGACAGCGCGTCGCCCACATCCAGGATCCCGACGGCAACCCGGTGAACCTCACGCAGGCGATCCCTGCCCGGTGACACTGTGCCGGGGCGAGCGGAAGCCGAGCGGCAGTAGCTGGTCGTGCGGCGTCGGTCCCCGCCGAACGGCCGTAGTGGCCGCGGGTGAGCGGCCTCGTCATCGGCGATGGGCGCGCACCCGGCACCTGACGGCGAGGCCCGGGCACCCGGTGACAGGGCGCCGGCACGCGGTGAGTGCGATGCCCGAACTCGGTTCCTCGTACGAGAGTTGGTCGGCATAGTGGTAGGCCGTGACGATCTACGAGTGCGGGAGGCGGGCGTCGTGACCCGGATCGGCGAGATGAAGCTCAGTGACGGGACCGCGGTGCGGGTCGAGGTCGACGGGCAGCAGGACAGCGGGATCGGCCGGGTGGGCCGCGGGTCGGCCTCCGACGTCGTCCGGGGCTCCGCGGACACCCTGCAGGAGGCGCTGGCGCACATCAGGCCGGCGGTCGAGGCGGTCGCCGACAGCGTGCGGGGCCTGGCCAGCCGGCCCGACTCGGTGAGCGTGGAGTTCGGGATCAAACTGTCCGCCGAGGCGGGCGTCGTGGTGGCGAAGGCGGCGAGCGAGGCCAACTTCGCCGTCCGTCTGGAGTGGGACGCACGAGACCCGGGATAATCGATCGCATGTCGGCGTTACGGGGTGAAGCGGCGCTGGAGTCGGGTCTCGTCCGCATCCGCGGCACCGGCCGGATCGTGGGCGCCGGCTTTCTCGTGGCCCCGGACATCGTGTGCACCTGCGCGCACGTCGTCGCCGACGCGCTGGGGCTGCCGCGGGACACGGAGACCGCCCCCGAGGGGACCGTGCTCGTGGAGTTCCCGCTGGCGCGCGACGCGGACGGTGCCGTACCTGCCCTGACGGCCCGGGTGGTGTCCTGGCAGCCGGTGCGGGCGGACGACAGCGGCGACGTGGCCCTGCTGCGTCTCGACGCGCCGCCGCGGCACGCCCGCCCGGTCCCGCTCGTCGACGGCACGTCCGTCTGGGGACACGCGTTTCGCGCGTACGGCTTCCCGGACGGTGGTGATCATGGCATCTGGGCCAACGGCACCCTGCGCGCCGCCCAGGGCGCGGGCTGGGTGCAGATGGACGCCGGGCCCGACAGCCCGCACGTGACGAACGGCTTCAGCGGGGCGGCCGTGTGGGACGACGAGCAGGGCGGCGTCGTCGGCCTGGCGGTGGCCGCCGGGCACGGTGCCCTGGCGGGTACCGCCTTCCTGGTGCCCTCCGCCGCACTCGTGGACGAGCGGGTACTCCGTCCGACGTGTCCCTTCCGCGGCCTGGAGGTGTTCGAGGAGGAGGACGCCGCCTTCTTCCACGGCCGCGACGACGACATCGACCGGCTCGCCGCGTCGATCGCCGACCGCCCGCTCACCGTCGTCGTGGGGCCCTCCGGATGCGGCAAGTCCTCACTGATCCGCGCCGGTGTACTGCCTCGGCTGCGGGCCGGCGGCACCAGCGTCACCCTGCTGCGTCCCGTACCGGGCACGGAGCCGCACACGCTGCTGGCACACGCGCTGGTGCCCGTGCTCGAACCCCGCGTCGCGGAGGTCGACCGCCTGGGTCGCGCCCAAGAACTGGCACGGCTGCTGGACGGCGCGTCCGGGGCCCCGGAACGGGCGGACGGGGGCGGGGACCCGCAGGCCGTGACCGCCGTACGCGCCTCGCTCAAGGAGCGCACCGGCCCGGGCGGGCACCTCGTCGTCGTGGACCAGCTGGAGGAGTACGTCGACGCCGCACCGTCCGCGGCGCGTACCCTGCTCCGCCTGCTGCTGGCCCTCACCGGTGACCCGCGTGAGGACGGCGGCCGCGGTCTGCGTGTCGTGGCAACGGCGCGTCACGAGTCCCTGGGCGCACTGCTCACCTCCGAGACGTCCGGCTCGTTGAGCGAGGCCGTCGTCTTCCTGGCGCCGCTCGACACGGCGAACCTCCACCGTGCGGTCACGGGGCCCGTGGACGCCGTACCGGGTCTGTGGCTGGCGCCGGGGCTCGCCGAGCGCATCGTCGAGGACGCCGGCCAGGCACCCGGCCGGATGCCGATGGTGGAGTTCACCCTGACCAGGCTGTGGGAACGGCGCGAGCGTTCCATGCTCACCCACGCCGCGTACGACGATCTCGGCGGAGTGGCCGGCACCGTCGCGGGCTACGCCGACGAGGCGTACCGAAGACATGTGCCCGAGTCCGACGAGGAGGTGGCCCGGCGGCTGTTCGTGCAGCTCGCACGGCCTGACGACCAGGGCGGGTACGCGCGGCGCGCCGTCCCGGTGAACGGCCTCGACCCCGCCGCCGTGGCACTGGCCCGGCGGCTCGCTCGCGGCAAACTGGTCGTCATGGGCCGCACCCTCGACGGCACCGAGATCGTCGACCTCACCCACGAGGCCCTCACCCGGCTGTGGCCCAGGCTGCGCGCCTGGCTCGACGAGAGCCGCAACTTCCGGGAGTGGCAGGAACAGCTCCGCGCGGACTTGGCACGCTGGGAGGCGAAGAACCGGGAGGCGGGCGCCCTCCAGCGCGGCAAGACCCTGGCCGAGGCCATGGAGTGGCTCCAGTCGCGGCCCCACGACGTGACCGGGGACGAGCGGACCTACATCGAGGCGGGCCGCCGCTACGAGCAGCGGACGGTCCGCAGGCTGCGCGCCGGTGGCGCGGTGCTGCTGGCGCTGCTGCTGGTGGCCGGCGCGCTGGGCGTGGTCGCGTGGCGCAGCAACCAGGAGGTGCAGGACCAGCTGCGGGTCCTCGCCGCCCGCGCGCTCGCCGAGGAGTCCGGCCGCCGGCAGGCTCAGGAACCCGCGACCGCCGTGCAGTTGGCGCTCGCCGCCTGGCATGCCGACCCGACGGCGCCGCAGGCACGGGAGGCGCTGCTCGGTCAGTACGTGCGCGCTCAGTACGTACGCGGCATGTACACGGGGCTGTGGCGGGGCCGCGTCCAGGAGCTGGTCGCCACCCCTGACGCCCGCACCCTCGTCGTGCGCTCCAAGCCCGACGGTGAGGACCCGTACGAGGTGTCGGTCGTCACCGGGGCGCTGGACGGCCGTCCACGCCACCACACCCTCGGCGGCGTGCCCAGGACCGAGCAGCGCGGCGCCGTCAGCGCAGACGGGCGGCACTACGCCGTGGCCATGCCGGACGGAACGGTGTGGTTGTGGCGCCTGGGCAGGGCCGGCAGCGCGCCGAAGCGGCTCGGCGAGCGGCTCACGGAGGAGGGCGACCTCGTCGGCGCTCGGCTCGACTTCAGCGCGGACGGCACCCGGCTGCTGCGGCAGTTGAACATCCACACCCGTGGCCGCCCGGACGCGAAGCCGAGGGCCGTCCTCGACGTATGGGAGCTGGACAGCCTGGAACCCGTGCCGGTGGCGGACACGGTGGTGTCGACCGCCGGAAACCAGACCGTGCGCTTCGGCACGGACACCGACACGGTCGAGGTGACCACCAGTGACTCCGACGACGCCCGCACGCCCGACGGGTCCGTGCTGCGCGACCTGCGCACGGGACGCGTCCTGCGCGAACTGCCCTACGACGACGGCTCCTCGGAGCGCCTGGCCTTCGACGACGCCACGGGCGCCTACGGCTACGAGAGTCGAGACCTCTCGGACGGCAGTTTGGTCGACGTCGCCCTCAGCAGGCGCGGCACCGACGACACGTACGTGACCCGCCTGCCGCTGGACGACGAACCCGGTTACAGCTCCGTCGAACTGGCCGTCGGCCGGAGCAAGGACGGCGGACTGACCGTCCTCTCCCCCGTCGGGAACACCCTGGTCGCGGCCCGTGCGTCCGCCGCCCCCCTGCCCGACCGGTCCATGGACGCCACCGACTCGGTGCTGTCACCGGACGGCCGCAGGGCCGCGTGGCTGACGGACAGCGCCCTGGAGGTGGCGGACCTGGTGGGCGGCGGCACCGCCACCCGCGCCCTGCCCCGCGCGTACACCGAGGGCGGAGGCCGAGGGCTGGTGTGGACCCCGGACGGGGACAGACTCGTGCTCTTCAAGGAGGGCGAGACACACCTTCACGTGTACGGGGCCGACGCGCTGGCGGAGCACGTCGACGTGGAGCTGGACCCGGACGGCGCCTCCGGCGGCGACCACGGCCGGGTCAGCACGGTCGAAGCCCTGCCCGACGGGGACGTCGTCGTCCTCACTCGGACGGGCCGTCTGCTCACCGTGGATCCGCAGCGGGGCGTGCGCACCGCACAACCGCTGGCCATCGAGCGTTCGTCGCGTCCCCGGACGTCCCTGTGGGCCAGGGACCAGCTCGCGGCCCGGCCCGGCCACCCGCACCAGGTCGCCGTCGTGACCTTGAACGACCGGCAGCAGGGGCGGGTCCAGATCTGGGACGTACGGGCGCGGACGCGGACGCACGTCCTGGAGGGCGACGAGGTGAACGCGGTCCTCGATCCGGAGGACCCCGACAACCTGGCCTTCTCACCGGACGGCCGCTACCTGATGGTGGCCCACAACGACGGCAGGCTGCACCGGTGGGACGTCGAGAAACGCGAAGTCGTCGGTGGCTCGGTCGTGCTTGAGACGAGCGACCGCCTCGTGGGCATGACCGGCGACGGGACGGTGATCACGGCCGAGGGAGACGGCGGTTACGAGCTGTGGGACCCCGACGGCGTCCGGATCGGCACCGTTCCCCACCACGCCTACTCGGGCTCGGTCCTGCGAGGTACGCGGCTCGTCATGGAGAGCGAGGGGCTGCGCTCCGTGTTCGACGTGCGCCCGGACGCTTGGTTCGACCACCTCTGCGCGAGCGTCGGCCGTGCCTTCACCGAGGCGGAACGCGAGAACCTCCCTCCCGGCACCCCGTCGGAGCCCCCCTGCCAGGACGGATCCGGACGGTCGTTCGAGAAGGCGACGGGGGCCGTACCGTAGCCGCGATCGATATCGATGATGACGCCGATCCGATCGCGCGTGTTCAGGCATCCTCATCAGCCAGGCGGTGGACATCACATGACAGTCGGAGCCGCCCCATTCTGGTGGAACTGCACGGTGAGCACTGCTCCGCCGTCGGCAGCGGCAGGCCTTGCCGGTCGGTCGGTGCCAAGGCGTCAGCCAGTCGGTGACCGTTGTCGAATGGGCACTTTTCCGTCTGATATCGAGGACCTGACGGACCTCACGATCCTTCCCGAGCGTGCTGTCCTCGCGCCGAGGCCCCGATGGAGGAGGAAACCGCAGGCTAAGGGGACGGTCCGATTCCTGCCCGCATGAGTGGGGAGTTAGCGGGAACGGGGCGGATCTTTGTGCGATTGCTGTGACAGGTTGTGGGCGCCCGTTGGCCACAGGGCCGTCGGGGTCTGTCTTCCTGTGGGGGAAAACCATGCGCAAGCGTGCCTTCGGCATGCCGTTTCGGCGTGCCCGGAAAAGATCAGCCGCAGTCGCGGCGGCACTGACGGCGGCTGCCCTGGCCACCGCCGTCCTGCCCGGCGCGTACACGGCCACCGCCGCCGACGAACCGGTTTCGGCCTGGGGCCCGGGCAGCCCGGACTTCGAGATGCCCGCGGTGAAGGTCGGCCCCAACCGCCCGGTGCCGTCCGAGCCGTCGAGGAACCCGACGGACGAGCTCTACGTGCCGTGGCAGCGGGAGCAGCGCGAGCGCGTCGAGCGCCCCGCGAACGGGCCGGCCGGCGCCAAGCACGCCTCGTCCCGCACGACGGCCGCCTCCAGCTCGGCGACGAGCATCGTCCCGGACGGGCAAGGTGATGTGCCCTGGCACCGTTACACGAGCTTCGCCATCACGGACACGCTGAGGGCGAGGGTCGACTACTCGACCGGCAACCTGATGCTGACGGCTACGGACTTCGACATCGCGGGCGTCGGGCAGCGCTTGCAGCTGGCACGGACGTACAACTCGCTGGACGCCCCGTGGGGCCGCGTCTCGCAGCGCTGGTGGCAGCAGTACGAGCGTTACCTGTCGGTCTCCGGCACAGAGGTGATCTTCTACGACGCCTCCGGTGCCACCGTCCGCTTCACCAAGAACAGCGACGGCGCCTTCACCACGCCGAAGGGCTACTCGCAGGATCTGCGGAGGAACACGGACGGCACCTACACCCTGACCAAGTGGAAGTCCGGGTCGAAGGAGACCTACAACCAGTACGGGACCCTGACGAAAGTCACCGACCGCAACAAGGGCACGATCACCGTCACCCAGCACGACGTCAGCGGTGAGAACAAGGGCTTCAAGCTGACCGAGACCCGCTCGGGCCGCTGGATCGACCTCGTGAAGACCTCTCCTTCCCAGTGGCAGGCCAAGGACAACACCGGCCGCACCGCCGTCCACAACCTCGACCCATCCGGCAACCTGGCCACCACCACCGACACCGAGGGCAAGACGGTCACCTTCCACTACGACTCCTCCGGCCGGATCGGCAAGATCACCACGGACGAGGGGCGGGTGACCGCCTTCACCTACGACGACGTCAACCGCGTCACCTCCATGCTGCGCGGCACGGGCTTCAACAGCGACGGCCACACCGGCCCCACCTGGACCTACAGCTACACGGCCGCCTCGCCGACCGCGGCGGGCACGACGACGGCCAAGGACCCGGAGCTGCACTCCACCAAGTACGCGCACGACGGCGACGGCCGGGTCACCGAGGTCACCGACCATCTCCAGCGCACACGGTCGACCAAGTTCGACGCCAACAACAACATCGACACCGCCACCGATGCGATGGGGTCGGGTACGACGCCCGGCAACGTCACGGACTACGGCTTCGACGCCCGCAACAACCTCGCGTCCGTCGCCGTGCCCACCGGGGCGAAAACGGTGAACACATGGCAGACCATCGCCGGCGGGGACGTGCCGAAGGACTCCACGAACGCCGACGGCGAGAAGACGGCCTTCACCTACGACACGGTCGGCAACACCACCTCGGTGGCGCAGACCGGCACCGGCGGCGGCAGCGTCTCCTTCGACTACAACCCCGCCACCCCGACCTGCGGCGGCTTCGAGGGCCAGCGCTGCAAGGCCAGGACGAAGATGACGTCGACGAAGACCGTCGTCACCGACTTCCACTACGACGGCAAGGGCAACCTGGACTGGGTCCAGCCCCCCGCCCCGCTGGCCCGGACCACCTTCACCTACGACGACCTGGGCCGCACCAAGACGGTCACGGACGCCCGCGGCGTCACGATCACGTACACCTACGACAACCTCGACCGCATCCGCACCGTGACCTCGCCGAACACGGTGAAGGTCGAGTACTGGTACGACGGCGACGGCAACCTCGTCCAGCGCTCCGACGGCACCGGCACCACCACGTACGAGTTCGACCCGCTCCAGCGTGAGACGGTCCGCCACCTCCAGGACGGCTCCCAGACCCTGCTCGCCTACACCCCGGCCGGCAACGTCGACTACTACCGGGACCCGGCCGGCACGGTCGACTACACCTGGAACGAGGTCAACAAGCTCACGCAGCTGAAGGACCCGCAGGGCCGGATCACGTCCTACACCTACAACAACAACGACGTCCGCACCACGACCACCTACCCCGGCGGCACGGTGCACAAGGTCGACGTCGACAAGTCCAGCCGTCCCACCTCGATCAGAGCCACCTCGCCCCAGGGCACCCTGATCGACCTGTCCTACACGTACGGCTACGGCACGAACGCCGCCACCGACGGCGGCAAGATCCGCACCTCCACGGACACCGCCCGCGGCACCAAGCGGACGTACACCTACGACGGGGCGGGCCGCTTCTCCTACGCCAAGGAGGAGAAGGCCGGGGCGATCACGGATTCCTGGCAGTACTGCTACGACCTGGCCGGCAACCTCACCTCACAGGGCACCGACCAGGGCTGCCCGCGCGGCACCACCTACTCCTACAACGACGCCCAGCAGCTGACCGCCAAGTCCACCACCAGCGGCCCCTGGTCCTACGACCAGATCGGCAACGAAACCGCCGGCGCCTCCACCGACGACTACGCCCGCACCGGCGAGCAGTGGACCGACCACTCGCAGATGTCGTCGATCACGGTCGCCGCCAAGACGTACGCGGGGCAGTACGGTTCCACCGACCAGAGCGAACGCATCCGCCTCGGCGACACCTTCTTCCACAACGGGCCGCTCGGCCTGTCGGCGAAGACGACCGCCGGTGTGGACATGGGATTCAACCGTGAGCCCGGGGGCACCTTGAACTCCATGACGACCGGGGGCAAGACGTACTTCTACCTCACGGACGCCATCGGCAGCGTGGTCGCCCTGGCGGACGCGGACGGCAACAAGGTCAACACCTACACCTACAGCCCCCGCGGCGTCCGCCTCCTCGCCCAGTCCTCCGAACCGGTCGCCCAGCCCTACCGCTTCGCCGGCGGCTACCAGGACCCCACCGGCCTCTACCACTTCCGGGCCCGCTACTACGACGCCAACATCGGCCGCTTCACCCAGCCCGACCCCTCCGGCCAGGAGAAGAACCCCTACCTCTACGCCGAAGGCGACCCCGTCAACCGCATCGACCCCAATGGTCTGCTGTCGTTGGACATCGGCGGCGAAGCCTGCTTCTGGATCTGCGGCGGCGCCGGCGTGAGCATCAACGAGGACGGCAGTGTCCGTCCCTATGTCAGCGCCGGCGTCGGTACACCTGGTGGCAGCGTTGACGCCAGTCTCGCCTCCGGCTCGGCCGACCGAGGGTGGACGGGTGAGGTCGCTTGCGGTTTCGGACCGCTCGAAGCGTCCGTGAGTACTGACGGCAGCGAGGGCGTGGGCACAGGGGGCAGCACCGGCAAGTGCTCAGGTACCGCCAAATACACCTTCTGACAGCTTGGGAGACCCCGCATGCTTGCTCTCTTCGAAGTCGCCAATGACCGACCCGACGGGCCGTCGTGGTCTCCCTACCTGGCCATTGGCATGTTCATCATCGCCATGATCTTCGTCGGCATCATGTACGCCAAGCGGCGTCGCTGACCACACAAGCACGCGTGCGAGGGCTTCTCCAGCGGAGGGGCCCTCGCCGCCCTATTACAGGAGCTGTCGTTTTGGTCATTGTCGTGGGCGCTCTCATCACCCTGTTCGGTCTGGCTACAGCCCTCATGGGCCCGCGTGTGGCGAACACACTCAGCAGACGGTCCGGCGGACGGTTCGAGGCATCCAACAGGCTCGCCTTCCGTGTGATCGGCACGGTCCTGGCGGCCGCAGGACTGTTCTATGCCGTGACGGGTCAGTAAAACCCTGACCGCGGAACCCTGGTGTCGATCCTGCGGCGGATCCGCCACCAGCCACCAGGTCATCGCTCGCGGGGTCACGCCCTTCTCGACGGGCACCTTCCGAGGTGGCCGTGTCCCGGGAACCGCCGGCGCCGCCTCGCATCGCGATCTCAGACGCACCGCCTCTCGTCGTGGACGGTCGGTCCTCCTGTCACATGGTGGTGTCCAGCCGCGGCTTCCGCTTCACGTCGGTGACCTGCACGTCCTCCGTCTCCGGAGCCCCGAACACCTCCACGATCACCCCGCTGCCGGTGCCGGTGACCTCCAAAACGGCGTGACCGCCCATGAAGCGCAGATCGACCCGGGCCCGGGGCAGGCCCCCGTGGTCCGGCATGCGGTGCACCCGCGCCGCCGGGTAGTCGAGGCTTGTCAGCTTCGTACGCATCGCGTCGTAGCCGGTCGCCTTCGTGTGCGTGAACGCCTCGACGACGCGGCTCGCGTGCCAGTCGCCGTAGCACTTCTCCGTGCCGGGCAGCAGAACCTCGGCCGGCTGCTCGGTCTTGGCGGAGCCAGTGGCGGGGCTCGGCGGCTCGGGCGCGTCCGAGGGAAGGGGAACGGGAGTCTCCTCCGCGTCCCCGGGAACGCCCGGCGGGGTCTCGCCCGGCCCGTACACCGGGGTGGGCTCCTCCTCGAACACCGGGCCCTCGGGCACGGGCACACCCTCGTCGCCCTTGTCGCCCGTGTCGCTGGGTGCGGCCGGGGAGCAGGCGTCGATCGCCTGGCCCACCAACCCGATGAACCGTATCTCCTGCTCTTCAGCGCCGAGTTGGTCCTTGGGCGACGTGGTCGCCTTCACGGCGCTGCCGGCGCGGGCAGCGTGGCCGGAGGCGGCCTGCTGGGTGCCGCAGGCGGACAGGACGAGGCAGCCCAGCGCGGCCACCACTACGGGCTTCGGGAAAAATCTCGATCGCATGCACGCATCATGCTGACGCCTGCCGCCCCAGGGCATGAGTACACGTACTCACTCCGGCACGAGTTGCCAACTTCCCTGCACAGACGGCCCTTTGAGGGTCGAGGTCCGCGTCGAGGTCGCCGTCGGCCTGTGCGGTGGCGATCCGCTCGGCCAGGAACTTCCGCCACCGAGTGGCAACGCCATACAGGCGGGCGCGCAACTCCCCTGGTCGGCCGTCGAGTTCGCAGGACGCCGCCGTGACGCAGCAGCCATGGGGAAACGGGCCTGGACGCCTGCTGTACGGCGGGTGTCGACGATCCGTGCCTGTGTGCGCCGGGCCTCCTCCGCTGCTTTCCTCACCCCGCCGGATCTCTCCGGTGGGCTACCCCATGACCGCGCGGGCCGTGTCGAGGAAGGCTGACCGGTTGCCCTCCAGGTAGTCCCGCACGCTCTCGCCATCGGGAAGGCCTTCCCATACGGCTCGGTTGAGGTCGAGGAAGTGCGCGTGTGCGGCCTCGTGCACGGGTGGCGGGAACTGGACGCGCATGAGCCGGTCCGCGACCCAGAAGCGGTACATCACGTCCCGGGTCGTGAGGTACCAGGCGTCCGTTTCCTCCCATTCGGAGGGGCGAGTGTACGCGCAGCGTTCCGCCTCTGCCGACACCTCGATGAACCTCTCCAGCAGTGCCAGCCGTTCGGCGCGCCGGGTTTCCGACAACGCGATCTCCTGCCGTTGCTGCTCAGTACGTTCCGCTGACCGCTGAGTTCTGTACTGCACGAGGTAGGACAGGACGCCGCCGAGGAGAACGCCGCCCAGCGATATGAGTGACACCCAGACCTGACCTGACATGACGATCATCGTCCCACAGCGTCGATCTGCGGGCCGCCCTTGGTGCGGCTGGTGTGACCCACGGCGCCCGAGCCAGCCGTCTTGGACAGCCCGGTTCGCCGGGCTGTGCCGGAGCGACTTCATCCGGCTGGTGACAGTGCCGCGGCGGGATGGCGCAGACGTAGTCCGCAAAGCCTGCGAACTGAGCCCGCCGTGCAGGAGCAGGAGGCACCGAGGGGGCGGACCGCGCGTCAGCTCCGCCCGCGACTGCTCTGCCTGCCTGCGGTACGAGGAGGCCGCCGACGCCTGCTCGCATGCCGCGCGGCCACCGCTCTGTCAGATGAGTGAAGGAGCGCGGGGTATCCGAGAGGCGACGACGCTGTCCCTCCGAGGAGGTCTTCGCTGTGCTCTCGCTCAAGCGCTTACTCGAACGCAGTCTGACCGCGCAGGCGGCCCTGGTCTTCCTGCTGGGACTGGGCATCACGGTATTGATCCGCAGGGACGAGCATCCGGTTGTCTGGGTGTTCCAGAGTGCTCTCTACACCGGTGTCGCCATCACGGTTGTGGCCGTCCAGCGCCGCCGGGCCACCCGGGCCGCGGGCACCGACGCGAGCGGACTCGCCGATCTGAACCGGAAGATTCGGCGCCAGGAGGTGCCGCGGGACCCCGGGGAGCAGTCGGCCATGCGACGGCTGGTCGCCGAGCAGCTCGGCCAGATGGAGCGGACCGGCAAGTGGCTGCCGTACTGGCTCGGCGCCATGGGCCTCGTCGCGGTCGGGATATTCGTCCTGGGGGCCATCGGCGGATCACTCGTCTTCCCCCTTCTCTTCGCGGTCGGCGTGGTCGCGCTGTGTGCATGGGTCCTTTGGATGCGCCGCCGTTCAATGGACCGCCTCCGGTGGATGCGCCAGGCCCTGCGACCGGAGTGAGCGGCCAAGTCCCCGGAATCCGCGGCCTTCCGAAGCGGTGAACTCGCGTGGCGGGGGTATCGGCAGGGCGACGCGTGAGGACATGGCCCGGAAGGGTGACGATGGGTTCGATCAGTCAGTTGCGACGGCTCAGGGACGTGTATGCGGGCGGAGTGGTGGCCTGGACACTCTGCCTGTTGCTGAATGTGCTCCAAGGCGAGGGCTCTGCCCGGCAGATGTTGCTGCTGCTGGGGTTGCTCGCCGTCTTCCTCGTCCTGCTGCTGTGGTCGGCCTGGTGCTTGTGGGACGCAGGGGCGCAGCGGGGGATGGACCGGTCCGGACGCACGGCGAACGCGCACGCCGAGCCGTCCTGAGGCGGACAAGGCTCCGGGCGTGGACCGGGGACGCCAACCGCTGGGCCGGCGCCTGACCGGGGCGCCGGCCCAGCGGGCTTTCCCGCCGCAGCGCCGAGGCGAGCAACGCCCTGATCGCCACCGACTCCTGGTCGCCGCCGACAACGTGCCCGACCGCGGCGCAAGGCTGCGCTCGGCCACACTCACGCCTGCGTGCTCCAGCTCATGTGCGTCATCGTCGGGTGCGGGCCGATCACCTTGCGGCGGTCCCCCACCGGCCGCTTGGTTCCTCACCTGCAGCAACGAGCGCCCGGCGCCGGCGGCGCGGTCAGTCCGACGCGTGGCCGGCCGTTTGCGGACGGCCACCGTGCCGGGACCACTCCGGGGCCAGGATCGACATCACCGTCGCGTCCACCCGCTCGCCCTCCCAGAGCAGTGCGTCACGCAGCACGCCCTCCGCGACGAACCCCACCTTCTCGTATGCGCGGCGAGCTCGCGGATTGAACGCGTAGACCTCCAGCGCGATACGGTGCAGCCCCAGCTCCTCGAAGCCGTAGCCGACGATCAGACGAGTCGCCTCCGTCCCCAGGCCACACCCATAGGTGCCGGGCACCAGGCAGATGCGGAAGCTGCAACTTTCGTTACGCGGATCCCACTCGCTGAGGACCGCCTCGCCGATGACGTTCCCCGTCACCTGCTCGACCACGGCAAGGTCCAGCCGGTCGTCCTGCTCCCGGCGGCTGTCGTACCAGGCCCGTATGCGCCCCTCATCGGGTATGCCGTCATCATGGCTGCCGGTCAGCCGTGATGCCTCTGCGTCCAGGAATATCGGCATCAGCGCAGGCACATCGTCCACGGTGACCGGCCGGAGCAGCACCTGTTCCCCTCTCAGCGACGGCTTGCTGAGGAAGTCCGGGCGTGGAGCACTTCGCACGTGATCATCCATTGCCGCATTGTGTCCGACTGATCCGCCCGACGTCACGGAGCATTGCTTGAGCGGTTCGTGCACCGGTTCGACCGGCAGGAGTCTCGGCGGTCGGCACGGGCACGTTGTCGGTCAGGTGGTGACGAGATCCCCGGTGGCGGGCAGTCCGCCCACTCTCCCGGGCGTGACGATGACGAGTTCGTAGTCGTGGCGCGTGCCCGGCTGCCACTGGCCGCCGGCGAGGGGGACCGTGGCGATGTTGGGTACGGGGCCGCGCGTCCAGTCGAGGAGCCCGGCCATGGTGTGCACGCGGGTTCTGCCCAGGGCGGCGGCGATGGAGCGCCGGTCGGTGGGATCGTCGGCCGTGGTCAGCGCGTGGGAGGCGACTTCAAGCAGGGCGTAGGCCAGGCCGAGTGGCTGCAAGGCCTGTCGTCCCGTCGTCTGTTCGTAGGTCTCCGCCAGTTCGGCGGCGGTCATGCCGTCGATCGACGACCGGTAGGGATGGACCCGTGTCCAGTACGCCAGGGTTCCCACCCCCGCCTGCGGCGGCAGCTCCCCACTCCGGGTGACGGACGGCGGGTAGGCCAGCCAGCGAGAGCAGGTGATCAGACGCGGCCGCCGGCCCTTCTCCGCGGTTTGAGCGCGGAAGAGGGCGAGGTCGCGGCCCGTGGCGGCGCTGGTGACGATGTCGACGCCGGCGTCCCGGAACGCGTTGATGTGGGCGTCGAGCGTGGTGGCTGGCTCCCGGTACGGCTCCGGTTCCACCAGCCGGTGCCCCCGGGCACGAGCCACCGGAGCGAAACCACGCTCCGGGTGACGCGACCACCTGCCCTGAGGCCCGTCGTTCCACAGGCAACCGACCGGCTGGTGCGGGCCGGAGCCGTCCACGCGCTCCCACAGATCGGCGAAGACGTCGGCGATGTCGTCCAGGCCCCAGCAGAAGTGATACGTCCAGTCGAACGGCCTGTCGTCGTCGGCTCCGCGTCCGTAGTAGTACACCTGCCAGGGGAACGCGCTCGACAGGCACGGCACCCCGGCGGCTTCGCAGGCATCCGCCACGGCGGGCAGCACCTCGGTCCCGGCCAGGGTGACCACGATCACCGCGTTCTCCTGCCGGACCAGTTCCTCCACCGCCTCCCGCGCGCCCCGGGCACTGGAGCGGGTGTCCCGGCTCACCACCCGGACCGAGTACCCGCGCGGCCCCCGCCCGGCCAGCTTCGGCGCCAGCCGGTCCAGCGCGAACTGCAAGGGATCGCCCAGCGACGCCAGCCGTCCCGAGCGGGCAACGGCCACCCCCACGGTGAGGACGCGCTCCCGAACCGCACGTGACTCGCCCATCATGCTCCTCGCTGGTCTCCCGGGGCCGGATGCACCCGTCGGCGCACCATGAGGTTCCCCGGCGGCCCCGCCCTTGAAAGGGGGCCGATCGAGTGGCGCGGTGGCATGCCGGGTGGCGACCGGAGCATCGGTGACCGCCGCCCGCCATCATCATGCGCATGGAGACGCCTTACGCCTGCTACCTGCGACTTTCCGTACTCCTCGACCTGCAGCGGCCCCGCACCCCGGACGAGCAGCCCACGCAGTGGGCGGACGAGCACTTCTTCATCACCGTGCACCAGTCCGCCGAAGTCCTCGTCAGCCACGCCCTGGTGGAACTGGCTCGGGCCTCCGAGGACGCGCAAGCGGGCAAGGACGCCCGAGCCGCCGCGGCCCTGCACCGGGTCACCGCGCTCCTGGACGTCCTCGAACACCACCTGGCACTGCTGGACCACCTCGAACCCGACAGCTTCGCCGCCTTCCGCCCCCTGCTCGACAACGCCAGCGGAGCCCAGTCACACCAGTTCGCCGATCTGTTCCACCGCATCGCCGCAGCGGACGTCCTCGGCCCGCCGACCGACTCCCTTCCGGCTCGGCAGCCGCTCGCAACAGCCGCGCTGCAGGCTCTGCGGGCGGCCGTCATCCGCTGGCAGATCCGGCACCTGCTCCTGGTCGAAAGGATGATCGGCGACCAGCCCGGCACAGGTGGAACCTCGGGGCTGGCCCATCTGCGCGCCCAGATCGACCTGCCGCCCCGCGAACGACCAGCGCGCCCGGGGGACGTCTCCTGACCCGCCGGGCCTGCGCGGATGCCTTCCCCGGCGCGACACAGGCGGTGTGGGCCGTAGGGGGCCGTGCGCCGACCGCGACGAGCCGCTGCGGCCTTCGGCGGGCGGCGGTTGCCGGGCCGCTCGGACCCGAACGGTGCGGGCTTGCGCGGACGGGCTGGTCGTGCTCGCCGGGGGCGGCCGGGAGCAGTTTCACCGAGCTCGGAGCACCGTCGCCAGCGCGGCAAGAGAGGCCCGGTAGTCGGGTCCGGTGGGTATGAGTACGGCGCTGGTGACGCCGGAGGTGAAGAGATCGCCGAGGCGGGTCCGGACGTGTTCGGCCGTGCCGGCCAGCGCGAGTTGCTCGACCCACGTGTCGGGCAGGGCCTGGGCGAAGGCATGGGCGTCGGTGCTGGTCCGGCGCAGTTCGGTGAGCTCGTCGTGGAATCCGAGCGGTGCGATGTGGGGTTTCCAGTCGGCATCGCCCAGGCTTTCCAGGGCGGGTCGTGCACTGGCGAGGGCGGTGCGGGGGTCCTCGTCGACCACGGCGATGTTGTAGGCGGTGAGCCGGTGAGGACGCCGGGGATTGATGCTGCGCAGAACCTGGTGCACATACGGGGGTGTGACCGGCTCGGCAAGCAGGGTACCGTCGGCCGTTTCACCGGAGACGGCGAGCGATCTGGCACTGCGGACCCCGGCGAAGACGTCCGGGGCCTGCTCGGGGACAGCCGAGGGGTGCAGGCGCAGTCCGTCGAGGCGGACGTAACGGCCGTTCGCGTCGACGGGATCGCCCGCCAGGAGTGTTCTGAGGGCGTCGATGTATTCGCGCAGCAGTGTCAACGGGCTGCGCGGCCAGGCACCCGCCCTGCGCATCCAGTCGGGCATACCGTGACCTACGGCGATGTCGATGCGGCCTGGGTGCAGCTGGGCGAGCGTGGCCACTTCCATGGCGGTGAAGGCGACGTTGCGGGCCGCGGCGGGGAGCAGTCCGATGCCGACGCGGATGCGCCGGGTGTGGGCCAGCACGGTGGCGGCCTGGGCGAGTCCTCCGCGGTATTCGAGGTCCTCGACGGCCCACAGCTCGTCGAAGCCGTGGGCGTCCGCCTCGCGGGCGAACGCGACCATGTCGGTCGACGGGATGTCACGGGGCAGAAGGACGCCGATCGCGCCGTTCACCTGAGTCATCGGTTGTCTCTCACATCGACGGGTGTGCTGGAAGGTGATCGTGGACGAGGGCGCACGCGATTCGCGCGCGCCCGCACGTCTCTGGAGGCATTCTCGGTGTCTCGCCGAGGGAACACGGTCGACGGCGAAGCGTCCGCCGGCCCCGGCGTCTGGACGGCATCGGTCTTCGCGCAGTGCGCACGGTACGGCATGCAGCGAGAGCCGGCTGACGGTGCCGGGGTGGTGGGGTGGTGGGGTGGGGGGTGTTCCAGGAGGCGGTCGGTCCTTTCCGGGGCAGTGAGGGGCCGGCTGGTGTGCCCCGGATCCGGTTGCGGGGCGGCTGGAGGGCCGGATCCGGGGCGGCTCCACGGGGGGGGTTACTTGACGGCGCCTGCGGTGAGGCCGCGGGTGAGGGTGCGCTGGAAGACGAGGAAGAACGCGATCATCGGGATGACGCCGAGGAGGGCGGCGGCGCTGAGTGCGGTGGGGTCGCTGGTGTACTGGCCTTGCGTGACGGACAGGCCGAGGGGGACGGTCTGGTTGTCGTTGGAGATGAGCAGGACCAGGGGGTAGAGGAACTCGTTCCAGCTCCACACGAAGAAGAAGACGCACATCACCGAGAGCGTGGGCCAGCTCATCGGGAGCACGATCCTCCACAGGATGGTCCAGCGGCCGGCGCCGTCGAGGGAAGCGGCTTCGATGAGTTCCTTGGGGAACGTGCTGAAGACGGAGGAGAGCAGGTAGGTGCCGAAGGCGCTGTAGGTGATGCCGACGAGGATGGTGTAGCCGAGTTTGCCGTCGTAGAGGCCCGTCTCCTTGAACAGGTAGTAGATGGGGTAGACGAGTCCTTCTTGTGGCAGGACGTTCACGCCGAGGAAGAAGACCAGGAAGGCCGTGCGCCAGCGGATGCGGCCGATACCGATGGCGTAGGCGTTGAAGAGGGCCACGAGGACGGCGATGACGACGACACCGAGGCTGATCTGGATGCTGTTGAGCAGTTTCTGGGTGAAGTCGACGCGTTCCCAGACGTCGCCGATGATGTCCCAGTTCCACTGCTCGGGCCAGGACAGGGAGCCGTTGGCGCGGTAGTCGGCGCTGGTCTTGAAAGAGTTGACCAGGATGATCGCGAAGGGGGCGAGGAAGACGAGGACGAAGAGGGTGACCGCTGTGATGACGGCGTAGGAGCCTGGTCCTCGTCCGTGGGTGGTCCGATTCCTTGCGTGTTCTTTCGGTGCGGCGTGGCTGGGCGGTGCGGCTTCGCGGGCGGTGTGCGGGGTGTCGGTGTCGTGGGTGTTGCGGGTGATCATGGTCATCCGTCCTCGCGGGCCTGGCGGCTGAGCATGGTTCCGGCGATGATCAGCACCAGGAGGGTGATGGTGCTGGAGATGGCGGAGCCGTAGCCGACGTCGGCGCGTTCGAAGAAGTTCTGGTAGGCGAAGTACGCGGGGACGAGGGTGGAGTTGCCGGGTCCGCCGCCGGTGAGGACGAAGATCTGGGCGAAGACCTTCAGGCCGGCGATGGTGGTGGTGACCAGGACGACGTAGACCTCGGGCCGCAGGATGGGCACGGTGATGCGGGTGAAGCGCTGCCACCAGCCGGCGCCGTCGAGGGAGGCGGCTTCGTAGAGTTCGGGGTCGATGCGCTGGAGGCCGGACAGGAACAGCACCAGGGGGTAGCCGAGCTGCATCCAGACGAGGACGCCGAGGACGACCCAGAGGGCGAGATCGGGGTCGCCGAGCCAGTTCTGCTGGAGCGAGGACAGGCCGAGGGTGTCGAGGATGCTGTTGACGGCGCCTTCGGGAGCGAGGATCCAGCCCCACATCAGGCCGGTGACGGCGACCGGGACGACCTGGGGAAGGTAGAGGCCGGAGCGGAAGACGCTCACGATGCCGTCACCGTGCTTCTTGCCGATGTAGTCGAACAGCAGGGCGGCGAGGAACAGGCCGAGCAGGGTGGGTACGACGGCGATGCCGATGATGACGAAGGCGATGTTGCGGAAGGAGGCCCAGAAGTCGGCGTCCTGGAAGAGGCGGGTGTAGTTGTCGATTCCGGTGAAGGCGGGGGTGCCGATGCCCTGCCAGGTGGTGAGGCTGTAGTAGAAGGTCATCACCAGCGGGACGACGAGGAAGAGCAGACTGAGCAGCAGGCCGGGGGCGAGGAAGACGGCGTACCCCGAGGACCGCCGGTGACGTGTGGTTTTCACGGTTGCTCCTAGGTGGGCGGGACGGCGGCCCGGGCGGGCCGGGTACCGTCCCCTGAACGGCGCTGCATCGGGGTGGCCCGGCCCGGCCGAGGGCATCGGGCCGGCTCCCGTGCGATGCGGGGTGTGGCCGGTGGTCGCGGCCGCGGCACTTCTAGGACCGGGTGGAGACGTACTTCTCGTACGGGGCGGCGAGTTCGTCGAGGACGGTGTCGGGCTTGCCGCCGTTCATCAGGTTCTGGGTGGCGCCCAGCCAGGTGTCGTAGTAGCCGGGGACGGGCCAGTCGGGGTAGAACGCCAGGCCGTTGATCGACTGGTAGGAGTCGAAGGCGGTGATCAGTTCCTTGGCCTTGGGGTTGGTGATGGTGTTCGCCTGGGCGGCGATGGGGACGCTGCC
Organism: Streptomyces glaucescens; assembly: GCF_000761215.1. Taxonomy (GTDB): domain Bacteria; phylum Actinomycetota; class Actinomycetes; order Streptomycetales; family Streptomycetaceae; genus Streptomyces; species Streptomyces glaucescens_B. The sequence continues at coordinate 7,293,209 of NZ_CP009438.1, read as the reverse complement.
GCCTTCACCGATGAGCTTCTGGATCTTGTCGGACATGGTGATGTCGATGAAGTCCTCGGCGAGTTCCTTGTTCTTCGCCTTGGTGGGGATGACCCAGTGGTTGCCCCCGGAGCCGAGGGTCTTCTCGCTGCCCGGGTAGGGGGCGGTGGACCACTCGAAGGTGTCGATGTCGGTGCTCAGGCCGCCGAACCACCAGTTGCCGCCGACCATGATGGGCCGCTTCTGGGAGACGAACTGCTCGGTCATGTCGCTGCCCTTGAGGCCGACGTCCTTCTTGTCGAAGTAGCCCTTGTCGAGCCACTCCTGGTACTTGTCGACGGCGTAGGTCATCTCGGGGCCGTGGAAGTCGACCTTGCCCGCGTAGAGCTGGTAGTCGTCGACCCAGGTGTCGTTCGCCTTGGACAGGGCGAGCAGGTAGAGCCAGTGGCCGGCGGGGTGGTCGTTGCCGGCGTTGGCGAGCGGGGTGATGCCGGCGGCCTTGAACTTGGCCAGTGCGGCTTCGAAGCTCTTGAAGTCGGTCGGCTTGTCGACGTCGTACTTCTCGAAGAGGTCGTCGTTGTAGTAGGTGAGGACGAATTCCCCGTAGTTGGGTATGCCGTACCACTTGTCGCCGCCCATCTCGCCCTTGTCGTAGCGGGCGGTGACGGAGGCGCTTTCGCTCATCTTCTTGTCCCAGCCGCGTTCCTCGACGACGGGAGTGAGGTCGGTGAGCAGTCCCTGCTTGGCGAGCAGGCCGGTGGTGGCGTTGCCCTTGTTGTACTCCATGACGTCGGGCGCCTTGTCGGAGTTGAGGATCATGCCCGCGTTCTGCTGGATCTGCTCGAAGGTCTTCCGCTCGAAGACGACCTTCACGTCGGGGTGGGTCCGCTTGAACTCGGCGATGGCCGCGTCCCATGCCTTGCTCAGAGCGCCGTCCTCCTGCTCGTAGTGCCACAGGCGCAGGGTCTTGCCGTCGCCCTCGGCGGTGCCGGAGCCGCCGCAGGCGGCCAGCGGGGCCAGCAGCGTCAGGGCGGAAGCCGCCAGCAGGAGGGACCTTCTGCGGAGGGTGGTGCGGGTGCGCGGGTTGTTCATGGCTGGTTCCTTGGTGTGCGTCGTTGCGGCAAGGGCGTGCTGTGTCAGGCGGTGGCGCGGCGGTGGACGCGGGCTTCCCACGGGCGCAGGGTGTGCGGGCTCGTGAGGGGTGCGGCGGCGGGCATGTTGGCGATGAGGGTCTCGCTGTCCTCCCAGCCGTCGGGCAGGTCGACGGTCAGGTCGGTCGGGCCGAAGTTGGCCAGGACGAGCAGTTCGGTGCCGGTGGCGGCGTCGTGCCGGATGAAGGCGTAGAGCTGCTCGTGGTCGGGGTGCAGCATGTGGAAGTCGCCGTGGGTGACGGCGGGCTCGGTGTGCCGCAGCTCGATCAGGCGCCGGTAGTAGTGGAAGACCGAGTCGGGGTCGGCGAGCTGGGCCTTCGCGTTGACGTCGACGTGGTCGGGGTTCACGGCGATCCAGGGTGTGCCGGTGGTGAAGCCGGCGTGCTGGGTGGCGTCCCACTGCATCGGGGTGCGGGCGTTGTCGCGGCTGCGGTGGCGCAGCCCTTCGAGGATGTGCGCCTCGTCGGTACCGAGGGCGATCTGGTCGCGGTAGTGGTTGAGGGACTCGATGTCGCGGAAGTCGTCGATGGAGGCGAACGGGGCGTTGGCCATCGCGAGCTCTTCGCCCTGGTAGACGTACGGCGTGCCGCGGTGCAGGTGCAGGACGGTGGCCAGCAGCTTGGCGGATCGGTCGCGGTGGGCCGGGCTGTCGTCGCCGAAGCGGGAGACGACACGCGGCTGGTCGTGGTTGTTCCAGTACAGGCTGTTCCAGCCGGTCTCGCCCAGGCCGGTCTGCCAGCGGCCGAGGCTGGCCTTGAGGTCGGTCAGCTTCAGCGGACGGACGTCGAACTTCCCGCCCGGGCCCTGGTCGAGACCGACGTGCTCGAACTGGAAGACCATGTCGAGCTCGCGGCGGGAGGGGTCGGTGAAGAGCTTGGCCTCCTCCACCGTGACGCCGGGCATCTCGCCGACGGTGAGCAGCCGGCGGGGGTGGCCGGCGAAGACCTCGCGGTGCATCTCGGCGATGTAGTCGTGGACACGCGGTCCGCACACGTAGTACGGGTGGCCGAAACCGTAGCGGGCGCCTTCGGGGACGATGCCGTCCGGGAGGGCCGGGTCCTTGGAGATCAGGTTGATGACGTCCATGCGGAAGCCGTCCACGCCCCGGTCGAGCCACCAGCGCATCATCGCGTGGACGGCCTGCCGGACCTCGGGGTTGTCCCAGTTCAGGTCGGGCTGTTTGCGGGAGAAGGTGTGCAGGTAGTACTCGCCGGACGCCTCGTCGAAGGTCCAGGCGGGGCCGGAGAACCACGACTCCCAGTTGTTCGGTTCCGCTCCCGCGGTTCCGGGCTCCATGCCTTCGCGGGGCGGGCGCCAGATGTACCAGTCGCGCTTGTCGCCGCCGGGGCCGCCGTCGCGGGAGGCGGTGAACCAGGGGTGCTCGTCGCTGGTGTGGTTGACGACCAGGTCCATGATGAGTTTCATGCCGCGCTCGTGTACGCCGGCCAGCAGCCGGTCGAAGTCGGCGAGGGTGCCGAACAGCGGGTCGATGTCCTGGTAGTCGCTGATGTCGTAGCCGTTGTCGTCGTGCGGCGAGGGGTACACCGGGGAGAGCCACAGCACGTCGACGCCGAGCTGGGACAGGTAGTCGAGGCGCTCGATGATGCCCTGGAGGTCTCCGACGCCGTCCGCGTCGGAGTCGGCGAAGCTGCGGGGGTAGATCTGGTAGACCACCGCGTTGCTCCACCAGGAGTCGGCGGGACCGGCCGCGTTTTCGGGCACGTCAAACCTCATCGTGTGTCTCGGGTACTGGGTGTCGTCGTGGATCGAGGCGCGTCAGGACAGCGCCGCGCCGACCGCGTCCTGGATGACGAGGCAGGCCGCGCCCCGGGCCCACAGGTCGTGGTGCGCCGGGTCGACGTGGATGTCGCAGTCCTGGGCGGCGGTGGAGAAGGCATGGGCCTGCATCGCCCGGGTCATGGCAGGGCCGAACAGGTCGTGGGCGACCGCGCCCTCCCCGGCGATGATGATCTTCTGGAGGTTCAGCAGGTTGCACAGGCCCGCAAGGCCCCGGCCGAGGGCGGTGCCGGTCTCGGTGAAGGCGGAGCGGGCGATGGAACGGGCCGTGCCGGGGTGTGAGCGGGCCAGATCCATCGCCTCGGCGATGCCGGCGCAGTCGACTCCGGCGTCCCGCAGGTGGCGCAGGACGGCACGGTCGCCGGCAAGGGCTTCCAGGCACCCGCGGCGTCCGCAGCTGCACATCGGGCCCGCGGGGTCGAGGGGCAGATGGCCGAGTTCACCGGCCAGGCCCGTCGCGCCGGAGAAGAGGGCGCCGTCCAGGAGCAGGCCGCAGCCGATGCCGGGCCCGACGGTCACGACGGCGAAGGAGTCCACGTCGCGGCCCTGGCCGAACCAGCGCTCGGCCACGACGAGCGTGTTGACGTCGTTGTTGACGACCACGGGGAGGCCGGTGGCCTGCCGCAGCGGGCCTGCCACATCGACCTTGTTCCAGTCCAGGAGGGCCGAGTAGCGGCAGACTCCGGCCTGGGAGTCGACGTGACCGCTGACCCCCACCCCCAGTCCGAGGACCCTGTCCGCCGCTTCGGGCGCCTCGGCCAGAAGCCGCCGGGTCAGGTCGGCGACGGCGGACAGGGCGGTTTCGGGAGTGCAGTCCGCGATCGGTACCTCATCGCGGGCCAGGACGCCTGCGGCCATGTCGGTGACCACCGCGGACACCTGCGCCGGTCCGATCTTCGCCCCGACCACGATGTGCTTGTCCGGGTTGACCTGGAGCATCTTCTGCGGCCGGCCCCGCCCGGTCGGGGCGGTGTCCAGCTCGCGGAGATAGTCGTGCTCCAGCAGTGGAGGCAGCATCCGGGTCACGCTGGAAGGCACCAGCCCGAGCCGCTGGGCGAGCTGGGTGCGGGAGATGGGCCCCGCGGTGAGCACGGCGGCGAAGATCTCCGCACGGGTCTGCTCACCGACAAGCTCCGAGAAACGGATCTTGGACGGGGTCATCACACATGCCTCCGAAGCAGCGAGGGGATCGGGAGAAACATCGGCGGGGACCTGAACTCCGGGCGGCCCCGGGCGTCCGCGGGCCCGCCCCGGGCGTCCGCGGGCCCGGCCGGACGCAAGGCGAGTACCGCGAGCTTCACAGCGGCCTCCCCGTGTCGTACGCCGGCTGCCCGAGCGGTCGAGCCGACTGCGTGTGACAGGAGTCTGACCCCCCTTTTTTCGTGCGTCAAGAAAGAAACCGTCGGGTTACGTAACCGTGACCGGGGCGCTGCGGCCGTTCCCTATGGCGTCTTCGCCCGCTTTTGCGGGGCTGGTTGGGGCTCCTCAGCCCACTGAAGGGAAGAGGTCTTGTTCATTTCATTGACATCGAGAAGAAATAGCGCGACGTTGTCTGCCGACCACAGAGCGGCACCGCCACCGGACGGGCCGACTGTGCGGCGACGCGCTCGGGCCTCCCGGCCCGCACGCCCTCGGTGTGCCGGGCCCGGGCGACGCCGGACACATCCCTCGTCCCGGCCACCGAACGAGACCCCCGACGCCCGGCAGCATCCCGTCGGCCTGCCTGAAGGGAGTTCGATCACCGAGCGTCGCGCCCTCCGCTCAGCCGGGCGCGCGGCGTCACCGCACGTCCAGCGCCTCGCAGCACTCCGGCGCCGGACGGTGCCCCGCTCCGGTCTGCGTGCACCGACCGCAGCACCGCGCCCGCCCCTTCCGAGGCGGATGCGGAGTGCGACAGCCCAGCGCCCGGGAGGCGCTGGTTCCCAGCGACGAGAAGAGGACTTCGTCATGCCCGCAGCAAGACTGAGCCGGCTGGCGGCGCTCGCCGCCGGCCTGGCGCTCGCCCTGGCCGGCGCCGTGGTGCCCGCCGGTACGGCGGGCGCGCGGCCGCTCCCGGCCCAGGCGGCGGATGCCGCCGAGGCGGCGGCCATCACCACCGCCGACAGTCCACAGCTCAAGACGTGGTGGCACGACAACCACGAGTTCAACACCACCAGCCCGGTGGCGAACGACAAGGTGCGCCGCTCGTCGTTCTACGACGTGCAGGTCGCCACCGCGGCGGCCCCCGCGGCGCGGTTCGACTCCTTCGCCTACATGAGCATCCCGCGCAGCGGGAAGGGAAAGATCGGCTACACCAAGGAGGACGGCGCCGAGTTCTCCTCCTCGGCCGGCCTGACGATGAGCTGGTCGTCGTTCCAGTACGCCACCGACGTGTGGGTGGACGTCTCGTTGAGGACGGGGCAGACGATCTCCTCGGCCGACCAGGTCAACATCAAGCCCAGCAGCCTCGGCTTCGCCAAGCAACTCGTCGACGGCGACACCGTCCGTGTGAAGGTGCCCTACAGCCCGGCCGGCCACCGGTTCTCCGTGGAGTTCGACCCGCAGCTGTACACCGCCTACAACGACATGTCCGGCCCCGCGAACGACGCCGGCAGGCTCACCACGCAGGGCGGGGGCGGCAACCGGGCCATCCACACCGAGCCCCGCAACTCCATGATGATCTTCGCGGAGCCGGCACCCACGGGCGCGGAGGCGGACCGGCTGATCCCCACCGCGTCCTCCGGCACCATCTACTACCCGCCGCAGGGCCAGGTCACCGGCCTGAACACGATAAGCCAGGAGATCGTGTACTTCCGGCCCGGCACCTACTACATGACATCCAAGTACCACGCGCTGCTGCCCAAGCAGGTCAAGTGGGTCTACCTCGCCCCCGGCGCGTATGTGAAGGGCGCCATCCGCTTCCCCGACGACAGCCAGGGCCTGTACAAGGTGACCGGCTACGGGGTGCTCTCCGGTGAGCAGTACGTCTACGAGGCGGACACCAACAACAACTACGACCACCTCTCGGGTGCGTCCAACTGTCACTCCAGCTGTGTGAAGATGCTGCAGTTCGCCTCCGCGCAGGGCCGGCAGCAGCACCTCGACCTGCAGGGCGTGACCATCAACGAACCGCCCTACCACTCCTTCGTCGTCTACGGCGACGAGCAGACCTTCAGCATGCGGGTCGAGAACTACAAGCAGGTCGGCTCGTGGTACTGGCAGACCGACGGCATCGAGCTGTACCGCGGCAGCACCATGAAGAACACGTTCTTCAACGCCAACGACGACGTGCTGAAGATGTACCACAGCGACGTCAGCATCGATAACACCGTCATCTGGAAGAACGAGAACGGCCCCGTCATCCAGTGGGGCTGGACCCCCCGCACCATCGACAACGTCCGCGTGAACAACACCCACGTCATCCACAACCGGATGTACTGGAAGGACGTCAAGTACAACACCTGCATCCTCAACTCCTCCTCGCACTGGGAGGACATGGGCTCGACCGCCAAGGCCGATCCCAACGCGTGGGTGAGGAACATGACGTTCGAGAACATCACCGTCGAGGGCATGACGAACTGCGCCATCCGCGTCTTCGCCCTCTCCAGCACCGAGAACATCCACGTCAAGAACCTCAAGATCGACGCCTGGAGCCAGCTCGACCCCTCCTCCCAGGTCAGCCTGCTCAAGCGGTACACCAACTCCGCCGGGCAGAAGGTGACTCTCGGCAACGAGACCCGAGACAGCCGCGGGCTGAAGCTGGAGAACTACACCGTCGGCGGCACCGTCATCCAGAAGTCCGGCGGCAACTGGGCGGCCGACAAGCTCGGCCGCATCGGCTTCGACGCCGAGACCTGGGACAACTGGAACGCCTGGGGACCGGGGGGCGGCAACCCCGGCCCCGACCCGGTCACCGGCGGCAAGATCGTCAACGGTGCGACCGCCAAGTGCGTCGACCGTGCCGGCGGCTCCACCGCCAACGGCACCGCCGTCCAGCAGTGGACCTGCGCCGATGTGGCCTCGATGAGCTGGACGCTCGACGGGCAGCACCTGAAGTCGGGCGGCAAGTGCATGGACGTCGAAGGCGGCGCCACCGCCAACGGCACCAAGGCACACCTGTGGGACTGCGGCACCTGGGACAGCCAGAAGTGGGCCTTCCAGGCCGACGGCACCCTGAAGAACCTCAAGTCCGGCCGCTGCCTGGACATCGCCGCCCAGAGCACCGCCGACGGCGCCCGCCTGCACCTGTGGGACTGCGGGGGCTGGGCCAGTCAGAAGTGGACCCTCACCTCCTGACCCGCCCCGGTGGCCGCCGGCGAACCCGCGCTGTCGGCGGCCACCGGCCTGCGCGGCCCGCTGCAGAACCGCCCCTCCCTGCCCGCCGCCGAGAAAGGGCACCACCGTGGAGACACCCCCCAGGTACCAGGGCCCGGTTCTGGGCCTGTTCCGGATCGTGCTGGGACTGCTGTTCGCCTGCCACGGAGCGGCGACGCTCTTCGACGTCCTCGGCGGGCCACACGGGCGGCCCCCCAGCACCGGACAGTGGCCCGGATGGTGGGCGGCCGTGATCCAGCTGGCCGGGGGCACCCTCGTCCTGCTCGGCCTGGGCACCCGGCTGGCCGCGCTGCTGTGCTCCGGATCCATGGCCTACGCCTACTTCGTCCACCACCAGCCCGACGGGCTGTTCCCGCTGAAGAACGGCGGCGAGCAGGCCGCGCTGTTCTGCTGGGCGTTCCTGCTCATCGCCGCCCTCGGCCCCGGCCGGTGGTCCCTGGCCGAGCTGCCGGCCCGCACCGCGCAGCTCAGGCAGCGCACACGGAAGGAGGTGAGCGACCGCAGCAGCCACACCTGAGACCGGATCTGTCATGTGCACGTAAATCACTGGCCGGCCCGGCCAGTGATCCCCCGACACACGGAGGAACAGCACCATGAACCTCGCATCCGCGACACCGTCCCGCCGCGCGGCCGTCAGCGCCGGCGTGCTGGCCACGAGTCTGCTCTGCCTGCTCCCGCTGGCCCCGACGGCGTCGGCCCACGGCACGGTCATCGCTCCGCAGACGCGCAACTACGGCTGCCTGCAGCGGTGGGGCTACAACGAGCCGAACGAGGCCCAGGACCCCATGTGCTACCGGACCTACCACGAGAACGCCAACGCCATCGGCGCGTGGAAGGCCGTCTACGCCAACAACACCGGGGACAACTACAAGCAGGTCATCCCCGACGGCCAGATCTGCAGCGCCGGCGGCCAGGGCGAGACCAACTACCGGCCCCTCGACCGGCCCGGCCCGTGGATCACCACCCCCATCGGTGACAACTTCACCGTCGACCTCTACGACGAGGCCCGCCACGGCGCGGACTGGCTCGAGGTCTACGTCACCAAGCAGGGCTTCAACCCGGAGTACCAGCTGATCGGGTGGGACGACCTCGAACTGGTGAAGAGGACCGGCCGCTACCGCTACCAGGCGCACTACGTCACGGACGTCAGCACCTCGGGCTACAGCGGACGGCACGTCGTGGTCACGGTCTGGAAGGCGTCGCACATGGACCAGAAGTACTTCCTGTGCAGCGACGTCACCTTCGGCTGACACCGGCGGGACGCGGCTGAACGGCATCACGGCACACCGGCCCCGCGAGGCGCACGCCTCGCGGGGCCCTTCCCCTCCCCAGCCTCTCACCGGCCGGCTGTCGACGCCGCGCCGGTCGCCTCACGGAGGAACCATGCTCGAGCTCCGCCCCCCTTCCTTCCTGACCAGCCACCCCAGCCGCCTGCTGCGCGACCGGCTCCTCCCCGCCGTGCGCACCCCATCCGCCCGGAAGACAGCCACCCAGCGCGCGGCCGAGCACTACCGGGCGCGCAGCTTCACAGTGCTGCGCGTCAGCGTCGGTCTCCTCTACTGCTGGTTCGGGGTGCTGAAACTCTTCCCCGCCGGGAGCCCGGCCGAGGAGATCGCGGCCGCCGCCATGACCAAGCTCACCGGTGGCCTGCTGCCCGCGACCGTGTCCATGCCGCTGTTGGGCACCGCGGAGACCCTGATCGGATGCGGCCTGATCACCGGCCTGTTGCTCCGCCCCGCCCTGGCCCTCTTCTTCGCGCACATGGCCGGTGTCTTCACCTCCCTCGCACTGCTGCCCGGACAGATGTGGCACCACGGCGTACCCACGCTCGAAGGTCAGTACGTCCTGAAGAACCTCGTCCTGGTGGCCGCCTGCCTGGCCGTCGCCGCGGACGAGCTCTCCGGCTGACACTCGCCCCGCCGACCCGGACCTGTCGCCGAGCGGGACGCAGCACCCCGTGTCGCTGCGCCGACCGGGTGCTGTCTGTACTCGTCCCCGTCCCGGCACGGCTCGTGCGGGGCAAGGGTTAAGAGCCGGCCGCCAACCGATGAGGCGGCGGGGCCCCACACCGATCGGCCCCCGAGGAACAGTCGAAAGGCACGGCGTTGGAGACGTTGGAACCGCAATTTCACGCAGACCTGTCCGGGAAACGGGCTCTCGTCACCGGCGCCGCCCGCGGCCTGGGAGCGGCCATCGCCCGCCGGCTCGCTCAGGCCGGGGCGAGCGTGTGCCTGACGGATGTGCGCCGAGAAGACGGCGAAAAGGTGTGTGCCGCCCTGACCGTGGAAGGCCACGCCGCACGCTTCGTGAACCTCGACGTCCGCGATGCCGACGCTGTCACCGCACTGATCCAGGACCTGGAGCGGGACGGATGGCCACTGGACATCCTGGTCAACAACGCCGCCGTCGACGTCACCAAACCGATCGAGCACCTGGACACGGATGAGGTCACCAACGTGGTGACCACCAATCTCCTGGGCCCCATGTACCTGTGCCTGGCCACGTACCGGCGCATGATCGCGCGTGGCGGCGGCCACATCGTCAACATCCTGTCCACCGCGTCCAACCGGACCTGGACCGAAGCCGCCCCCTACGCAGCCAGCAAGACGGGGCTGCGAGCCTTCACCCACACCCTGTTCCAGGAAGCCCAGCGCGACTGCCTCGGCATCGGCGTCACCGGCATCATCGCCGGCGGCATGGAGACGCCGTTCATCATGGAGCGCTTCCCCGACGCCGACACCTCCAAGCTGCAGAACCCCGCTGTCGTGGCGGAGGCGGTGCTGTGCGCCCTGTCCGTACCCGCCACCAGCGTCATGCCGGAAGTGGTCGTCGTACCGCGCAACGAGCCCTCATGGCCGTGACCGACCAGCGTCCGCGTACCCGAGGCTGCCACCCCGGCGTGCGACTGCGTTTCTGCCTCGGCCTGCGCCGGGAGATCGCCCCCGGGCGACCAGGCGGCGCATCCCCCGGCAGCCGGCCCGGCCCGGCCGGGCCTTGCCGCAGCGGCGCCACCGCGCCGGCGTCGCCGCGTGATGAGGCCGGTGCTGTGGCTCAGGGCATGAAGAGTGCCAGAAGGATCACCACAAGGGCGACAAGCCCTATGGTCACCCAGATGAGCTTGCCCCGTCGGCTCCCGCTGCGCGTCGCGTAGTCGCCGGGGTCCGCGCCCCGCGGTCGATCCTCGGGGAGTTTCGCGTTGGCCGGCTGGTCGCGTGTGTAGAAATCGTCATCCGCCATGTCGGGCTCCCTCGATACGTTCCCCCGGATTCCCCTCGCGGCAGCAGCTCGAACGGCATGACCGCTGCCGACTCCAGGAAAACCGCGGTGCGCCCTCTCCGGCCGATGGAATCGATCGGACCCCGGGCGGGTCAGGCGCGGCACCGGAGCGTGGTGCGGTCAGGGGAGAACGGACTCGGCGCCTGCGGGTCAGCCCATGCGGGTGGCGGTCAGGAGCCAGGCGACGCTGCGGAGCCGGAGGCTGCCGGCGGTCTCGTACGGCCGAAGCCACTCCACGAGACGGCTGCGAGCACGGTCCTGGGTGTCGGGGCCGACTTGCCCGAGGAGATGGCGGCCGGGTCCGGAGTCGAGCAGGAAGTCGCCTGCTTCCTGGGCATCGCGGCCCCAGATCCCGTATGCCTCGACACGCTCGGCGCGCACGCCCTGGAAGCCGGCCTCGGTGAGCAGCGCGATCGCGGTGCCGGCGTCGGCGAGGGAGAACATGCCCGGGGCCCCGGGTGCGCCGAAGCCTCGCACGGGCAGGATGTCGTCGAGCGCGGTGAAGGCCTGCAGCCACTGGTTGCCCTCGGGATCGGCGGCACTGAGGAAGGCGATGCGCCCGCCGGGCCGCAGCGCCGTCGCGATGTTGGCGAAGGCGGCTGCGGGGTCGTCGAAGAACATGATGCCGAAGCGGCTGATCGCGACGTCGAAGGCACCGGGAGCGAGGCGGTGGACCTGGGCGTCGCCGTGCTCGAAGGAGATGTGGGGGATGCCGTCGCGGGCTGCCCGCCTCCGGGCGCGTTCCAGCATGGGTGCGGAGAGGTCCAGACCGAGGGCGTGACCTGGGGCGGCCGCGCGGGCGGCCAGTTGGGTCGTGGTTCCGGCGCCGCAGCCGATGTCGAGGACGCGTGCGCCGGGTTCGATGGCGGCGGCAGCGAGCAGGGGCTGGTCGAAACCCGCGTTGACGGCGTCCCAGCGGTCCTGGTGGGCGGCCCAGTGAGAGCCTTCGTGGCCGTTCCATGCCTGGGCCTGAGCTGTGTTGGCGATGCCGTGCATACGAGAAGACCTCCGGTGGAGTGGGCCGGGCGCCTTAGTATGGGCGCACGCCCAAAGAGTATGGGCGGGTGCCCATACTGGCAATCCCCTGATCCCGGGAGGAACTTGATGTCACCGCGTGGAGTCGCGATTCCCGATCTGCGTGAGCTGCTGTTCGACGCGGCGGAACGCGTCCTGGCCAGGGACGGCGCCGCTGCCCTCACCAGCAGGGCGGTCACGAGCGAGGCGGGCTGCGCCAAGGGGGTGCTGCACACCCACTTCGCGGGCTTGGACGAGTTCGTCGCCGAACTGGTCCTGAACCGGTTCGCCCGTATCGCGGCGCAGGCGGAGGGTCTGCCGTCGCGGGCGGGCACGGGGGCGGTGGCGGACAACCTCGCGTCGGTGGCGTCGGTGGTCCTGTCGCTGGATTCCGGAGTCGTGGGCCTGGCTGTGACCCGGCCGGCGGCATCGCTGCGCATCCGCGAAGCCTGGCAGGCGGGCGCCCCTGGCTTCGGCGTGGTCGAGCAGTCGATCAGTGACTACCTGCGCGAGGAGCAGCGCCTGGGACGCGTGGGGCAGGGAGTGGACACGGAGTGCGTCGCCCTGGCCCTGGTGGGGACGCTGCACCATCTGCTCATGACGGGATGGACGGGCGCACCGGATCCCCAGGCGCAGGTCCAGCGACTCATCCGCCTGCTCGTCGCCGCACCCTGAACGAGGACATGCGGCGGCAAGGCCCTTCACCCGACGCTGAAGCTCCCCCGATCCAACCGTGCACTGGCCCGCCGAGCCCGCCTGCCCGGCTGGTCTGTCGATGGAAGTGCCTGCGCACGGGCTCGCGACACGGTGGGTGCCTCGGGCTACCGAGACGGATACCTGCGCGGCGGATGGGCCTGTCTCTTCGCTGTGTGACAGACGGTGCCGGGGGGCGCGGTCGTGGCCGGTATGCGCGTCCGACGTGGTCGAAGAGGGCGAGCTGAGCGTCGTGCGTCTTGATCGTCTATTGGGTGGCGCCTAGGCTCCCATGCCCATGGAGACGGGGGAGCCAGGCCGTGGCCGCGGGCCGTGGCGCGACCGGCTGGTCAGACATCGCGCCGTCGTGGCCCTGCTGGGCGGGACGGTGGGGACAGCCGTTCTGGGGGCCGTGCTCGTCCTCCTGCCGGGTGTGGTGGTCGACCACGATCTGGCCGGGGCGAGCGTCGCGGCACAGGACCGGCTGAAAGCGGTGAACGACGTCCGTACGACGCTTCTGCAGGCCGTGGGCGGCATGGTCGTGCTGTTCGGCGCATACGCCACGTGGAGGCAGGTGCGCGTCAGCCAGGAGGGTCTGCGCGCCACCCAGGAGGGCCATGTCACCGACCGGTTCAGCACGGCCGTCGATCAGCTCGGCAGTGACAAACTGGAGACACGCATCGGCGGGCTGCACGCGCTGTGGCGCATCGCGGAGCACTCGGCTCGCGACCGCGAGGCCGTCATTTCCATCCAGGCCGCCTACCTGCGTACACACCTGCCCTGGCCGCCCACCGGACCGGAGGCTCCAGCGGCGGATGTGCCCATCAACGACGTCGTGCCGCTGGAGATCCGTGCCGCGGACGCCCAGGTGGCGCTGACCGGGCTCGGCGTGCTGCTGCTCCAGCCCCGGGAACAGTCCTGGATCAACCTCAGCGTCACGGACCTGCGTCGAGCCGACTGCGACGGCTTGTGGCTGCACGAGGTCAACTTCGACCGGTCCTGCATGGAGGCGGCGGGCCTCTACCGCGCCAACCTGACGCAGGCCTCCCTCGTCTCGGTCAACCTGCGGCACGCCGACCTCAAGACGGCGGTCCTGCGCAGGGCCCGCTGCGTTCTGGCCGATCTGCGGGGCGCACGGCTGGTCGAAACCGACCTGCGCGACGCGGACTTCACCGAGGCGGACCTGCGTGAGGCCAATCTCCGCAAGGCCGACGCGAGCGGCGCCGTCTTCCACCGCGCCGACCTGCGCCTGGCCGACTTGCGCGGCACCGACCTGAGCACGGCCGGCCTTCTCCAAGCACGTCTGACCGGTGCGGTGGCCAGCGAGAGAACCCGCTGGCCGACCGGTTTCGACCACGCGGCCGCCGGCGTCGTCGTCACCGAGGACCCTGGCCCGGAACCTCCGCCACTGCTCCAGCCCGCGGGGATAACGACACAGCACCCACCTCTCAGGTCCATGCCGTGACCCACGAGCCGCGGGCGAAGACCGTTGCGCGCGGGGACCTGGCTGGTATGGCTCCCCGTCGCTCACACCGGCGCTTCTCCCCCGCGGCGCTGTCAGGCCTTGGACACCGCGCTCCCCTGTCATCAAGGCCTCGTCGCCGCCGCGCCGGGCGGCCGCGGTGCTACTTGAGCATGCGGGCCGCCTCCACCCGCTGGAGGTGGATCACGACGTCGTGCGTCTCGGCGAGCCGGATCTGCGGGGCGTCCGCGATGCCGGGGTAGGTGGCGCCGATGTTCTTGACGGTGCGCGGGACGGCGAGCCAGGCGCGGGCCGCCGCCGGGGCGTCGCGCAGGTCCACCACGAAGTCGCGGTACCGTACCCGGTCAAGGGTGTGCTCGGCGGTGCCGGGCCCGGCGGGGCCGACGGTGAAGTGGCGGACGGCGCCGTCCTGGCCGAAGGCGTTGAACGAGCCCCGGCCGAAGGTGAGGCCGACACTCAGGTAGCCGCCGCCCAACCGCTCCCTGAGGAAGTGGCCCTGGACCTTCGGATAGTGGCCGGGGACGTAGGTCCTGAGGGCGACGTGGCTGTTGTGGGCGGAGAGCACGATCTTGTCGCCGGTCCGCTGCTGCCACCAGGCGACGTTCTCCGCCATGATCCGGTCGCGGTGGAGCATGCCGTCGGCGATCCCCTGTGGATCGTCCCAGTCGAAGGCGTACAGCGTGGTCATCTGGTGGATCGCGGTGGCGTGCTGGACGGCCCAGGCGTGCGCGTCGGTGTCGGCGCCCGTGCCGGACCGCCGCTTGAGCAGGTCCAGCGCCCGGCCGGTCCGCTCGGCGAGCTCCTTGCGCTCGGCCATCGGCTTCGACAGGTAGTCGCCGACATACGTCTCGGCGTCGGTGGCGGGCCGCAGGCCCCGGTACAGCTCGGCGAGCCGCGGGGCGAGTTCGGGGCGGGACGCGGCCGCGTAGGCGCCGACCTTGTCGTACAGTTCGGCACCGGCGAACCCGCCGTCGTCGCCGACGAAGCGGACCGGGTCCTTCGGGTGCCTGACGTTGTACATGCGCATCCACTGGAGCAGATCGCGGTACTCGGCGTTGTTCCACCACCGGTAGGTGCCCTGGAACTCCTCGTCCATGATCTGCTGCAAGTCGCCCTCGCCGCGCAGGAGGTAGGCGTCGAGCCGTAGTCCGGTGCTCCACGGGGCTTCGAGGGCGAAGGCCCGGAAGCCCTTCTTCTCGACCAGGTACCGCAGGACCCGGTGCTTGACGGTGAAGAACTCGTGCGAGCTGTGGGTGGCCTCGCCCAGGCCCACCACGCGGGCATCGCCGACCATCCGGCCGAACGGGCGGAGGTCGGCCAGGCCGCCGTGGGGCTCGGTGGTGCGCAGCGGGTGGGCCACCCGGCCGAGGGCCGCCTCGGGGGAGCCGAGTGCGGCGGCCGTGGCCGCCTCCGGACCGGCGGGCGCGGCGGCGCCGGCGAAGGCCGATGCAGCGGCCGGGGCGGGCAGGGTGGTGGCGGAGGCGGCCGGGGCGACGGCCAGCAGGGCACCGAGCGGGACGAGCAGGGCGGTGAGCAGGGTCTTGTGCGTGTTCATGGGGGCAACTCTCGCCGCGCGGTGTCGCCCCGCACCATCCACTGCGCCCCCCGATCGGCCCGGGGGTTACCCTCATCCATCGACAGGTGGAGGCTGGGACCCTGGTCCCGGTCGTGAACGGGGTGAGGCAGGGACCACCTCGGCCTCGGCCGTGACCGTCTGGCATCCGGCGTCGGCTGCACCCCTGATCGGGAGAAGGCCGCTCCCCCGGCCCCTGACGATCCCTTGGCAGCGCTTGACCTTGACGCAGCGGCAAGGTTTCTACTGACGGCATGCGAATCGGAGAGATCGCCGCGCTCGTGGGGCTCACCACCCGGGCGATCCGGCACTACCACCACGTCGGGCTGCTTCCGGAACCGGAGCGGCGCCCCAACGGCTACCGGGCCTACAGCGTCCGCGACGCCGTCCTGCTCGCCCGGGTGCGCCGGCTCACCGAACTCGGGCTCGGCCTCCAGGAAGTGCGTGACGCCCTCGCCGACGATGCCGGTCGTGAACTGACCGAAATACTGGAGGAACTCGACGCGGACCTGGCCCGCCAGGAGGCCGCCGTCCGGGAGCGCCGCCGCCGGCTCGGCGCCCTGCTCGCCGAGCCGCCCGGCGCGACGGGGCCCGTCTCGCCCGCCCTCGCCGCGCTGCTGGCACAGGCCCCCGGAACGGACTCGCCGAGCGCGGCCAAGGACCGCGAGTACCTCACGCTGCTGGACACCACCGGCACCGCTGACCGGAAGATGCTCGCACTGCTGGAGACGATGATCGCCGATCCCGGGATCGTCGAACTGTATGAGCGCCTCGACGCACTCGCCGACGCCCCCACCGACGATCCGCGGATCGTACCTCTGGCGGCTGACCTGGTGGCAGCCGTCCCCGAGGAGCTGTTCGCCGCGCTCCCCCGGGACGGGGTGGTCGTGACCGGGTTCAAGGAGGCGCTGCTCGCCGAGTACTCCCCCGCGCAGGCGGAAGTCGTGGGCCGGGTCATGGACGCCTTCGTGGAAAGAGGCCGGGGATGAGCGGCCGGTCAAGGGGCGTACGGGCGGCGCGGGTCGCGGTGGCCGTCGTGCTGCCAGGTGAACTGGCCCTGGCGGCCTGCCTGGCATCCGGGGTCCGACCGCCCGGGTGGGCGCTGGCCGGCGCCGAAGCGCTGATGCTCGCAGTGCTGCTGCTGGAGACCTGGGTGCTGCGCTCGCTGTACGTCGCCGCGCGCGCACGCGGCGCGGACCGCAGGACGGCGCGGCAGGCCGCCGTACGGGAGGCGGTGCCGGTGACGGTCCGCCGCCTGCTTCTCCACGAGCTGCGCGCCCTCGCCTCCCTGGCGCGGTGGGTCCGGCGCGGCAGGCACGGGGTGCGCCCCGGAGACTTCGCTGCCGCGTACACCGGACCTCAGACCGCGATGATGTACGGACTGCTCTTCTTGATGGTGACCGAGACGGTCGCCCTGGCATTCCTCATCCCTTGGCCGGTGGTCCACCGGATGATCCTGGTACTCGACCTGTACAGCGTCGTCCTGGTGCTGGCCCTGCACGCCGCCTGCGTCACCCGGCCGCACGTCGTACGCCCCGACGGCTCTCTGCGGATCCGCTACGGAGCCCTGTTCGACCTGGCCGTACCGCCGGACGCGGTCGCCTCGGTCCGGGTCGAACGGCGCTATCCCCAGGGCCGTCTGATCACCCTCTCCGAGGACGGGGTCCTCGACCTGATCGTGGGCAGCCAGACTTCGGTGACCCTGGAGCTGAACCGACCACTCCCCTTCACACGCCCGTTCGGCGCGACGGGAACGGCCCGCACCATCCGCTTCCACGCCGACGACCCACGCGCACTGGTGAGCGCACTCCGTCAGCCCGTCTGAGGGCGCACGTCGGTCCTCGCCGCGACGTGCCACGGCAAGACGCGGCAATGGGGCGCGATCGCGTCACGCGCGCTGCCCGTACGCGGCGCGGTCGAAGGTGGGCCGGCTCGTCGCGCCGGACTCCACCATCGTCAGCCCGTCGGTACACGGCTGCCAGAAGGGGGCACGCAGAGTGCCGGCTCGGCGGTCGGCGCGGCGGGCTGAGGGGCGCGCGGCACAGTGGCGCGGAGCCGCTACAGCTCGAACTCGACGTGCTCGATGTCGGTGAAGCGGACCTCTTCCAGGCTGCCGGCGCGGCGGCCGCCGTCCTGGAAGTAGACCTCTTTGAGTCCTTCCGCGGCGATCTGCTGGAGTTGCCGGTCGGTGGCGCCGGCCTGCTGGGCGTCGAAGAGGCGGGCGGCGTAGTGCGGCGGCAGGGCGACGGTCAGGTGCCGGATGCGGGCGTCGTCGGTCGTGCCGACGGGCGCGGTGTAGCCGATCCGGGCCTGGGTGTCGATGACGATGCCGTCGGTCGTCGACGCCCTCTGCCGTGCCCTGGCCCGGATCTGCGGCTGCCATCTGCTCTTCACCTCGCGTTCCAGGCGGGCGGCGAGTTCGGGGCGGGGCTTCTTGATCTGGTTCCTGACGTACCGCTCGACGGTGCGCTGGGAGACGCGCAGCAGCTGGGCGACCGCCTTGGTGGACTTGAGCTGTTTGACGAGGTAGCGCATCTGCGCGGGCGCTGTCTTGGGCGCCGGGCGGGTGAACGCCTTCTGTACCGCGGCTTCCAGGCCGTTCCCGAACAGGCTCATCGTCGCCTTCTCCTACTCTCCGTTGTCGGCGTCGGTGACGGTGCCGTCCTTGATGTAGCGGGCGAGGTTCAGCTCGGGGGCGTCGAACCGCTCGCGGACCTCCTCGCCCCACAGGACGGTCTGGGTGCCCTCGTGCTTGACCAGGCCGGGGTTGATGCCGAGCTTGAAGCCGCCGGGCAGCGGTTTGCCGTTCCGGTAGGGCAGGAAGTCCAGCGGGGATGGCCCGCCCGCCGCGTACACGACGCAGTCGGAGAGGATCGCGACCGGGTACTGCCCGGTGAACGCCGCGTGCTTGACGATCTTCCGGTGCAGGTTGATCCGGGTGCGGGAGATGACCGCCGCGCGGATGTCCGGCCGCCACGTCGGACGGGACAGGGCGCGCCACGGCTCGCCCGGCCGCCAGCCCTCGCCGCGCGGGCGCTCGCGCAGCTTGCCGATGCCGCCCTTGACGGTCGCCTTGATCGCCGAGACGACGATGGCCAGGTCCGGGTCGCGGTCCTTGCAGCCGTCCATCGCCGCCAGGAAGTCGGCCGGCTCCATGTCGGCGTGCACGCCGAGGTCGGCCATCGTGGCCAGGTAGGCGTCACGCAGCCGCTGGTACCAGCCGTCCAGGTAGCGGCCGTTGTCGTGGCGGACGTACGCCTCGATCGGCCGTACCTCGTAGCCCAGCTCCTGGGCGTAGGCGACGGTGGGTGTGGCGTACCAGGCCGGGCCTGTCGGACGGTCACCCTTCGGCGTGAACGGGCTGGGCAGCAGGCCGGCGTCCAGCTCCGCCCACTCCTTGCCGACCTTCACCCGCGACAGGTCGACGTGGGACAGGTCGACCAGCCACGAGCCGGGCAGCTTCGGGTCGAACACCGGGTTCCTGACGTGCGTGGGCGTGCCGAGGCCGACGGTCAGGCCGTTGGCGCCGGCGGCGAACGCCATGTTCACGTCGATGCCGACCAGGTACCGGAGCGTGCACTCGGCATCCGTCATCGGCCGCGCCCAGTCGTACGCCTCCTCGAACAGCTTCTCCGCCGGGCCGCGGACGTGGAAGCGGGGCAGGTCCTTCAGGAGCGGGTGGCCGTCGGGGGCCTCGCACGGGGCGCAGTCCACCGGGTCCTTGCCCAGCGAGCCGGGGTTGTGCTCGGAGTGCCGCTTCCCCGTCGCGTCGGGCTCGGAGGCGCGGGTCGGCGGGTGCAGGGCGGTCATCAGCTCCAGGCCCGTCACAGCGGTCGATCCGCGCGGCGTCATCACGCGGGAGGCGTACACGCCCAGCACGCGGGCGAGTTCGGCCGAGGGGAGCTGTGCGGCGTATCCCCAGTGCCGGGAGTCGAGCGCGTTCCAGGAGGGGATGCACAGCTGGACGCAGGCCCGCTCCGAACCGGTGGCGGGGCGGTAGATCCTGGCCCACGGCCCGAAGCCGCGCTTCGTCAGCTTCCAGTCGGCGCGGGCCAGCTGCTTGACGACCTTGTGGTTCTCCGGGATCCGCCCGGCGAGCCGCTGCTCGTCGGTGAGGGTGACCGGCAGGCCGTAGCGCTCCAGGGCGGCCTCGGTGAGCACGAGCAGGGGGTCGGCGTCCTTGCCCGGTCCGGACAGCTTGGGCTGTCCGAGCCTCGCTTCGCGCAGTGTCCAGTCCACCAGGGCCGGGATGCTTTTGGCGGGTACGTCCAGGACCAGACCGCCGGTGCAGTACGCCAGCACTTTCCCGTCCTCGACGTCGACGACCGCCAGCGGCCCGTTGTCGAACCGGGGGTCGGTGCCACCCGCCGGGGCACCGGCGGGAGCCGCCTTCTTCGCACCCGGTGGGCGCGGCGTCGACGTCGGCCTGGTGGTGCGGGCCGGGCGGGTGGCGGTGGTCGGAGCGGCGGCTACGGGAGCGGGAGCGGGCGTCCCGGTGTCCTCGGTCGCGGTCATGGCCGCAGGCTTGGGGTTCCGGCCTGTGGACGGAGTGCCGGCCTCCGTCGGGTCGGGGGCGCCGGTGGGCGGGGCGGGCGCTGGGGCGGCCGGCCTCTCCGGGGCGGGGTAGAGCTCCGCGAGCTGCCGCAGCAGCCGCGCGTACGCCTCGCGCTCCGGGCCGCGCGGCTCGGTCGGCTTCTTCACCGACTCCCAGCCGGACACCGTGGCGCGGCGCACCTTCAGTGCCGCGGCGACTTCGTCCAGCGTCAGGCCGTGCGCGGTCCGCAGTCGCTTGCGCTCCTCCACCGGCGGCAGCGGAGAGCGGGACGCGACCAGCGCGTCGACCGCGTCGAACAACTCGGACATGCAGCACCTCCTGAGCGGCACTCTATCCAATGGACCGTAAGGTTCGCGTACCTTGGCCGTACGAGCAGCGTACGACGTGCGTTCGAGAGGTGTCGGATCGGGGTGCCGGCCGGAGGGGTCGGCGGTTCTTGCGACAAGGCGCCCACGCGAACCGGACCCGTCAGTCGGTGACGGTGTCTCCCGTGCGGGCGGCCGGATCAAGCCCGGAACGTACTGCTCCACCGACATGCGGGGCTGGCCCGAGGAGTGGACGGGCGCCAACGGTGGATCGGTTCGGCTGCGAGCAGGGCCGGCAGATGACCGGTGAGGAGTTCGACCCCCGCAGTCCGCGAGGCCGGTGCGGCTACGGGCTGACCGGGTCGAGGAGGTGGGGGCCGTTGTTGCGGACGTTGTTGACGGCCGTGGAGACCGGGCGCGCGCGGAGGTGCCCGTCGGCGGGCCGGCCGAGGAGTGCGCGCAGTTCGTCGGGGTCCCGGTGCGCGGGGTCGAGCCAGGCCTCGTAGTGGTCCTCGGTGAGCGCGAGGGGCATGCGCGGATGTACACGGCCGGCCGCGTCGGTGGCCTCGGTGGTGATGATGGTGCAGGTCACCAGCCAGGCGGCAGGGTCGTCGTCCCGGGTGACGGCCGGGTCGCGCCAGTACTCGTACAGGCCGGCGAGCGCCATCACCTTCTCGTCCTCGGGGTGGATGAAGTAGGGCTGCTTGCGGACCTTGCCGGTGGCCGGGTCCTTGCCGGGCTGCCACTCGTAGAAGCCGTCCGCCGGAAGCAGGCAGCGGCGTGTGACGAACGCGCGGCGGAACGCGGGCTTCTCGTGCACGGTCTCCACCCGCGCGTTGATCATCCGCGCGCCGGTCTTCGGGTCCTTCGCCCAGGACGGCACCAGGCCCCAGCGCAGCGGCCGCAGTTCCCTCACGGGCGTCGCGGCACCGTCACCGTCTCGCGGGGTGCGTTCCAGGACGGCCCAGACGTCGTCGGTCGGGGCGACGTTCCAGTTCGGTGCCAGCGCCTCCGTGGGGGTCCACTCGGTGACGTGGAACAGCTGCGCCAGGTCCTGCGGGCTCCGGGTGGCAACGTATCGACCGCACATGCGACCAGCTTCTCACCGCGCGGCCGCCCGACGAGGTCGCATCCCCTACGACTTCCTTGTGGCAGGCAGGGCTGGTGGGCGCTGCACCTCCAGGACTACCGCCGTTCCAGCGACGGTCCGGTCCTCGTGCATGGTGATCACCTGACCGGGCTGGAGCTGCCGCCACTTCGGCGGGGAGAGCGGAGCGAGACGCACCGTGGCCTGCCCTCCGGGCTCCATGAAGGGCGTGAACTCGGCCCACAGGGCGGCAACGCAGAGGTCGGGTTCACCTGTCGGGGTCTTCCCTCCGAGGTCCCACATCGGTCGCAGGACGCCGGCTCCGGAGAAGGGTGTCTGCCGACGGGCCTCGTGAGCCGGCCTGAGAGTGAGGTCCGCCCGGACGGTGCCGTTGCGGGTCTCGAAGCAGCGCCAGTGGCACCAGGCCGCGCTTCTGTCGAGTCGCATCAGTTCGGTTGCGGTGGCGAGGTTCTGCCAGAAGGCGGGTGGGAGCGGGTGGCCATCGTGGAGCTGCTCCAACAGGCTGAAAGCGACTTCCCACTCATCGTGGGCGAGATACTCCCAGATGTCGTTCACCGTGATGTCGTTCTCGGTGGCGACGGCTTCGGGAACCAGCAGTGCGGCAGCCTCCAGCAGCCGGGCAACGTCCATTCCCTGATTCTGGACGATGCTCCCCGCTGCCTGGACCGCGCGTCCCGAAGCCAGGGTGTCATCAGCCCCCTTCGCCCTTGATCAAGGGAGGTTGCCTTGACCGATGACCGAGGGACGGACGGGAGGTGGCGGCGGGGACGGTCGCGAGGGCGGCATCTCACCCGGGCACCCTTCGACTGCCCGGACGTGCCGGCGGGGAGCCCGTTCGCCCGGCAGCCCCGTGGGGATGCCGGTGGCAGCGCCGGGCCGGTGTCCGGCCGCCGTGCCAGGGGGTGAGATGCCGCGATCGCGGAGTCAGCCGACCGCGCCGCCGGTCGCCGTCCTGCGGCGGTACGGGCGGGCACCACCGGCCGGGACCGGGGCGTCCGGCACTCGGGTGGCCGGGGCCACGCGCCGTCCGGCTCGCCCACCGCGGGTCTCGTCGACCATCAGGTCCACGCCGGCCAGCAGATCCTCGGCAGCGGCAGCGCGCCGCATCCGGTGGGCCGCGCTCCCGTCGACGAGGGCTTCCTCCAGCAGGGCGTGCACGGTGTCCCAGTCGCCGGACGCCTCCAGCGCCGGGCGCAGGCGGTCCCGCATGCGGCGCAGCACCTCGGCGGCGGGCGCGGCTCGCCGGGTCGCCGGGTCCACCAGGTCGCCCTCCAGGCCGGAGCGGGCCGCACGCCAGGTGGCGCCGCGGAGCCACTCGTGCCGGCCGTCGCACACCGGACCGTCGGCGTGCGCCAGCCGTTCGCACGCGTCGCGCACCAGTGCCCGGAAGAGACCGGCGACCAGTACGACCGTCTCCGCCCGCGGGCAGGCGTCGCAGATGCGGAGCTCCAGGGTGCCCTGATGGGCGGACGGCCGCACGTCGTAGTAGACCATCCCGGCGTCGCTGATCACCCCGGACGTGATCAGCTCCTCGATGGCGGAGTCGTATTCCTGCGCGTTCGCGTGGCAACCCGCCGGACCGGAGGTGGGCCAGCGCTGCCACAGCATGGTGCGCCAGCTGGCGTATCCGGTGTCCGCGCCCAGCCAGTACGGCGAGCTGGCGGACAGCGCCAGCAGTGGGGCGAGCCACGGGGAGACCAGGCACATGGCGCGTACGGCGGTGTCCCGGTCGGGCACGTCGACGTGCACCTGGGCACTGCAGATGAGCTGCTCGTCGGCGACCTTGCGGTACTCGTCGGCCATGTGCCGGTACCGGTCGTTCTCGGTGACGTCCCGGGGGCTGAGCCGGGCGAGCGGCACGGTGCCGGCCGCCACCACGGCCAGCCCCAGCGAGGAAGCCGCCGCGTCGAGCCGGCGCCTGGCCCCGGCCAGGTCCGCGTACAGGCCGTCGAGCGTGTCATGCACCTGGCTGTTGCTTTCCAGCGCCGACTGCTGCAGCTCCGTCGTGAAGCCAGGTCTGTCCAGACGGTCCAGAACGGCGCGGCCCCGTGGCACCAGGTGCCCGCTCTCGACGTCCACCACGTGGAACTCTTCCTCTGCCCCGATGCGCAACGTCACGCGTGTTCCCCTTGCCGAGTCAACCGGTCGGCCGCCGCAGCGCGAGCCGATCCGAGCGTCCGAATTCCCCGGTGCGTGCCGCACACGCATGCGGATTCCCACCGTGGCCACACCGCTCCCGTCGGTCACGGCAGTCACGGTCACGGCAGTCACATCGGTCACCACCCCGCGCCACACGGGCACAGGGCCACGAAGGCCTCGGGTGCCTCGGGGTGCGTCGGACGGAGAAGACGAGGCCCTGACCGTCGCAGACGACTCGTGCGGAAGACTCGTGAGCTGTGACGCTTGGTGCCGGGTGAGTCGGTTACTCGGCCGGTATGACTGACACACGCCCTCTTGCCCTGGTCACCGGCGCGTCGAGCGGGATCGGCCTGGAGCTGGCCCGGCAGTTCGCGCTGCACGGTTACGACCTCGTCGTGAACGCCGAGGACGAGCGGCTGGAGTCCGCCGCTCGGGAGCTGCGGGAGACGGGCGCGGAGGTCCGCGCGGTGCGCGCCGATCTACGGGCCGCCGAGGGACGGTACCGGCTGCTGGACGCGCTCGACGGGCTGACGATCGACGCCGCCGTCCTCAACGCGGGGGTGGGTCAGGGTGGCGCGTTCGTGGACACCGACCTCGTCGACGACCAGGAGGTCATCGACCTCAATGTCACCGCGACCGTGCGGCTGGCCAAGCCGCTGCTGCGGGCCATGGTGTCGCGTGGTGCGGGCCGGATGGCGTTCACCTCGTCCGTCGCGTCGATGATGCCCGGTGCCTTCCAGCCGGTGTACAACGCCTCCAAGGCGTTCGTGCAGTCCTTCGCGCAGGCGTTGGCGGAGGAGGTGAAGGACACCGGGGTGACGGTCACCTCGTTCATGCCGGGCCCCACGGACACGGACTTCTTCCACCGGGCGGGCATGGCGGACGACACCCGGATCGGCACGACGAAGAAGGACGATCCCGCGCAGGTCGCCGAGCAGGCGTTCGAGGCGATCGTGAAGGGCGAGACGAAGACCGTGGCCGGGTCGCTGAAGACGAAGGCGCAGGGGCTGGCGGGGAAGGTGCTGCCCGACGGGATCAAGGCGGTGGCCCACCGGCGGCTGGCGGAACCCGGGACCGGGGAACCGGACACCGAAGCCGGACCCGGCAAGGGCCACGAGTAACGGGAGCGAGGCGGGCGGGGGCGCGGACGTCGCCCGCGACCGAGGTGAGTCGGATCTTCCTGCGAGAAAGATCGCGTGCGCGTCCTCGCCTCCCTCGCGGCCGCCACCGTAGCCTGCGCCCCCTCCGCGCGCCCGCCCGCCCGCGGGTCCGCCCGGCGAGGCGGGGGCGCCCCGGCCCTGCCGCCGCACGACGCGGTCGACATCGTCTTGGCTGCGGAGGAGAGCCGGGCCCGGCACCGGCACACCTTCTTGCGGGCACGGCATGCACGCCGACCGGGACGGCGCTGCGAAACCCGTCGGGTCGGCTCACGTCATCCCCGCGTGGGCGCGCCCGGCGTTTTCAGGCAGCGGCGCGGAAGACGTACGCCGTCATGGGCGCGGTGACCGGTCCTGGGCCCAGGCGGGCCGTCACCTCCTGGATGACGGTGGTCCGTACGGCCGTTCCGTCGGCACACTCCTCGACGGCCGCTCGCACCGGTGTGCCGGTGAGGTAGCCGGTGACGAGGTCGGAGGTCGACCGCGCCCGGCCCTGAAGCGTCAGTTCCTGCTCGTCCTCGACGGTGAACCCGGCGGCCGTCAGGCCGGCGGCCACGACAGCGGGGTCGGCGCAACCGTGCGGAACCGTGCGGAAGAACTGCGGCGGGTCGGCCGGGAAGGCCCGCTCCAGTCCGGCCTGCAGCGCGGCTTCGAAGCCGTGCGCCGCGAGCGGGCCCCAGGTGTTGAACAGGAACCGGCCGCCCGGGGCCAGCACCCTGCGGACCTCGGTGAAGGCCTCGACGCGGTCGGGGAAGAACATCACGCCGAACTGGCAGACCACCAGGTCGAATGCCCCGTCCGGGAACGGCAGCCGCTGTGCGTCGGCCTGCCGCCACACCGCGCCGGGGACCCGGGTCGCCCCGAAAGCGACCATGGCCTCGTTCAGGTCGGTGGCCGTCACCTCGGCCACGGGTGCCGCCGCGAGCAGGCTCGCTGTCAACACGCCGGTTCCCGCCGCGAGTTCGAGGACCCGCCGGGGGTGAAGTGCCGTCGCCCGCTCGGCCAGGTCCTCGGCGAAGGGCCGGAAGACCACCGGCACGAGGTACTGCTCGTACGCCGCCGGCATGGATGCGGACCATCGCCGGTCGCCATTGCTTCCCGTCACCCTCGTGACGGTAGCGCCGAGGCGGGAAACCCTTCCCTTGCCGCGCCGTCACAGCCGGGCGGGGTCGGGGCCCGTGGCCGAGCGGGGCGCCGGCCGCCTCCACGGCGGGTGGTGGCCTGCGCCCGTCGTGCCGGTCCCCTGCCTGCGGAGGGTCGGGGCACGGCAGCCGTGGGGCTTCGGCCGACAACCTCACGCCCACCGGGTCGTCGGGGCCACGGACAAGGGTCCGCGGCTCGCCGTCCGGCGCCATGAGGACGACGGTTCCTCGAGAGGAAGTGGGCTCCCCATGGACCCCGGGGCGGCCGAGTGGGCTCCTGGGGTGCGGGAGACTTCGGAGCCGATCAGGGCGGGCCGGTCGTGGTTCGACGGCCCGGTCGTCCTCCTCCCCTTCGCCGCGCGGTCGGCGCCGGCCGGGACCCGGCTGCGGCGTCCGCGCACTCGCGGCACGGCGATCACGTGTCCCGGATCAGGGTGTCGTCACTCGTGTTCACACGCATGCGGTCGGTCGCGAGGGCTTGAGCCGTGACCGGTGCGCATTCCTGTATGTGGCGGCCGAGTACGCCGAGCATGATCACCTCACTGGCGAGCAGCAGGCGTTCGGTCAAGCCGATCAATTCGCGGCCGCCCGGGCCCGCCGAGAAGGCCATCAGTGCGGCTCCGGCCACGGCGACCGACGACAGGACGCGCAGCCACCGGACCGTTCGTCCCGCACGTGGTCCGGCGGTGAGCCGGCTGGCCAGGAGCAGCATGGCGGCCGGCAGTGCGGCGAACGCCGCGACGGAGGCGTAGCGGTGCACATACGCGGACCCGCTCAACTCGGTGGTCAGCGGGTCGGTCGGCACTACGGCGGCGATCACGAGACCCAGCCCCCAGACGGTCAGCAGGGCGGAGGGAAGACCGCGCACGGGCACGTGTCGCCTCCTCGCCACCATCACCAGCATCAGCGACACCAGGCCCAGCACGGCCATGGTGGACTCGATGGGGCCCCCGCGGTCCAGGGCAGCGAAGTCGCTGACGGTCAGGCCGAACGGGCTGAGTTCGGGGTCCGTGTCCGAGGGGGCCCACAAGGCCGCGCCCACGGCCAGCGCGACGGCGGTCCAGACTGTCGGGGCGAGTAAGCGGCCGATGCTGTGGCGACCCGGAGTGATCATGGCCCTATCCTCTGGCCGGGTGACCCACCGCACCACCGGCACCGACCCGGAAGCATCCCTGATCCCGATCCCCGACGTCAGTCAGGGACGCGGACGCGCACAGCGCGGTACGCGGGGGTCCGCGGGTCGGTGCGGCCCCGAGGGGCCGGTCACCGGCGCTCCGGCGTGGGTGCGTTGCCCGGGATGAACGCGGCAGAGGTCACGGGCGTCGGCCGCGCCGGAGTGCCGGTCAAGACCGTCGGCACACGGGTCCGGGCGGGCCGGCGCGGCGCCCCGCCGCGGTGGGCGGCCCGGCGGGCGGCGGACCGCCCACCGGGTTCCGGAGCGGGTCAGCCGCAGGTGCCGGCCGGTTTCCTCCGGGTGACCACATCGCTGACGCCGGTGGTGGCGTCGAGCCACAGCACCTGGGTGCCCGCGGCGGCCGCGGCCGACAACTGCTCACCCCGGTTGCAGGAGACCCGGCCGCGGCGCGGTGTCCCGTCGTCGGCGCCTGCCGGGAACTGCCACAACTTGGCCAGGTACTCGTTGCGCATCTCGGGCACCGGTGTCCGGGCCTCCATCGTGACCGCCTCCCGGGAGGCCGTCAGATCGCGGACGTTCAGGGCCGTGGGGCCGGTCTCCGGGCTGAGGTCGACGACGCCGGAGCCGTCGAGCGCGGCGCGGCGCAGGGCTGTCGTACCGTTCTGGTCGATCTCGTCCAGCAGCCAGTAGACGTACTCGCCGCTGATCGCCGTCGGGCCCAGACCGGCCCCGGGCGCGGCCTGGTGGACCACCGTGCTCTCGCCGGTCGCGACGTCCACGATCCGGGTCGCGTACTCGTACGTGCTCCCGCTCACCCGGCGCCGTGTCTGATAGGCAACCTTGCCGTCGCTCAACGACGGGAAGAACGCCTGACTGTAGGTGCCCCCGCCGAGCGACACCTTGTTCGCCGGGTCCTTCAGGCTCAGGTACGTCACCCCCCGGCGCCCGCCGTGATTGTGGTGCTCGAACGTCACGATGTCGCCCTCGACGTCCACCGAGGAGCCCACGCTCCGGCCCGACCACAGCGTCCTCACCGGGCCGCCCGCCAGCGGCCGGGCGAGCACCTCGACGGGACCGGAGCCGTACGCCACCCACACCACGGTCGTGCCGTCCGTCGCCGGGTTCACGTGGTAGCGGCCGTCGTTGGGGCTCATCAGCTTCAGCCGGCCCTTGCCGTCGGTGCGTCCGGCCCAAACGGAGTACGGTTCGGATCCCTCCTCGTTCGACTGGGAGGCCGCCCACCAGCCGCCGCCCGCGCCGAGCCGTGAGTCGTAGGTGTTGACGCGTTCGAGCAGGACGTCGGAGTCGATGCCGAGGGCCAGCTCCCAGTTCGGCACGATGCCGTGGGCGTTGAAGGCCCGCCGCACGGCCGTCAGGTCTCGCCCGGTGACGCCCAGGTCCTTGGCCGCCGCGAGCACGGCGGTCCTTCCCTCGGTGAAGCCGTCGAGCGGGGTGAGGTACTCGGTGAGCGCCTTGTAGACGATCCGGTCGGCCAGCGCGGGGCCGAGGTCCCGGCGGACGTCCCACAGCGCGCCGGCGAAGATGGTCGAGTTGAGGTGGACGCCGCCGTTGTCGGTGCCGAAGCCCACGCCGAGGAACGACGCGGTGGTGGTCCGCCCGTCGTCGAGGTCGCGGAAGGCGCACTCGCGCGGCGACTTGGTGCGGCACAGCGCCTCGCCCACGAGTCCCGAGTCCGGGCTGTCCATCGGGATGCCGAGCACGTCCGTCTCGACGGCGTTGCCGAAGTAGTCCGCGATCGCCTCGTTCAGGGCGCCGGACTGGCCGGCGTAGACGAGGTCGGCGGTGTGCTCGACGACTCCGTGCGTCATCTCGTGGCCGACGACGTCCAGTGCGGCGGCGAGGGGACGGTACTCGGCGTCGCCGGAGCCGTACACCATCTTGCCGCCGTCCCAGAAGGCGTTGACGTAGGGCTGTCCGTAGTCGGTGACCCCGACCAGGGAGTCGACCGTCATGCCCCGCCCGTCCAGGCTGTCCCGGCCGTGCCTGTTCTTGTAGTAGTCGTGGACCTGCCCGGCGGCCCAGTGCGCGTCCACCGCTCCCGCGTCGGTCGCCTCGGCGCCGAAGGCCGGGGTCGGCGAGGCGAACTCCTGGAGCGTCTCGGGCCAGGTCCCGGCCCACTCGCTGGCCCACTTGCCGCGCGCGTCCCAGGTGGTGATGGCGTTGCCGCCGTCCTCCGGGTGTCGGGAGCGGTCGCGCAGCAGGTAGACGCCGCGCTCTTCGTCGCGGGTGATGTCCAGGGCGACCGTCGTGCCGTCCAGTTTGACGCCCGAGCCGGCCTCGTCGGCGGCGGGGCCGGAGGGGAGGCGGCGTGCGCCCCGCGCGTCGTCGGCCGGCCGCTTGCCGTCGGCTGCGTTCGCGGCGCCGAACGTCTTGATACCGCTGTACTGGAGGACCGGGTAGCCGGCCCGCGCGTCGATGTACACCTCGCGCAGCACGGGCTCGCCGAGGGCCGGGTCGTCGCCGCGGACGGTGACGTGCCGGGTGAGCACGCCCGTACCGCTGGGCAGGACGACCAGGCCGTGGGAGGTGCCGGTGAGCGGCGGCGCCGACTCGTCAGGGCCGCCCTCCCGGTAGCCGGCGAACCGCTCGCGACCGAGGTCGTCCAGGACGGCGTCGACCGCGCGTTCCACCGCGAGCGCGTCGCCGACCTCGGCCGCGGTGTCCGTGCGCAGGCCGGTGAAGTACTTGCCGGACGTGCCGGTGACGACCCGTGAGCCGTTCGCCGCCTTCTCCATGCGGACGACGTACTCGCCGCCGAGGACCGGCACGCCCCGGTGCGTCTGCCGCAGCCGTACGGTCTCCTGGCCGCCGTCGGCGAGGGTGCCGGCGGGCTCCAGGTCGCGTCCGGCGTTCGCGATGCGGTACGTGTCGCGTCGTGCGGCGAGGTACGCGCGGGCCGCGTCCGCGGGGTCGCCCGCCGCGGGAGCCGGCTCCCGGATGCCCTCCACCAGGGCCGGCGTCTGCGTCTGCTGCCCGGGGATCACCTCTGCCGGGCTCGGCGGCGGTGCCGCCTCGGCCGCCGTCGCGGCGGCGGGGACCGCCGGGACGACGAGTGCGGCGACGCCCATCAGCGCCGCCGCACTCGATATGCCGGCTCTTCGTGCTCCGGGCCACCCCACCCGTCTGACGGAACTCGCTCTGGACCGACTCACAGTCCCCCCAATCCCCGAAGGATCAAGCCGGCGGAGGTCACCGCCGGGCGGAGCAATGAAACCCACGACGCGCCGAGTCCTCAACGGTGCGCAGGTTTCCACGGAACACTTCCGGCCCCGCCGGGGGTCGACGGAACGCGGCCGTCCGGGCACCCCCGTGCGACGTACGCGGAGCGGGACGCGGGCGGGGTGTGCGCGCCGCGGCGCCAGGACGTTCCACCGGCGAACCGGCGAACCGGCGAACCGGCGAGGGACGCAGCCGGTGTGTCCGGCGCCGCCGGCGCACAGCGGCTCCACGGTCGACGGCGTGGGCGAACTGGTCGGTTCCACGGCGAACGCGCCCCTCAGACAGCCGAGATGCCGGGTCTCCCTCTCTGGCCGGGTGACATCCGCGGATCCGCCACAGAGCATCCCGCATCCGCTTGTCGTGCCCTGCCGCGGGCCACACGTTCCCGGCAGCACCCGCCCTTGCCGGGGCCCCTCGTCGCCGCCGGTCGTCGGCGTCGCGGGCCTCGGGCACGGACAGTCGTCGGCACGCGGGGCGGCGAACCGTACGGGCCCGCCGCCGCGCCGGACCGGCCGCTCCGTCACCAGTCCAGCGGCAGGGTGGCGAGGTACCGGTCGAGCAGGCCGGAGATGATCCGGTGGTCGCGGAGCGAGGGGTGCCAGTCGCAGCCGAGCCGGTCCAGGCCGGGATCGTCGTAGTACCAGAAGCCGACCCGGCCGTCCCCCTGTGCGTTGCGGTCCCTGACGATCCCCCGGGCCGTGTCGGCGAAGGCGGTGCCGGCCACCGCGGTGGCGCTGACCACCAGGAACGTCGCCCTTCCGTAGCGGGCTCGCAGCTTGTCGAGGAAGCCGTGGTAGGCGCTCGCGTAGGCGGCGATCAGCTCGCTCTGCGCAGCCCACGGCTCGCCCGGGCGGAGGGGGGTCGAGAAGTCGTTGATGCCCAGGCCGATGACGACGACCTGCGGCCGCCAGGCGCGCGGCCTCCGCCAGACGTCGCCGGTGACGTTGAGCAGGGCCCGGTCGTAGTAGGTGCGGTAGTCGGTGCCGGGGTCGCCGCCGTTGTAGTTGCGGACCATGCCGCGGCCGGAGAA
Organism: Streptomyces glaucescens; assembly: GCF_000761215.1. Lineage (GTDB taxonomy): Bacteria > Actinomycetota > Actinomycetes > Streptomycetales > Streptomycetaceae > Streptomyces > Streptomyces glaucescens_B. Next base: position 7,262,118 of record NZ_CP009438.1, on the reverse strand, counting down.
CGCGTTCTGCTGGTGGTCGGCGTCGAGCTTGCGGGCGGTGAGGGCGCCGAAGGCGAGGTCCGCGTTGCTGTTCCGGTCGACTCCCCCGTTGGCCGAACAGTCGCGCGTGACCGAGACGTTGCCGTACCCGGCGGTGAAGGAGTCGCCGATGAACTCGATCTGCCTGCGGCGCGCGGCGGGGGCGGTGAGGAGTCGCCCTCCCCGGGCGGGGACGAACCCGCCGAAGCGGCCGACGGCCCACGGGCTCTCCGTGCGCTTGACGAGCCGCACGGTGTGCTCGGTGTCGGCGAGGTCCTCGACCCAGGACGTGGTACGTCCGGGAGTGACCAGTGTGCTGACGGTCGTTCCGTCGATCTGGACGTCGTAGTCGTTGACGGAGTCGTCGAGCACGATCCCGACGCCGGTGCCGCGGAAGCGGCCCTCGAAGGCGATGCCCGGCCAGGTGTACTGCACCCAGCCGTCGGCCGCCCTCTTGACCCGGCCCACCGTCCTGAATCCGGCGGAGGCGGCGGACGGCGGCGGGCGGTGGGCGGCGGACGCCTGGGCGGGAGCGGCCGCGGTGGCGCTGACGCCCGCGGTGACGCTCGCGGCGGCGGCCGTGAGCAGTGCCCGACGGGAGAGCTGGGGAGCGGTGCGCATGAGCGGTCCTTCCGGTGCCGGGAGATCTGCACGTGCGGTGGCGCGGGAGCGCTCCCATCATGGCCCTGCCGGTGTGACATGGCGAGGGGGCGGTGGCGGCGGGTGCGGAACCACGCGGTGTGTGCCACCGCCCTGACGCGTCCGGTCCCGGCCCCTTCGTGTGTCGTGGAAGCGCCCGTGCGCACCAGGCGGACGCGGGAGTTGCCGGGAGTCGTCCCTTGCGATGCGCCGCGCTCGGCGTGGAGCGATACCCGGTGCACGACCGCAGACGCGGCCTCGCTGCGTCCTCGTACCGCGAGCCGGGTTCAGCCGAGGATGCCGCGGTCGTACGCCACCGCCACCGCGGCCGCGCGGTCCCGCACGCCCAGCTTGCCGTACAGGTGGGTCAGGTGTGTCTTGACCGTCGCTTCGCTGATGAAGAGTTCCCGGGCTATCTCACGGTTCGAGGTGCCCTTGGCGACCAGGGCGAGCACCTCGCGCTCGCGGGCCGAGAGCGTCTCGCCCGTCGGCACGGCGGGTTTCCTGATGGCCGAGACGAGGCGGGAGGCGACGGCGGGCGACAGGACGGCGCGTCCTTCGGCGGCGGCTCGGACCGCCGCGAACAGCTCGTCACGGGGCGCGTCTTTGAGCAGATAGCCGGTGGCGCCCGCCTCGATCGCGGGGATCGTGTCGGAGTCGGTGTCGTACGTGGTCAGCACGAGGACCTTGGCGCGGGCGCCGCGCCGGGTGAGCTCGGCGATGGCGTCCACCCCGCTGCCGGCCGGCATGCGGAGGTCCATGAGGACGACATCCGGGTCCAGGCGCAGTGCCTGTTCGACGGCCTCGACACCGCCCGCCGCCTCGCCGAGGACGTCGAAGCCCGGTTCGGCGGCGAGCATGCCGCGCAGGCCGTCCCGCACGACGGGGTGGTCGTCGGCGATCAGGACGGTGATGATCTGGTCAGTCATGGCGCACCAACGGTACGCGAGCACTGATCGCGGTGCCTTGGGAAGGTTCCGACTCGACGGCGAGGGTGCCCGCGACGCGCTGGGCGCGGGCCCGCATCCCGTCGAGGCCGAAGCCGCCGCTGCCGGTGCGCGGCGGTACGGCGAGGGGGCTGAAGCCGCGCCCGTCGTCCCGTATGTCCAGGGTGACCTCGTCGCCCATGTAGGACAGCGTCACGCCTGCGCGGCCCGCACCGGCGTGCCGGGCGGTGTTGGCGAGGGCTTCCTGGGTGATCCGCAGCAGGGTGGCGGCGATCTCCTCGTGCAGGGGCTCCTCGGTGCCGGTGACGGTGAACCGGGCGGTGACGCCGGTGCGTGCGGACCACTGGGCGACCATCTCCTCGAGTGCTTCGGGGAGCGTGTGGTGTTCCAGGGCGGCCGGGGAGAGGTTGTGCACGGAGCGCCTGGCCTCGCCGAGGGACTGGCGGGCCAACTCCTGGGCACGGTCCAGGTGTTCGCGGGCCACTTCCGGGTCGGTGGTGGAGGAGGCCACCTGGAGCTGAGCGATGATGCCGGTCAGGCCCTGGGCGATGGTGTCGTGGATCTCGGCGGCGAGGCGGCGGCGTTCGTCGGCCACGCCCGCCTCCCGTGCCTGGACGACGAGCTGGGCGTGGAGAGCGGCGTTCTCGGCGAGCGCCGTCTCCAGGGCCTGGATGGTCTCGGCCCGCTCCTCGGCCTTCTCGGCCTCCTTCGCCTCGAGGTGGGTCATGACGGTGACGAGCACCGTGTGGAGGAGGAACAGCCCGCCGAAGAGCAGCCAGTTCACCAGGGAGGTGGGCGGCAGTCCGCCGGACTGGGAACCGGCCATGATGACGGCGGTGACCAGGAGTCCGGCCCGGGCGGCGCGTGGCGGCAGCAGCCGTCCGGCTTCGAGGTAGCCGAGGAACGCGTAGATGGAGAACAGGGGGTTGAGCCAGGTGAGTGCGAGGGCGAGCACGGTGCGCAGCGTGAAGTAGACGTATCCCGCGGTGGTGCCCCCGGGCAGCACGCCGTCGCGGACGCCGGTGCCGGCCTCGGGCGTGCGGACGGGGTCGCCGCTCCGGGTGCCGCTGTCGGCGGCGTCCGTCGTGGCGTGGCGGGCCAGCAGGCGGGGCACGGTCCGCGTCCACCACGCCTGGAGGGCCAGTGAGGCCGGCACCAGACCTCCCGCGAGGTACATCTCCGGGCGGGTCATCACCGCGTCGGCGGCAGCGGCCGCGATGAGGGTGGCGAGGCCCAGGAGGACGTACGGGCCGTACCGGAAGAACTGCGCCCAGCGTTCCTCGACCGTCGTCGGGTCGGGGCCCCGGGCCGTCGTCCTCATGCCTGCGTGTCCTACTCCCACTTGAACCAGCGTCGGGCCGCGGTGGTCAGCAGCACCGTCCACAGCGCCATGACCCCGAGGTGCGTCCAGCTCGGCCAGTCGCCCGCGGCGGCCGTGTCGAGGGCCTGCGCGGCGGCACCGAGAGGAGTCAGTCCCACGATGCGCCGGAGGGCGTCGGGCATGGCCGCGACGGGCAGCCAGACGCCGGAGGTGAACATGGCCGGGAAGAACACCACCGACCCTACCGCCTGCGTGATCTTCGTGGTGCGGCTCACGGCGGACACGGTGCCGCCGAGAGCCAGGGTGGCCAGGGCGGCAAGCGCGAAGGCCAGCAGGTACCCGGGGAACTGGCGGGGCAGGGCCACGTCGAACACGATGCGGCCCACCGTGAGGGCGAGCGAGGCGGACAGGGCCGCGGCGGCGCCGTGCAACACGATCTGCGCGCCGATGAGTGCGCCCGGCCGCACGGGTGTGGTGGACATGCGGCGCAGGATGCCCCGCTCGCGGTAGCCGGTCAGGACCGGCGGCATGGCCTGGATGCCGGCCATGATCACGGTGAGCAGAACGGCGATGGGGACGTACAGGTCCACGACGCGCAGGCCGTTCAGGTCGTCCGACGGCTCCCGGAAGGACGGGATGGAACCCAGGATGCACAGCAGGACCGTGGGGAAGGCGAGGATCCACACCAGGGCGGCGGGTTCTCGCAGGAAGAGCCGTGCTTCGGCCCGCAGGACGGCGGTGGCGCTGCCCTTGACGGCGGTGGCGCGGGTGCGGGCGGCGAGGGTGGCGGTCATGCGTCCGGTCCCGTCAGGTCGAGGTAGGCGTCGTCCAGGGTGGCCTCGGTGATGCGCAGTTGACGGGCGGTGATCTTCTGCCCGGCGAGGAACGACAGCAGCGCGTGGACCGTTTCGTCGGTGCCGTCGACGACGATCCGGCCGTCGTCCTCCTTCACGGATGTGACCGACGGCAGGTCCGCCAGCGGCCGGGTGTCCAGCGGCGCCGAGGGACGGAAGGAGATCGCCATGCCGCTCCTGGTCCGGCCGATCAGCCCGGCCGGGGTGTCCAGCGCGGTGACGCGGCCCTTGTCGAGCAGGGCGATCCGGTCACACAGGCGCTGTGCCTCCTCCATGAAGTGCGTGACCAGCAGCACGGTGACACCGCTGTCGCGGACGTCCTCGACGAGCTGCCAGGTGTCGCGGCGGGCGCGTGGGTCGAGCCCGGTGGTCAGCTCGTCCAGGACGACGATGCGGGGGTTGCCGATCAGGGCGAGCGCGATGAACAGCCGCTGCTTCTGGCCGCCGGAGAGCTTCGCGAAGCGGGTGCGGAGCCGGTCGGTGAGTCCGAGGCGTTCGGCGAGGGCGTGCCAGTCGGCGGGTTCGGGGCAGCAGGCCGCGTACAGCTCCAGCGCCTCCCTGACGGTGATCTTGGGCTGGAGTTCGCTGTCCTGGAGCTGGGCGCCGAGGATGCGGGTGAGGGGGCCGCGGTCGGTGGCGGGGTCGTACCCGGCGACACGGACACTGCCGCTGTCGGGGCGGCGCAGTCCCTCCACGCACTCGACGGTGGTGGACTTGCCGGCACCGTTGGGGCCGAGGATCCCGAAGATCTCCCCCTCCTCGACGGCGAAGGAGACGCCGTCGACGGCCTTCCTGCCCCCGTACGCCTTGTGCAGGCCGCTGACTTGGATGATCGACATGTGCAAGAGCATGCCGGGGCAGCGCGGAGGGGGACATCGGCCATCGCGCTCGAAGCGGCATCAGCCGATCGGTTGATGGCGGGGTACCTCCGCGGCCCGGTTCCGGTGCCTGTCCGGGATGCCCCGGCCGGAGGTGCCGCATCCCGGTGCGCCTGTGTGACGTGGCTCACTTCCCGGGTGTCGGGGGGCGGGTGTCCGCGAGCATGGCCGGCATGGACTCTCGTTTCGTCGGCATCGCCGAGCTGGCCGAAGTCCCGGCCGTGGCGGTCGTGGTCGACGTCATGCGTGCCTTCACGGTGGCGGCCTGGGCCTTCGCGCAGGGGGCGGAGCGGATCGTTCTCGCCGAGTCGCTGGACGAAGCGCTGGCGCTCAAGGCGCGCCACCCGGATTGGGCGGCGCTCAAGGACGGGCCGCCCGCGCCCGGGTTCGACATGGTCAACTCGCCCGGGCTGCTGCGGTCCGCCGACCTTCGCGGGCGGACCGTCGTGCAGAAGACCACGGCAGGGACGGTCGGCGCCCTCGCGGTCAAGGACGCGTCGCTGGTGCTGTGCGCCGGCTTCGTGGTGGCGGAGGCCACGGCGCGGCTCCTGCGGACCCGCAGGAGCAGCGGTGTCACGTTCGTGGTGACGGGTGAGGACGGCCAGGCCGAGGAGGATCTGGCGTGCGCGCAGTACATCGCTCGCAGGGCCACCGAGGCCGGGACGGACGCGACCGCGTTCCTCCGTCGCGCTGCCGGGTCACGTGCCGCCGCCGAGCTGGCGCAAGGCGTACGCCAGGGGGCTCATCCCGACGACGTCGCACTGTGTCTCGAGGTCGACCGGTTTCCCTTCGCCATGGTGGCGGCCCTGGAAGGCCCCCTCATGGTCGTCCGCCCGCGTGCCGTGCCCCCGCCGGCCGGCGATGCCGTGATCTGATCGCCGGGTTCTGCCCTCCCCGCGCGGGTCCCAGCGCCGAGCCGGGTCGGCGGTACGGCGTCACCGCCCGCTCCGACGGCGGTGGTCCGGCGTGGGCGCAGTCGGGCGGCCTCGGCCGTGCGGGCCGTGGCTTCGCGAAGCCGAAGGGTCCTTCGCGGCCGGGCGGCGAGCCGGGACGGGCCCGACCGTGCGCGCACCGTACGGGCCCGGCACGGACGTGGGTCCGGGGCGGGTGCCGTAGCACGCCGTGCGGTGCGGCACCCGCCGCGCGGGCGGGGGTTGGGCGGTCCGGCGAACGGGCCCGCGCGGTCGGGGCACCGAGGCGCGCGGTTGCGCCGTGGCTTCGCGCTGCGGCTCAGGGCCGCCTCCGGAACGGGGCGAGCGTGGCGCGCACCAGGTCGGCGGCGCCCCAGTCGGGGTCGAACTGGGCTGTCACGGCCAGGTGCTGGCGCAGCTGGATGATGGGCATGCGTTCGCGCCAGCCGCGGTCGAGCCCGGTCAGCTCGGCGTACAGCTCGAAGAAGCCGTGCGCCTCGGGCGGCGGCGCCGTCGTCCACAGGTGGGCCAGGTCGACCTCGGCCCAGGTGTAGGAAACGGCCGGGTCGATCAGCGCGGGCCGCCCGTCGGGGGCGGCCATGACGTTCTGTGCCCACAGGTCGCCGTGCGTCAGGCACGCGGGTTTGACCGGCAGCAGTTCCGGCAGCCGGTCGCACAGCCGCTCCAGCGCCGCCCGGTCCGCGGGGTCGAGCGCCTCCCGGACGCGCCGCTCGCCGAGCCAGCGCAGCAGGCGGTGCTGGGCGAAGAACTCGAACCCGTCGTCGTTCCAGGTGTTGACCTGCCGACGGCGGCCCAGCCAGTTGTCCCGGTGCCACCCGAATCGGGGGTGCCGCGTGGTGGTGTGCAGGCGGGCGAGCGTGCGCGCGAGCTGCTCCCAGAAGGCCTCGGTGGCCGGCCGGGGCCGCAGCACGGACAGCACGAGCAGGTCTCGGTCCGCGAGGACGATCTCGGGGGTGGCGACGCCGCCCGCTTCGCGCAGCGCGGTGAGTCCTTCGGCCTCCGCGGTGAAGGCCTCGTCCGACGGCGGCTCGCCGAACCCCTTGACGAACACCGACGTGCCGTCGGTGCGGCGTGCGAGCCCCGCGGTCGCGGCGAGGCCTCCCGTGGCCGGCTCGACGGCGACGACGTCGCTCAGTCCGGCCGCGTGCAGGCGTTCGAGCAGGAAGGGCGGTGCCTGTGTCACGGGTGTGCTCCTCTTCGTCGGTGGCGCGTCACGGCATCCGGACCGGGTCGTCAACTGCTCATTGTGCGGGCCGGGTTGGTTCCGCACCCGCCCAACGCCGCCTCGGCGGACGCCTGTCGGTGTGTGGCGTGGCGGGGCCGGGTACCGTGGAGCCGGCGCGGGGTTCTGACGGAGTGACACGGATGCGGCGTGCGGGTGTGCGCGGGGGCGGTGGCGCGACACACTGATCAGGCCGGCTCGTGGACACCGGGGCGGGGTTGTCGTGGTCCCATGCCGACGGCGACGCCTGCCGCGACGAGCAGGGCGCCCGTGACATCGGCGGGACCCGCGTGGCCGAGGCCGAGCGCGACGGTGGTGAGCAGTGCGCCCACCGGTACCAGGCCGGCGAAGAGGCCCGCGCGGTCGGCGCCGAGGCGGCGCAGCGCGTCGTACCAGAGGAAGAAGGCGGCAGCGGTGACGATCGCGCCGAGGTAGGCGAACGCGGCCGCCTGGCCGGGTGTGGGCAGTCGCAGGGAGGCCGTGCCGTCCAGGGTGAGACCCGCCGCCAGGAGCATGGGTACGGACAGGGCGGCGGGGTAGGCGGCGACCCTCAGGGGGCCGAGTCTGGGCAGGAGCGGGACGGCCAGCAGGGAGAAGGCCACCTCGCCGGCGAGTGCGCCGAGGGACAGCAGCAGGCCCTTGACGCTGCCGGAGCCGAGGCCGGCGGCGACGGCCGTGCCGAGTGCCACCACGATCGCGGCGCCGACGGAGCGGGGAGCAGGGCGCCGGCGTTCCAGCAGCGGCCCCACGAGGGCGAGCACCAGCGGGACCGCTCCGACCACAGCGGCGATCATGGCGGGCCCGGCGTGCCGGGTGGCTTCGACGAGGAAGACGTTGAACCCCGCCAGGCCGGTGGCGGCCAGCGCGATCAGCAGCCCGATGTCCCGTGCGGTCAACCGCACGCGCGGCAGCCGCCGGTGGCCCGCGACGGCCAGCAGGATCGCCGCCGCGAGGGCATAGCGCAGGGCCTGTCCCGTGAAGACCGGATAGTCGGCGATGGTGGCGGACACCGCGGTCGAAGTGCCGACGAGCAGCATCGCCGAGGCGGCGCCGGCAGGGGCGGTGGAGGTTCTCACGCGGCGTGCTCCGGCGACGTCGCGGGGGCGGGCGAGGCGGCCAGGACCGTGCGGGTGACGCGTTCGGCGACGGCCGCGACCAGGGTCCGGGGGCGGCGGGGTGTCAGGTGTGCGGCCAGGGCGTTGCCCAGTCCGGGGGCGACGTAGCCGCGGTCGCGCTCCAGCGCGCGCAGCGCGGCGCGCACGACGGGCTCCGCGGTGGTCATGGAGCCGGTGACGGCCGCCCGGCGGGTGCCGATGGTGTCGAAGAAGGCGGTCTCGACGGGACCGGGGCACAGGGTGAGCACGCGGATGCCACGCCGGCGGTACTCCTGGCGCAGGGCGAGTCCGAAGTTCAGCACGAAGGCCTTGGCCGCACCGTAGACGGCGAAGTACGGGGCGGGCTGGAAGGCGGCGTTGGACGCGACGTTGACGACCGCCCCGCGGCCGCGCTCCAGCATGCCGGGCAGGAGTGCGTGGGTGAGGTCGACGAGGGCGACGACATTGACCATCAACTGGTCGTGGTCGCGGGCCGCGGGGATCTCCTCGAAGCGGCCACAGGTACCGAATCCGGCGTTGTTGACCAGCAGGTCGACGCTCAAGCCGCGGGCGGTCAGCCGCTCGGCGATGCGGCGGGCCGCGTCCGGCTCGGCGAGGTCCTGGACGAGCACGTGGGCCTGGACGCCGTGCTCGGCGGTCAGCCGCTCGGCGAGGGCGGCGAGCCGGTCTCCGGAGCGCGCCACCAGGATCACGTCGTGTCCCTGGGCGGCGAGCTGCGCGGCGAACTCCGCGCCGAGGCCGGACGACGCTCCTGTGACGAGGGCGGTGCTGTGCACGGGTTTCTCCTTCAGCCGAGAGCAAGTGGGGGAAGTATGTATCGCCAACTCACTGAACCGCAACAGGCTTGTTGCAGATATCGGAGACCTGCATCACGGATGTATGGTGTTTGCGGGCAAGCGGTCCAGCAGGAGGCGTGATGAGTGAGACGGCGGGACGACGATCGCTGCGGGCGGACGCGGAGCGCAGCGTGCGCGCGATCCTGGAAGCGGCCGAGCGAGTGCTCGCCGAAGAACCCGGCGCTTCCATGGAGCAGATCGCCGCCGCCGCGGGGGTGGCCCGCACGACGATCCACCGGCGGTTCGCGAACCGGCAGGCACTGCTGGAGGCGCTGGCGTCGTCCGCCGCCCGCCAGCTCGCCCGGGCGGTGGACGACGGCAGGCCGGACACCGCGCCGCCGCTGGTGGCGATGCACCGGATCACGGCCAACGTGCTGCAGGTCAAGAGCGCCTGGGCGTTCGCCCTCGAGCTGCCGGCCGACCCGGACAGCGAGGCCGCCGCCCTCCACCAGGACATCGCCCGCAAGTGCGTCGCCGTGCTGAAGCGGGCCCAGGACGACCAGCTCATCGACGGAGCGGCCGACCTCGAATGGGTGCGCCGGGTCTACTACGCGCTCATCGGGGAGTCCCTGCACGGCGACGCGGACGGCGCCGACCCGGACGCCCTCGCCACCCGCATCATCGACACCCTGCTGCACGGCGCCGGCCCGCGCGCCTGAGCCGAGAGCCGCGGCCAGGAACGGGCGCGCGCCCCCGGAGCAGCACCGGGGCGGCACCCGACGGCACCGACGTCCCGGGCCGGTCCGGCGGCGTACATCCGGCGGCTCGCCCTCGGCGGCGCGGCGGTCGGTGCCCTGTGCGTGCCGGGCCGCCGGATCGGCACGGCGATCGACTCGTCCGCGACACGGCCGTCCGCTCCCCCGCGCAGGACCTCGCCGCACACGGCTTGTCCGAGCCGGACTACGAGGTCCTCAGCACCTTGTCCGAACGCCCCGACGGCACCAGCACACTGCGCGAACAGGCCGCCAGGACGGGGTGGTCACGCAGCCGGCTGTCCCGCCACGCCACCCGCCTGGAAGCACGCGGACTCATCCGGCGCGCACCGGACCCCGCCGACGGGAGGGGCTGCCTCCTGGTCCTCACCGCGACGGGATGGGAGGCCTTGCGGGAAGCAGCCCCGACCCATCTCGTCTCCGTGCGACGGCACTTCATCGACCGGTTCGACCCCGGGGACCTTGCGGCGCTGGGCCGCATCACGGAGAAGATCACCGGCGGTCCCTGAAGGAGCCTCGTCGACCAGGACGGACCCGCGGGCGGGCATGACGGTGCCGTGGACCGCGAAGCGGCGGTGGGGGCCGACGCACGGCAGCGGGGACCGGCGTCGCCGCGGCGCGGGCCGGGTCCTCGGCACCGTCACGCGTGCTGTACACACGCGCCGGGTCCTCGGCACCGTTACGGGTGCTGTACACATGCGCCGGGTCCTCGGCACCGTTACGGGTGCTGTACACATGCGCCGGGTCCTCGGCACCGCTGCACGTGCTGTACACATGTCCGGTGACCGCATCTCAGTTCCAGATTCGCTGTGTTGCCGAGCAAGAGTTCGTTCCCTGGGCGCGCATGATCGCCGACACGTACGGCCTGGACCGCTCGGAGGAGGAGCTGGCCGGTCAGCGAGCCGCGACGGACCTCGCGCGCACCCTGGCCGTGTTCGAAGAGGGCGAGCCCGTTGCCGGGGCCTCCGTGTACAGCCGGCTGCTGACCGTGCCCGGCGGCATCATGCCCGTGGCCGGGATCGCCTCCGTGGGCGTGGCCCCGAGCCACCGCCGCCGCGGCATCCTCACTGCGATGATGCGCGCCCAGCTGACCGACCTGCACGAGCGGCGACGGGAGCCGATCGCCGCGCTCCGTCCCTCCGAGGCCGGCATCTACGGACGGTACGGCTACGGCCCCGCGACCGCCGGGAACCGGATGCGCTGCGACCGGCGCGCCATGCGGTTCCGCCCGGACACCGACTTCGGTGACGGGACCGTCCGGCTGCACCGCGCCGACCGTGCCCGCCCTCTCCTCGAGGAGGTCTACGACCGGGTCCGCACCGCCACGGTCGGCTGGCCCGACCGGCAGCCGGCCCACTGGGCGGTGCGCCTCGCCGATCATCCGCACCGGCGCGGCGGCGCGACCTCGTTCCGGTTCCCCGTGCACCAGGAGCCCGGCGGAGGCGCCACCGGCTACGCGCTCTACCGGCACACCTCCGTCCCGGACGGGTCCGGCAGCAGCGCCGCGGTGGTGGAGGTGCTGGAACTGGCGGCGTGCTCGCGCCAGTCGTACGCGGCACTGTGGCGCTTCCTCGCCGGGATCGACCTGGTGACCCGGATCGACTACGAGGGCGCCCCGGACGAACCCCTTCCCCACCTGCTCACCGAGCCCCGAGCCGTCCAGGCCGCACCGGTGGACCGCCTCTGGCTGCGGCTGGCCGACGTCGACAGGGCCTTGGCCGGCCGCCGTTACAGCCTCCCGCTGGACCTGGTACTGGACGTACGGGACGACTTCTGCCCCTGGAACAACGGGCGGCACCGGCTGCGGGCCGAAGCGGGGGATGCCCACTGCGAACCCACGAGCGCTCCGGCCGACCTGCGGCTGACGGCAGCGGAGCTCGGCGCCGCCTTCCTCGGCGGCACCTCGCTGACCACCCTCGCGGCCGCCGGCCTCGTCGAGGAACTGCGGGAGGGCGCACTTTCGCGCGCCTCGGCGGCCTTCCGCGGCGAACGCGAACCCTGGTACCCGGGCGGTTGGGCCTTCCCGCTCTACTGAACAGCCTCCCGGCACCACTGCCGCGGACAGCCGTGCCGCGGAGGTGCCGCCGACGACTACCTCCGCGGCATGGCGAGTGGCGATACTACGCATGGGCGGTGGACCGGACCGGGGGGTTGGGTATGTCGGGGGCGAGATCCCATGAGCGGGGCAGCCGGTCACGTGGAGAGCTGATCCGGCGTCGAGCACGGGCCCGTTTCGTCGGGCGGCGGGCCCAGTTGTCCCTCTTCGTGCGGAACCTGGCCAAGGACCCGGAGGACGAGGTCAGCCCGGCGGAGTTCTTGTTCCACGTACGCGGGGTGGGCGGAGTGGGCAAGTCCACGTTGCTGCGGGAGTGGCAGGAGCGGGCCCGGGCCGCCGGCGCCGTCAGCGCGGTGGTGGACGAGGGTGATGTCCACGGCGTGGAACAGGCGTTGGTGGAGGTGGCCCGCCAGCTGGCGGAACAGGCCGGGCCGCTCAAGGAGTTCGACCGGGCGGCTGAGCAGCACCGCAAGGAGCAGGAGGCCGCGGTCGAGCCGGGTCCCATGGAAGGCGGCCCGGACGCCGTGGCTCAGGGTGGGGACCGGTCGCGCAGCGGTGTGCGGGCTCGGGGACGCCGGGGGCGTGGCGGTGACGAGAGCCGGGTGCGCCGGGCGTTCGTGACCGAGCTGGGCAAGCTGTGCGAGCGGTACGAGTGGGTGGTGCTGTTCTTCGACACCTGGGAGCGGACCGGCCGCTACCTGGACGGCTGGCTGCGGGCCCTGCTGGAGGACGAGTACGGACCCCTGCCCACCAATGTCATGGTGGTGCTGGCCGGCCGTGACCAGCTGGCGGAACGCGAGTGGGGGCCTTTGCGCGCGCAGGTGGTGGACGTGCCGCTGGAGGTGTTCACCGAAGCGGAGACGCGCGCGCTGCTGGCCGCGCGGGACGTGACCGCACCCGATGTGGTGGACGCGGTGTTCCAGTTGTCGATGGGACTGCCGCTGCTCGTCGATCTCTTGGCGCACGCCCGCCCCGGCGCGGCGGAGGACGTGGACCCGGACGGGGACGTGGTGGACGCGGCCGTCGAGCGTTTCGTGCAGTGGGTCACGGACGCCAGGCAGCGCGAGGCCGTACTGGCGTGCGCGCTGGCCCCGCACCTCAACAAGGAGGTGTTCGACGCCGCCGCACCGGAGGACGCCAGGGAGCTGTGGGAGTGGCTGTGCAGGCAGCCCTTCGTCAGCGGTCACGGCGGCTTCAAGCAGTACCACGCGGTGGTGCGCGCGAGTATGGTGCGCCGCCAGCGCACCCACTCACCCCAGCACTGGATGGCTGCGCACCTGCGTCTCGCCGACACGCACGCCGCCTGGCGCGCCGCGGCCGCGCACGGCCTGTCCGAGGAGAAACGCTGGAGCGACGCCCGGTGGCTCCGTCACCACGTGGACGAGACGTACCACCGGTTGTGTGCCCAGCCGACCGCCTCATTGGGAAGAGCGCTGGAGCAGGCGGTTCATGCCGCCGGGCAGGACACGGCGGCTCTGCGCCAGTGGGTCGGCAACCTCGAACTGGCCGCCCGCGACACGGCTGAGCCCACGCTCGTCTCCTGGGCCGGCCGCCTCCGCACCGCGGTGGCGAGCGCCGACCCGGCCCTGGAGTGCCTCACGGCACTGTTGTCACACGGCCCGCTGGATCTCACGACCCGGGCGTGGTGCCACACCTACCGGGGCAGGCGCCTGTACCACCTCGACCGCAACGAGGAGGCGATCGCCGAGCTGGACCGTGCCGTCGCCGCCGATCCGCGCAACGTCCGTGGCTGGGTGTACCGCGGTGAGGCGCACCGCTGGCTCAACCACCTCACTCAGGCTCTCGCGGACTATACGACCGCTCTCGCTCTGAGCCCCGACGACGCGTTCCTGCTCGCGAAGCGGGGGGAGACCTACTGTGCGGACGAGCGCTATGACGAGGCCATGGCCGACCTCACGGGCGCACTCGAACTCGACCCCGCGCTGGCATGGGCACTGGTCGCGCGTGGTGAAACCCACCGGATGGCGGGCCGGTACGACGAGGCCGTGACCGACCTGACTGCCGCGATCACCCTCGACTCCTCCTACACGTGGTGTATGACGGCCCGGGGACAGGCTCACCGCCAGGCCGGCCGGTACGACGAGGCCATCACCGACCTCACCGCCGCCATCCACCTCGACCCCACCGACGCCTGGGCCTTCGCCCAGCGGGGAGAGGCGCATCGCGAGGCCGGCCGCTATGACGAGGCCATCACCGACCTCACCGCCGCCATCCACCTCGACCCCACCGACGCCTGGGCCCTGTGCGGCCGTGGCGAGGCCCACCGGCAAGCCGGACGGTACGACCAGGCCATCACCGACCTCACCGCCGCGATCGAACGCGACTCCACCCTCGCCTGGGCGTTCGGCTGCCGTGGCGAGGCCCACCGGCAAGCCGGACGGTACGACGAGGCCGTCACCGACCTCACCGCCGCCCTCCAGCTCGACCCCGCCTACGCCTGGGCCCTCGCCAAACGAGGCGAGGCACACCGCCAAGCCGGACGGTACGACGAGGCCGTCACCGACCTCACCGCCGCCCTCCAGCTCGACCCCGCCTACGCGTGGGCGTTCGGCAGTCGTGGCGAGGCCCACCTCCAAGCCGGACGGTACGACGAGGCCGTCACCGACCTCACCGCCGCGATCGAACGCGACCCCGCCTACGCCTGGGCCCTCGCCAAACGAGGTGAGGTCCACCGCCAGGCCGGACGGTACGACGAGGCCGTCACCGACCTCACCGCCGCACTCGAACTCAACCCCACCCAGGCTTGGGTCCTGGGCACCCGCGGGCAGACGCACCGCCAGGCCGGCCGGTACGACGAGGCCGTCACCGACCTCACCGCCGCCGTCCAACTCGACCCCGCCTACGCCTGGGCCCTCGCCGAACGCGGAGAAGCACACTTCCAGGCAGGCCGGTACGACGAGGCCGTCACCGACCTCACCGCCGCCGTCCAACTCGACCCCGGCTACTTCTCCGCCCTCGGTAACCGTGGCGAGGCCCATCGGCAAGCCGGCCGGTACGACGAGGCCGTCACCGACCTCACCGCCGCACTCGAACTCGACCCCACGTCCGCATGGGCCCGCACTCTGCGCGGAGAGGCACACCGCCAGGCCGGCCGCTACGACGACGCCGTCACCGACCTCACCGCCGCACTCGAACTCGACCCGGCCAACACATGGGCCCACGCCCTGCGCGGAGAGGCCCACCGCCAGGCCGGCCGCTACGACGAGGCCATCACCGACCTCACCGCCGCACTCGAACTCGACCCGGCCAACACATGGGCCATCGGTCTACGAGGCACCGCTCGCCGGCAGGCCGGGGACCTCCCCGGTGCCCGTGAGGATCTGGAGCGAGTCGCCTCCTCCCCCGACACTTCGACCTTCCTCTTCGAGAGGCTCATTCTGGACACGGTGGAAACCGGGGCCGCCGCCTGTGCCGAGCAGTGGACCGACCTGTTCGCCTCTCCGCCGGAGGCGCTGGACGACAACGTCAGCAGATTCCTCCCGCTGTTCCGCGCGTTGCTCGTCGACCACGACGTCGACATCGCCGTGGCCACCGAGGTGTTCCTCACGGCGACCCCGGAGCGCGATGCCGTCACCGACCTGCGCCACTACCTCGTCGAGTTCTCGGCCCTCGGCGGTGAGCCGGCGGACCGCGCACAGCGGTGCCGCCGGCTCGTGGACGACTGGCAGCGGCCAGGGGCGGATACCGAGCCGTGAGCTGCGCCCGCCGCGAGCCGGCCGACCGGGACGACGCGTCGGGAGGGTCAGGGGGTGAGGGTCCACTTCTGGTTGGCGCCACCGGTACAGGTCCAGATCTGCGCCCGGGTGCCGTCGGCGGAGGAGTTGCCGGTGATGTCCAGGCACTTGTCGGCTGCGGTGTTGACCAGGTCGTGCGTGGCCGCGTCATAGGTCCAGCGCTGCGCCCCGGTGCCGTTGCAGGTGTAGAGCTGGACGCGGGCACCGTCCGCGGTCGAGCCGCCGGTGACATCGAGGCACTTGCCGAGCGCCCGCACGCTGCCGTCGGCCGCGACCGTCCAGCGCTGCGCCGCTGAGCCGTTGCAGGTGTGGAGCTGGACGGCGGTGCCGTCGGCGGTGGACCCCGCGGCGACGTCCAGGCACTTGCCCGCCAGGCCGGTCAGGGTGCCGGTGCGCTCCGCCGTACCGCCCGTTCCCGCCCAGGTGAACGTCGCGGTGGTACGGGCGGGCAGGGTGTAGGTGAAGGACTGGCCGGCCCAGTCGACTCTGACCGACTGCGCGGTGGTGCCGCCGTTGTGGGCGATGAGTGCCTTGGAGCCGTCCGGGTTGCGCCAGGCGACGTTCTGCACGGTGCTGTTCGCCGTCGAGTCGATGCGGTACGCGCCCGGCCGGACGAATTTGGTCAGGTGGCCGGTGGTGTAGTACTCGATGGTGTAGTCGACCTGCCCTGCCCGTGCGCCGCCCTCCTGCACCGTGATCAGGCCGGTGCAGGTGCCGCATCCGCCGTTGTGCGGGCCCATGTTCTGGTTGAGCGCCAGACTCCACTTGACCAGGCTGCCGCTCCAGTTGCGCGCGTAGTTGACGATGTCGGCGAGGTCCTCGTTGTGCTGGTTGGCGATCCACGTACCGCCGGAGTGCTCGGTGCTGAACTGCTTCACCGTCGGATACTGGTTGTGCACCTGGGTTCCGACGGCCGGGTCCCCGAAGTAGCCGTGCCAGGCGATGCCGCCGAACAGGGGGTCGTTGCGCACGCCCGCGTCACCGAGGACCGCGGCGCCGAAGCCGGCGTAGTCGCCATAGTTCCAGTCGTGCACCAGCACCTTGGTGGTGATGCCAGCGGCCCGGAAGGCGGGGTAGACGTGGTTCTTGGTGAACTCCACCAGGCCGGACGGGTTCCAGCTCATGCCGGGGTAGTTCATGGCCGTGGGGTTGGCCGCCTGGCAGCAGTTGGGTTCGTTCTGCACCGAGATGTAGTCGATCCTGACGCCCGCGGCCTGGTAGCTCTGGATGTACTTGACCAGGTACTGGGCGTACATGGGGTAGTACTCCCACTTCAGCCAGCCCATCTGGTCCATGCGGCCGTTGTCCTTCATCCAGCCCGGCGCGCTCCACGGGACGCCCTTCACCCTCAGCGCCGGGTTGAGCTGCTTGGCCTGCGCGGTGAGCAGCCGGACGTTCGTGTCGTAGCCGTTGGCGCCGAAGTCGGAGAGGTCGCAGCAGGTGTCGTCCAGTGAGACGTGGCCCGGCCGGGACAGGTCCGATGCTCCGATGGGGTTGCGGACGAACGACAGCCCGATGCCGTCGGTGGGCGAGAAGAGCTTGCGCATCACGGCGTCGCGGGTGGCCGCGCTCACGGCTCCGCCGCGCAGCAGATGGGCCGTGGTGTCGGTGATCGACGCACCACCGCCCTCGAACTGCTGGTAGGTGACGTTCTCGTTCACGGTGATCGTGTGAGCGGCCGTGCCGCCCGCCGGGCCGAACGCCAGGGGCGCCTGCGGGGCCAGGCCGCGGGTGACTGTCCGGCCGCCCGCGTCGGAGGTGGTGGTGAGATGGACGTCGACGCGCTCGCCCGCCGCCTGTGCGGTGCCGGGCGAGGTGAGGACCAGCGCGGTCGCCATCAGGGCGCCGGTCAGGAAGGCGGCGAGGGGGCGGGAGCGTGCCCGTCGACTCGCGGCTGCGCGCGGAATTTTGAGGTGCACCTGACAAATCCTCTCTTGGGGGGAGAGCGTGCCGCGCTGCCGCACCTGCCCGGGTCGTCGGCCCGGCCCGCACGGGTCCCGCAGGGCGGCAAGTCTTTCATTAAGCCGTGAACTTAGGGCGGGGGTGAGCGCCCGTCAACCCCTGCCGCCGGCCACCCGCCGGTCCGCCGCAGCAGTGCCCCGGTCACGACGTCGGCCCCCGAGACCATGAATCCGGTCTCGGGGGCCGACATCTCTCACACAGTGCCCGGGTCAGTGGGCGGCCTGGCGTCTCAGTCGACGATGAAGCGCTCGACTCCCGCTTCGCCGAGCGAGTCCAGCGCGCCGAGCTGCGCGGCCGCCGCGGCGATCTGCTCGTACTCCGTCCGCGAGATGCGGATGCGGTACGAGGCAATCACTCGCGCCAGGTCGTCGACGGCCAGTTCGGCCTCGTCGTTGTCGACCATGTGGACGACCGATCGCAGGGCCCCCGCGGGACCCTTCTCCCCGGCCAGCCGCCCCGCGATGCTGCGGGCGGCTGCCCGGACGAGGGCATCGGGCGCGTCGGGCGCGTTCATCTGCTGGGACAAGAGGTCACCCGGTCCGGTTGATGTAGGCGGTCGTCACACCCAGCGGCTTGCCGTCGGGCGCCTTGGTGGTGCGGTAGTACACGTACACCGTGTACTTCTTCTTCTTACGGCAACCGCAGCCCGTCCAGTATGAGTACGTGATGTCCCACTTGCCGTCGTAGACACCGCCCCAGGCGTTCCTCCACTTGCCCGAGATGAGCGCCTTCTTGAGGTCGCTGATCATGGTGGAGCTGGACCGCCACGCCGAGCGCTTCCCCTTGCCGACGTGCTTGTCCTTGATGTGCCGGAGACCGAACTTGCCGTACTTCTTGCCGTTCACCGTGACGTTGGAGGTGCTTCCCTCACGGATGGTCTTCCAGTGGCTGCCCGGGGAGCGCGACCACATGAGGATGCGCCACTTGTCGCACGCCTTGAAGGGGTTGCCCCAGGCCCCGCACCGGCCGTCGAGGTCGGTGCCGTTCACCGGGTCGGCGCAGACGAAGTCGTAGGCGTTGCAGTTGCCGCCGAAGACCGGGTCCAGCTGGAGGAAGCGCGCGGTGTTCGGGTCGTACAGCCGTGCGCCCATGAGGACGATCCCGGTGAGGGTCTCGCCGGAGCGCTGGTTGGAGCCGAACCAGCCGTACCGCTGGGCGGCCTTGCCGGTGCGGGCGGCGCCGTTCTCGTCGCTGTCGAGGACCGTCGGCGCGACCGCCGGGTCCAGCGGCAGTTGGAGGGCGACGTCACCGTGGATGCTGGTCAGCTGCAGGACGGTGCCGCCGGACTTGCCCGTCGTCGCGCTGAACGCGCCGGTGGCCGAGCCGACGTTGCGGGTCACCGACCCCTGGGCGTCCTCCACGATCCAGCTCGGGCTGTCCGAGTCGCTGCCGTAGTGGTTGGTCTTCGCGGTCGTCTGGCTCCAGGTGCCGTTGGTGTCGGTCTCCACGGTCCACGAGCGGAACCGCAGCCCGGCGTCGAGCTGCCACGTCTGGCGGCGGGAGCCGGCGGTCTGCCGCTGCACCAGGTCGTTGGCGTAGTACGACAGGGTCGAGCCCGGCAGCGTGGTGGTGCGGCCGAAGGCGTCGTAGGAGTAGCCCGGGTCGACGACGCGGTCCGCGGTGTCGTAGGCGTGGCTCTTCACCGCACCGGCACCGGCCGGGCAGTCCAGCCCGGGAGCAGCCGCGGCCTCGGTCGTGCCGGTCCGGTTGGAGCGGCTGTCGAGGGCGTACGTCCGCAGGGTGCAGACGTTGTCGCTGGTGTCCTCGACCCGGGTGAGGCGACCGGCGTCGTCGTAGCCGTACTCCTGGTGCGACCAGCCGGAACGCGTGGCGGCCTGGCCGTGGATCGTGGACGTGACGGCGTCGTTGTAGACGGTCGCCCCGTCGCTGTCACGGGTGTACGTGCGCTCGACGACGGCACCCGCGGCGTCCTTGACCTGCTGGAGCGTGTAGCCGCCCGGCAGCTTCTCGGAGGCCACCGCCCCGTCCGCGTCGTACGTGGCCGTGAAGGCGCCGGCGACCGAGTCGGTCACCTTGGTGGCCAGCCCTCGCGGCTCGAGGGTCGCGTCGTAGGTGTAGGTGACGGTGCTGGGGACGCTGTTGCCGACCCTGACCGGGCGGTTGCGCCGGTCGTAGGCGGTGGTGGTGGTTCCTCCGTCCGCGTCGGTGTAGGAGATCTCCCGGCCCAGTCTGTCGTAGGCGCGGGTGAGGGTGCCGCCGGTCGACGACGTCGTCCTGACCGCTCGGCCCGACTCGGGGTCGTAGCTGGTCGTGGTGGACGGAACGGCCGCGCCGAGGCCGGTCGTCTGCACGGTGGTGGGGCGGCCCGCCGCGTCGTAGCCGCGGATGATGGTGCGGGTCGCGGTGCCGGCCTTCTCGGTGGTCTTCGCGGTGTTGCCCCACCAGTCGTACTCGGCTGTCATCGTGGGCAGCTGGGCCGGGTTGGTCCCGCCGCCGGTGATGTCGCCGGCCGGTCCGCTGGTGCACAGCAGGTCCGCCCACTCGGGGCGGCCGGCGCAGGCGCCGGTCCCGGTGGCCGACCAGTAGGTGCTGACCTGCGTGCCCGCGTCGGTGCCGGAGGTGCCCAGAGCGCCCTGCCTGATGACGCGGCCCTGGGCGTCGTACTCGGTGACGGTGGTGATCGCCAGTCCGTCGGGGTCCTGGACCACCTTGGTGGGCAGGCCCTTCGCCCAGTCGTAGGCGACGGTGGTCAGCTGGGCGTCCGCCATGACGGCGGGGTGCTCGCGGACCTGTGCGCCCTCGCGGGTGCTGGTGACCTGGTTGACGGTTCCGACGGCGTCCGCGGGACGCCCCTCGTCGTAGCGCTTGCTGGTCCAGCTGCGCGCGAGGACGGAGGAGCCCGCGGCCACGAGCGTGGTGTCGCCGGACTTCAGGTCACGGGCCAGGTCGATCCGGCCGAGCGGCCCGAACTTCTCCAGTTCGCGCGTACCGGTCTCGTCGAACACGGACCGCGTGGACAGCAGCTCGGCGCGCTCCGCGCTCGGCCTGTCGGCCAGGCCGAGGTCGGCCAGCGCCTCCTTGGCGCCGGACGTGGTCCCGAGGGCGGTCTCCCGGTTCCCGGCCGACAGCTCACGCACCACGTTGCCGAAGCGGTCGTGGTCGGTGCTGCCGATCCGGCCGCCCGGTTCGGCGAGGTCGACCCGGTCGCCGGACACGTTCAGGTACTGCACCGTGGCCAGCCGGTAGGCCGCCGGGTCCAGGGCCGATCCCGAGTGGGAGGCCGGCACGGCGTCGGCGGGGAAGACGGCGGTGGCGTCGGTGGGGAGGTCCTGCTGTCCCCACGTGCGGACCGTGTCACGGTCCATCGCGTACGGGGCCGACGCGCCGGACAGGGGCACGTCGTAGACGACGCTGGTCGTGGCCTCGCCCTCGACGGTGCCGGCCGTGCCCTCCTTGAGCGCGGCGCGGGTGGCCTTGAGGAGCATGCCCTCGCCGGCCGCCGGGTCGTTGCCCGCCTTGCCGTAGGTGAAGGTCCACGGCAGCTCGCCGGGCGGCGTCACCGAGGTGATCCGGCCCGCCGCGTCGTAGGCGTACTCGGTGACCAGCGCGGGGCTGGTCTGCGGGTTCCAGGCTCGGCGGAGCCGTCCCTGGTCGTCGTACTGGTAGGTCTGCACGGCCTTGGACGTGGCGGCCGCGGCTCCGGGCTCCGTCGCCCAGAGCCGGATCTCGCGGACCTGGCCGCTGACGTTGCCGAAGGTCGTGGCGGTCGCCGTGGTGGCCGAGGCGTAGACGTACTCCAGCAGGCGGCAGCCCTTCGTCGACGGGTCCGCCGCGCAGGCGGACGCGGTGGCGGCGGACGTCGGGGCGATGATCCGGGTCGGCCGGGCCAGTTCCTTGCCGTCCACGGTGACCGTCTGCGACATGACCGTGGTGGTCGAGTTGGACAGACCGTCGAACAGGGTGCTCTTGACCTGCCAGGTGGTCGCCGTCGGGTCCGCCTTGGCGAACTCGGTCACCGTGCCGGAGCTGTCGGAGAGGGTGAAGGTGCCGCTGACGCTGCCCTTCAGCACCATCTCCTCGGCCCCCGGCTCGGGTATCCAGCCGTTCCTGGCCGCGTTGGCCGTGAAGTGGATCGGGCTGTCGTCGGAGAGGACCACGCGGACGGCGGTGTCGGAGATCCGCTCCAGGTGGGTGTATTCCGACTCGTTCAGCTGCGCCTCGAAGCCGGACACCCACTGCTTGCCGAAGATGGCGGCCTGGTCGTCCTGCTGGGCGCCCGCTTCGGGGCGGCGCGAGTGCGCGGTGCGGCTGACGGCGAGGTCGAAGGCCGACACGTCCTCCGCGGAGAGGGTGTAGTCACCGGTCAGCAGGTTCACCGAGCCGGGACCGATGTCCTCGCTCGCGGCTCCGTCGGCGTTGCGGTCCACCACGACGGTGACCGGCTCGGCGCTGCCGGCGGCTCCGCCGGGGCCGGTGAAGTCGGCCTTGACCTCCACGGAGCCGTCGGGGTTGACGGTGGAGGTCGCGTTCCAGGCCAGCGCCGCGTTCCTGCCGTTGGTCAGGGCCACCGGCCACTGCGTGAGCGCGGTGCCGTCCTGGGTCACGTGCCCGGCGGGGATGGGCTGCCAGTCGTCGGCGGCGGAGCGCCGCCACGAGAAGGAGACCTTGTCGTACTTGCCGCCGTCGGTCTCGGCCTCCAGGGTGAGCCGGCGCGCGGTGCGGTCGCCGGACCCGGGCCGTACGAAGCCGCCGGCTCCCACGTTGAAGGCGTACTCGACGACGGAGGACCGGTTGTCCGCCCGGTCGACGGCCCGCACGAGGAGCGCCTGGGCGCCGTTGTCGGAGGGGGTGATGACGATGTTCCTGGCACCGCTGACACCACCGGTGGCGACCTTGGTCCAGGTCACGCCGTCCAGCGACCACTCGAGCCAGTTGTGGTCGGAGGCGGACGGGGTCACGGTGAAGGTTCCCGCCTGGCCCGCGCCCTTGCTCCACTTGCCCGCCGGATAGTCAGCGGAGGTGACACCGGTCGGGGCGGCGGGCGCGGTGGTGTCGACCGTGAAGGTCTTCCAGGCCGACCAGCCGGTGTTGTAGTGCGTGCCGTCGTAGGGCGAGGTACGGAACTTGTACGTCTTGCCGTTGCTCAGCAGCCCCGCGGGCACGGTCACCGGGGCGACCTGGCCGGACGGGACGAACTTCGACACGATCGGCTCGCCGACCTGCGTGTTGGTGGCGTTGTCGTAGATCTGGAAGGTGCCGTTGACCTTGTCGCCGTCGGCGTCGACGAACCTGTCCTGCAGCGTGGGCGTGACGGTGTTGACCGTGTAGGCGCCGCTGTAGGAGAAGAACGGCGGACCGGCCTCCTGCTTGGTGCCGGTGCGCGGCCGGTAGTTGTAGGTGACCGTGAGCTTGGGCGGGTTGGCGGCGGCGTTGGCCGAGTTGACGCGCTTCCACTGCTCGACGACCGACTCGCTGGCGGCCCGCACACCCATGTGCCCGCGGGTGGCCTTGGCCGAGGCCCACTCCTGGACCATGGACGTCACATCGGCGTTGATCCACCCGTCGGGGGCCGACGTGCAGGCGGTGTTGCCGCGCGTCTCGGTGGAGGTCGCCTTCTTCACCGTCATCGTCGGACGGTTGGTCCACCGGCTCGACGTGGAAGCGGCACCGGAGGTCCACACCTCCCACGGGTACGCCTTGCAGTCCGTGTTGCCCGAGTGGAAGTTCCACAGCGACAGCTTCGCGTTCAGCACCAGGGCGTCCTGGACGGGCGTCGTGTTCCAGGAGATGAACGACTGCGCGGTGCGCGGGGTGCCGTCGGCGTTCTTGGTGCCCGGATTGCCGAAGTCGAGTTCGGTGTCGGTCGACCAGTCGACGGTCTCGCCCTGCTGGACGTAGGTGTCGAAGACGCTGGAGAGCGCGGAGGTCGACGGGTCCACGGTGACCGGGTACTTGGTCTTCGGGTCGGCGAGGAAGCGCGCGTCCGGAGTGACCACCAGGTCGACGGACGAGCCCTTCTGAACCACCTTCAGGCCGACCCTGGCCTTCCGGGTGTGCTCCCCGGAACGCTGGTCGACGGTGGCGTCCCACATCACCGGCGCGGGCATCACGGCCCGCTTCCTGTTCTTCCCGTCGGTGAACAGGACGCTGCCGTCCGCGAGCTGCTTGGCCTTCAGTCCCTTGGCCTTGAGCGGCAGGGTGTACGAGTAGTCGGCCGTGGTGGGGCGCCGCTTGACCTCGACGAACTGCTCGAAGCCGGTGCGGGTCGCCTCGACGACGACGTCGGCGCCCGGTACGGCGTCGAGGTACCGCGCCCGCGTCCCGTCGAGGTCGGGCTGGGGCAGGCCGCCCTTCCACTGGAGGGTGATCTGCCGGTCCCCCTCGCCGAGGGTCACGAGGTCGGCCGCCTTCGCGCCGCGCGCGGCCTTCCAGGACGTCGCCGGCGTGCCGGTGCGGCCCGCCAGTCGCAGGCCCTCGGGGTGCGCGACCGGCTCCACACCCGAGCCGGACCGGCGCAGGGCGATGTCGACGTCGACCCACTTGCCGTCCTGCTGGAACCGGACCGGTCCCGCGGCGAGTTCGGTGGTGAGGCTGCCGTCCTTGTTCACCCACGTCGTCGACGTCTCCGTGCGTTCGGAGAGCGCCTCCACTCGCTTGCCGGACAGTCTCGCCGCGACGCGGGCCGACGGGATGTCGGCCGCCTGGGTCGCGGCCGTCCGCTTCGGCGCGGGCGCGCCGGGGGGCGAAGCGGCCGCCGGCAGGCTCGCCACGTCCAGCAGAGTGATGGCCATGACCAGGGAAATCCCGCCCGCTGTCCAGCGTGCGGTCCCGCCCGATCCGGGCCGCCCCCGCCGACCGGGCGGGGGTTTGTACACCGTCATCGTTTTCCGATCTCTCACTTTTACATGAACATCACATATGTGGTGCCTGTGAGAGCGTATGCGGCAGGGCAAATCGGAAATCCCAGCAAATACGCGCAAGTTGTACAGGTGTGGCCTCGCTCGCCCGCGTGATCTCCACCACCCGCCGACGGCCGGCACACCGGTCCGGCCTCACTGTTCCCAGCGGCGCGGGTCCTGCGGGAGCCCCACTTCACATCCAGGTGTCGCGGGGCACGCGAAGCACACGAAGCACACGAAGCACACGAAGCACGCGAAGCACACGAATGATCCAGGCGCCGTCCGCGTGGGCAGACGGATGAGCAGAGGGACGGACAGAGGGAGAGACGGGCTGAGAACAGACGGGCAGACAAGTAGATGTCCCGGCCCGCGCCTTGGGAGACGGCCGCCGTGACGCGGGGAACCGTGACGCGGGGAACCGTGACGCGGGGAACGGAGAGAGCGGGGAGGATGAAGGCGACCGGTACCGTCACCGCCGGGGCAACCGCCGGCGCGGCCCGCCGTGCGATCCGCATCGCCGCCCGGCACCGACCTCGACACCACCGTGCGCCGGGGTCGTCGCCCGCGACGCCCCGGCACCGAGCGCAGACAGGAGGGCACCCGTGACCGCCATACCCGAGGGCCGCGACTGGACCCGCATGAGGCGCGCCGACTTCGACGACACCGCCCCGCTCGACCTGGTCGACGCGGCCGTGTGCCGGCCGGTACCCGCGGTGCCCGACGAGTGCGGCACACAAGCGCTGTTCGGGGCGGACCCGGAGCCCGCGCATCCCCGTCGCGTCCGCACGCCGGCCCCGGCGCCGGCCGAGGACACCGGCGACACCGACACCTTGTTCTGAGCAGGTCCTCGCGTGCAGGCGTGCGTCTGTGGGCGCCGTGTCGTTCCGGCGCCTCGGTGGAGCCTGCGGCCCGGCGGGCGGCGACGCGGCTCGATCGCCCTCACCACCCGGCGCATGGGGGCCGGTTGAGCCGGGTCGGTGAAGGTCCCGGGCACGGGCGGTGGGGCGGCCGGCGGTCCATGAGTGTGCCGTTCTCGGCCGGCTCCTCTTCAACGGATCATCCGGACAGGGCCCTTGTCATTTCGATCAGTAACTCTCGTATAGTGACCGTCGGTTGATCAGCGTTAAACACTCAACTGCGCAACTACGCACACGTTCCCCTGGACGACACGAAGGCCGCACACGTCGCGGCCGCCCGAGGACCTGATTGATGACCGCGCAACCCCGTTCGGGCGACCGGCCCGCCGTGCGACCTCTGCTCCTCATCGCCCTGGCAGCAGCGGCCGTGTCGGCCCTCGCCGTCGGCTGGGCGGTGTCCATGGCACCCCCCGGCATACGCGGTCCCCTCGGCTGGGGCGCCGGAGCCGGCGCCGCCCTCCTGTGTGCCGCCGTCACCGTGGCCGCCCACGGGCTGCGCACCGCGCGGGCGGCGCGCGCCCGGCTGCAGTCGGCGCGCGCCGAGGCGGCCCGCCTCGCCGGTGAACGCGAGGCGCTCACCGCGCGGTGGCGGCAGGAGCACCAGCGGCTGACGGACGCCGCGACCCACGAACGCACGCGCCTGCTGGAGGAGTTCGCCCGCGAGCGGGACCGGCTCACCCAGGAGCACGCGGCCGAACGGGCCCATCTCGACGAAGAAGTGCGGCGGCTGTCCGAGAAGGCCGAACGCGCCGCCGCCGAGCGGGCCGCGGCCATCGCCGCGACCGCCAACGCCGCCGCCCGCATGCAGGCGCTCGCCACCGGCACCCTCGCCGACCTGCGTGCCATGGAGGAACGCCACAGCGACGAGGACGTCCTGGCCGACCTGCTGCACCTGGACCACCGCACCGCGCAGGCGGGGCGGCTCGCCGACTCCGTCGCCGTGCTCACCGGTGCCCGCTCCGGTCGCCGCTGGGCCCGTCCCATCCCGATGGAGTCCATCCTGCGCGGCGCCATGGGCCGCATCAGCGGATACCAGCGCGTCCGGCTGCACGCCGCCAGCAGCACGGCGGTGGCCGGGCACGCCGCGGAGGGCGTCATGCACGCCTTGGCCGAACTGCTCGACAACGCCGCCAACTTCTCCCCGCCCAGCGCCGAGGTGCACGTCTACGTCGAGGAGGTGCCGGCCGGGGTCATCGTCTCCGTCGAGGACAGCGGGCTCGTCATGAGCGACCTCCAGCTGCGCCGCGCGGAACGGGCCGTCTCGGGTGACGTGACCGAGCTGGGCGGACTGACCGGTACCCGGCTGGGCCTCGCCGTGGTGGGCCGCCTCGCCCGCAAGCACGGCATGAAGGTCTCGTTCCGGCCGTCGGCGCGCGGCGGAACCGGCGTCCTCGTCCTCCTCCCGCAGGACATCCTCACGGAGGCCCCCGCCGCCCCGCGACCGGTGAAGGACACCCCGTCCCTCCCCGCCCCGCGCCCCGCCACGACCACCCCGGTCCACGAGCGGGTCGAGCGGGAGCCGTCCACGGGCGCGGCCGGCGGCCTGCCGAAACGCCGCCGGGGCCGCACCCTGGCCGCCGCCGAGCGGGCCCGCGCCACCTCCCGCGCCGACGCGCCCCGCCCCGAGGAGGCCGCCGGCGGCCTGAAGGCGAGGGCCGCCCGTTTCGGCGACTTCCGCCGCGCGGTCCGCGCGGCCGAGTCGTCCTCGGAGACGACGGGCCGCCACGCGCTGCCGCAGCCGCCCGACGCGGAGGCGGCGCAGTCTCGGGAGATGCCGGAGCGGCCCCGGCCCGGGACGGCCGAGCGGATGCCGCCGGAGGAGACCGAGGCCGGGACGGCGGGACAGCACGTGCCCCGGCACCGCCCCGCCGCGGACACCGCCCTCGGGCAGGTCCCGGCGGAGCCGCCGCCCGGTTCCGGGCCGGCCGTTCGGGTCGAGGCCGCCGCGGCGGACCCGCCGCCGGAGGCGCACGACCGTCCCGCGGTTCCCCGCGCGTTCGAGCCCGGGACCACCGGCCGCGCCGAGCCGCCCGGCGAAACCGCTGCGCGCACCCGTCCCACCGAAGCGTCCCCCGACGTACCGACCCCCTCGCACCCGGAAGGCGACACCACCTCATGACCGGCACGACCACCGCCGACGAGAAGCTCACCTGGCTCATCGAAGGGCTCTTGGAGCGCACGCCGGGCGCGCGGCACGCACTGGTGCTCTCCCGCGACGGGCTCAAGCTCTGCCGTACGCCGGAGCTGACGGTCGACCAGGCGGACCAGCTCGCCGCGATAGCGGCCGGGATCCAGTCGCTGTCGCACGGCGCGTCGATGGAGTTCGGCGACGGCAGCGGCGGGGTGCGCTCGTCGATGACCGAGTTCTACGGCGGCACCCTCTTCATCGTCGAGGCGGGTGAGGGCGCCCATCTCGCCGTGGTCACCACCGAGGACGCCGAGCCGGGTCTGGTCGGCCACAACATGAGCGAACTGGTGGAGCAGCTGGGCGAGCACCTGACGGCCCAGCCGCGCACGTCATGAGGCGGCCCGGCAGGGACGACGCGCCCGACCGTCTCTACACGCTGACCGGGGGCCGCACCCGCTCCGGCCCCGACAGCCCGTTCGACCTCGTCACCCTGGTGGTGGCGGAGAGCGAACCGACGGCGGGCATGCAGTCGGAGCACGTGGCGATCCTGCGGATGGCGCAGCGGCCCATCGCGGTGGTGGAGGTCGCCGCCGAGCTGGGGCTGCCGGTGAGCATCACCAAGATCCTGCTGTCCGACCTCCTCGCCGCCGGACGCGTCAGCGCCCGGCACCCCCGTACGTCCGCCCTTCCCGACCCCGACATCCTGGAGCAGGTGCTCGTTGAACTCCGCAGCCTCTGACGCGCGCACCCCGCTGGGTGCCTCCGCCGACAACGGTCTGAAGATCGTCATCGTGGGCGGTTTCGGCGTCGGAAAGACGACCATGGTCCGGTCCGTCAGCGAGATCCGTCCCCTCAACACCGAGGAGACGATGACCCGGGCCTCCGAGCCGGTCGACGACGTCAGCGAGGTGCGCGGGAAGACCGCGACGACCGTGGCGTTCGACTTCGGGCGCATCACGCTCGACGCGCGCAACGTGCTCTACCTGTTCGGGGCGCCGGGGCAGGAGCGCTTCTGGTTCCTGTGGGACCGGCTGTTCTCCGGCACGCTCGGCGCGGTGGTGCTGCTCGACGCCCGGCGGATCGAGGACTCCTGGTACGCCATCGACCGCCTGGAGCGGCACGGCACCCCGTTCATCGTGGCCTGCAACGACTTCGGCGGCCCCCGCCACGATCCCGCGGACGTACGGGACGCGCTCGACCTCGATCCGCACGTGCCGATCGTCGAGTGCGACGCCCGTTCCCGTGAATCCAGCAAGCAGGTGCTGATCGCTCTGGTCCAGCACATCCAGCGGCACCTGGGCGACCGGTCCGCTCGTACCGACTCGTCCCTCCGGGAGACCGTGTGACCCCCGACGCCGTACCGCTCAGCGGCTCCCGCTTCCAGACCGAACCCGCCCGGCTGTACCGGGAGATGCGCCGTGACCACGGCCCGGTCGCCCCCGTCCTGCTGGACGGCGGCATACCGGCCTGGCTGGTGCTCGGCTACCGGGAACTGCACCAGGTGACGGGTGACCCGGTCCTCTACAGCCGCGACTCGGGCCTGTGGAACCAGTGGGACAACATCCCCGACGACTGGCCGCTGCTGCCGATGATCGGCCGTGACCAGCCGTCCGTCCTCTACACCGTCGGCGAACGGCACCACCAGCGCGCGGGCATGATCGCCAAGGCGCTGGAGGGCGTGGAGCCGGCAGTGCTGCGCCGCCACTGCGAGCGGTTCGCCGACGAGCTGATCGACGCCGTCTGCACCGCCGGAACGGCGGACCTCGTCGGGCAGTACGCCATGCTGCTGCCGGTGCGGGTGCTCGCCCGCCTCTACGGCTTCTCCGACGACGAGAGCAGCGGACTCGTCACCGCCCTCAACGACATGATCGACGGGCGCGAGCGGGCCCTCGACGGCCAGCGGCACCTGGGCCGGTCGATGGCCGAGCTGGTCGCGCAGCGCGGGGCGGCGCCCGCCGACGACGTGGTGTCCCGGATGCTGGCCGACCCGAACGGCTTCACCGAGGAGGAGATCATCCAGGACCTCATGGTGATGACGGCCGCCGGGCACCAGCCGACCGCCGACTGGATCGGCAACTCGCTGCGCCTCATGCTCACCGACGACCGGTTCGCGGCCTCCCTGTTCGGCGGCCGCCACAGCGTCGCCGAGGCGATGAACGAGGTGCTGTGGGAGGACACCCCGACGCAGAACGTGGCCGGCCGCTGGGCGGCGCGCGACACCCAGCTCGGCGGGCGCCACGTCCTCGCCGGCGACCTCGTCCTGCTCGGTCTCCAGGCGGCCAACGCCGACCCGCAGGTGCGCACCGACGCCGCCGCCTTCACCGGCGGCAACAGCGCGCACTTCTCGTTCGGACACGGCGAGCACCGCTGCCCGTTCCCCGCGCAGGAGATCGCCGAGGTGATCGCGCGGACGGCCATCGAGGTGGTCCTCGACCGGCTGCCCGACATCGACCTGGCGGTCCCGGCCGACTCCCTGACCCGTCGTCCCTCGCCCTGGCTGCGCGGACTGACGGAGCTGCCCGTGCGGTTCACCCCCACCCCTGCCCTGGGAGGCAACAGACCATGACGCCCGGCACCGCAGACGTGCGGATCCCCCTGGACCCCTTCGTCACCGACCTGGACGGCGAGAGCGCGAAGCTGCGCGCGGCGGGACCGCTCGCGGCGGTGGAGCTGCCCGGCGGTGTTCCCGTGTGGGCCGTCACCCGGCACGCGGAGGCGAAGGCCCTGCTGACCGACCCGCGCCTGGTGAAGGACATCAACCGGTGGGGCGCCTGGCAGCGGGGCGAGATCCCGGCGGACTGGCCGCTGATCGGCCTGGTGAACCCGGGCCGCTCGATGCTGACCGTGGACGGCGCCGATCACCGGCGGCTGCGGACCCTGGTCGCCCAGGCGCTCACCCCGCGGCGCGTGGAGGAGATGCGCGGCCGCATCACCGAGCTGACCGGGCGGCTGCTGGACGCGCTGCCCGCGGACGGCGGCGTGGTCGACCTCAAGGCCGCCTTCGCCTACCCGCTGCCCATGTACGTCGTGGCGGACCTGATGGGCATCGACGAGAGCCGACTGCCGCGGCTGAAGGTGCTGTTCGAGAAGTTCTTCTCGACCCAGACCCCGCCGGACGAGGTGGTCGCCACCCTCACCGAGCTGGCCGGAATCATGGCCGAGACGGTCGCTGCGAAGCGGGCGGCGCCCGGCGACGACCTGACCAGCGCGCTCCTGTCGGCCTCCGAGGACGGCGACCGGCTGACCGACGAGGAGGTCGTGTCCACCCTGCAGCTGATGGTCGCGGCCGGGCACGAGACGACGATCTCGCTCATCGTGAACGCGGTCGTCAACCTCTCCACGCACCCGGAGCAGCGGGCGCTGGTGCTGTCCGGCGAGGTGCCCTGGCCGGCGGTGATCGAGGAGACGCTGCGCTGGTCGACCCCGACCTCGCACGTGCTGATCCGGTTCGCGACCGAGGACGTCCCCGTCGGGGACAAGGTGCTGCCCGCCGGGGACGCGCTCATCGTGTCGTACGGCGCGATAGGCCGCGACGAGCTGGCGCACGGTCCGACGGCGGGCGACTTCGACATCACCCGCGAGACGCGCACCCGGCACATCTCCTTCGGGCACGGTCCGCACGTGTGCCCCGGGGCGGCGCTGTCCCGGCTCGAAGCGGGCGTGGCGCTGCCCGCGCTGTACGCCCGCTTCCCGGACCTCGACCTCGCGGTTCCCGCGTCGGCCCTGCGCAACAAGCCGGTGGTGACCCAGAACGACCTCTTCGAGCTGCCGGTCCGGCTCACCCCCTGACCCCGGCTGGGCCGGGCGGCCCGCCCCCCGGCCGCGACCGGCCGCCCGGCCCCAGCGAGCAGGGACGCTCGCGTCAACCGCCGCAGGCAGTGGCGCGGCCCGGACGCACGAACCGGTGAACCGCCGCCGCCCGCCAGGTTGCACTCCACCTCGCCGGCGCCGACAGCCGCGTCCATGAACACCCGCACGGTGGTCGGGGAGCTGCTGCAGAGGATCGGCGCGGGCGATCCCGAGCGCATCGCCGAGCTGTACGCCGAAGAGGGCGACTGGAAGCCGAACTGGCCGGAAGCCGAGCACGGTCGCCCCGCCACGCCGTGGATCCGTCACCGGTCCGCCCGGGCCGACGCGGCTGCCCACTACCGCGAGCTCGCCGAGAGGTTCGAAGCGGGGACTCGGTGAAGGGGCCGCGGCCCTCTCCGATGCCTTCCCTCACCGCGCGGCAGCGAGTGCCTTCCAGAAGGCGTAGTGGTGGTCGGCCGCGAAGTCGGTCCGTCCGATGCGTCCGGACGCGAGCCGCTGCACGTACGGACCGCTGCCGGTGAACCGCTGCCACGTGGGCAGGCCGGGGCCGTTCATCTGCCCGGTGCTCGCGAACCGGCTCCAGTACGCGGTCACCGTGTCCGACAGTCCGGCCTGCGTGTCGTCGAGCGGCTCGAACAGGTCGTTGTCGAACAGATAGGCCAGGTCGATCATGTGGCCGGTGCCGAGGGAGAAGCTCTTCGGCCGCGGCACGCTCCTGAAGTACGGTGCGTCGGTCTCCGCGAAGTCGTAGGCGTAGACGCGGGTGTGGCGGGCCAGCGCGCGCTGGGTGTCGAGCGCCGCGGTCGACCACTCGGAGTCGGTCAGCACAGCCGACAGCGCGGCCCCGGGTGCCGGGTGGCTCGCCACGGGGTATTCGGCCAGGACCGCGGGAGCGTCCTGCTCGAACCGCTCCCTGACCTTCTCGGTGTACGCCTCGGCCGTCAGTGGCCTTCCCGTCGTCAGTTCGTCGAGCCCGGCCAGCCCGCTCATCTCGTCGTGGGTGGAGCCGTGCAGCACCGGCACCCGGGCGAAGCGCCCGGCGGCGATCGCTCGTGACGGCGCCTCGGGCAGCACCTCGCCGTCCACCACCGGCCGGTAGCCGTCGTGCCCGGAGACGGACGCCTCGATGAGCTCGGCGGTGGACTTGCGCCGCAGACAGGAGTCGGCGGTGCGCGGCTCGTCGCAGCCCACGGCGCCGGTGACGGTGCGACCGCTGGTCTCCGCCTGCTCGCGCGTGAACGCGCCGTCCGGTCCGACACAGCCCGCGCTCTGCACGATCGCCTTGCTGAACAGCCCTCGCGCACCTGGCGAGACCAACTGGGCGCAGACGCTGTAGCCGCCGCCCGACTGCCCCATGATCGTGACGTTGCCGGGGTCGCCGCCGAAGGCACCGGCGTTGCGGCTGACCCACTTCAGCGCGGCCTGCTGATCGAGGAGGCCGAGGTTGGCCGGTGCCCGCAGGCCGGGAGCGGCGAGGAAGCCGAACACGCCGAGCCGGTAGTTGACCGTCACGACCATCGCGCCCTGCCGGGCGGCGGCCAGCTTGGTCGCGCGGTAGGTGGCGCCGTCGCCGTAGGTGAAGCTGCCGCCGTGGATCCAGACGATGACCGGCAGCCGCCCCGTGGTCCGCTCGGCCGGAGTCGTGACGTTCAGGTAGAGGCAGTCCTCGCTGCCACCGCCCTCGATCGAGACGGGCGGTTCGGCCGGCTGCGCGCAGGCGCTCTTCGGGGCGCGGGCGTCCAGCGGGGACGTCCAGGGGCGCACCGGCTGCGGCTCCTTCCACCTGCGGTCTCCGGTCGGCGGGGCCGCGTAGGGGATGCCCTGGAACGTGCGCACCGTATCGGCGACCGTGCCGAGGACGGGGCCCTCGGCGGTCATCACCCGTGGGGAGGGGACTGGTGCGCCGGGGCGTGTGGAGGCGGGGCCGGCCGCGGTCACCGTGGCGGCGAGCGTGGCGCAGACGGCGGCAGCGGCCAGGACGGCCGCGCCTGATTTCTTGCTGTTCATCCGGGCTCCCGTGTTCGGCGTGATCTTCGCTGCCCGGTACCGTAGCCAGGATTTGGGCAAATGCGCAAGACGAGCGCCTAAGGCGAGCGCGTGAGGCGGTCGTCTCACACAAGCGCGCAGGTTGTTGCTAGGGTCGACGCCATGGGAAACCGGGAGAAGTTGCTGGAGGCCGCGAAGCAGTGCCTCTTCACGAAGGGCTACGAACGCACCACGGTCCGCGACCTCGCTTCGGCGGCGGGCGTCAGCATGGCGGCGATCGGCTATCACTTCGGCTCGAAGGAGGCGCTGCTCAACCAGGCCCTCTTCGAGGCACTCGACTCGGGGAACCAGGCCTTCGGGCCTTCGACGGACGCCTCCGACCTCGGCGCGCTGTGGCGTCGCCTGATCGAGGCGTTCTCGGTCAACAGGACCTTCTGGATCGCCAATCTGGAGACCGTCCTGCGGGCGCAGCGCGATCCGGAGCTGCGCGAGCAGGTGGCCGCCGGGCTGCGGCAGGGACGCAGCGGCATGGCGCGAGAGGTCACGGGAACCGCCGAGAGCGAGCTCTCCGAAACGGTGATCCGTACCGTCGGCTCGGTGCAACTCGCCCTCGTCAGCGGCCTGATGATGCAGCACCTCGCCGACCCGGAGTCCGCGCCCACCGCCGACGAGGTGCTGGCGGGCCTGCGGGCACTGGCCGCCCGTCTGCCCGAGGAGACGTGAGAACCGGGGCCCGGGACCGGTGAGGCAGCCTCGGTGCCGCCTGCGGCAAGGCCCCCCGGTCACCCGCCGGAGGGTGCGGACGTCGTCAGGCGACACCGCCTCTCCGTGTCCCGGGAGTTCAGGGGCCACCGGCCACTCCGGCGCCCACGCGAGCGGGCCGGTCCCGCCGGCGGCCCGGCCCTCGGCCACCCCGGTCGTCTCCGGTCGTCTTGGATCGTCCTGCGCGGGGTGAAGGGCCAGGACCCTGCAGTGGGTCCGCCGGCCGCGACCGTCAGTGAGCTCCGTCGTCCCGGCTCGTGACGGCCGCCTCCACCACGAACACCTGCGCGTCGCTCCTGCCGCAGGGCGCCACCACCGCCTCCGCGCCCGCCTTGAGGCCGGCGGCGGTCACACAGGCGGAGTCGGTGACCTGGATGCGGTACGTACGGCCGGAGACCTTCGGCGCCCGGGACTCGGCCGGGACGAAACGGAACAGGGTCGACAGCCGGCAGTTCTCCCACGGCTCCAGCAGCCCCTTGCCGCCCCCGGAGGTGAGCACCTTGAGACAGCCCTTGCCGTGCTCGGGGTGGTACCAGACGATGCGATAGGTGTCCGATTCGACCCGGTCCAGGGTGGTGGTCGGGGGCACCGCCTCCGAGCAGGGGCGCTGCACCGCGACCAGGGAGCCGTAGCGCCCGTCCGCCACGTGCCCGTCCGTCAGGCACAACCCGGGCGCCCGGACGGGCCGGATGTGGACCTCGTCCCCGGGGAGTGCCGTTCCCTTCTCCCCGGAGCCGCTCAGCAGCCACACCCCGGCGGCGGACAACGCCACCGCGAGGACGGCCCCGCCGACCACCCACGGACCCGAGCTGCGCGGGCGCGGACGACGGCCCTCGACCCCCGTACGAAGGCCGTCGTCCTCGGGTGTCCGCGTCGCGGGAGTCTGCCCCGCGGACTGCGCGGCCCGCTCGCGTGCGGCAAGCCACTCGTCCATGGCGTCCCCCTCCCCGCAGGCGCGGACGAACGCGGTCAGCAACTCCGGCCGCGGCAGGGTGCCGTGGCGGAGCACGTCGGCGAGCGTGCTGCGGGGCAGCAGCTCACCGCTGCGCGCCGCGCGCTCCTCGAGCTGCCGGTAGGTCAGCCGGGAACGGGCCTTCAACTCGCGCAGCTCCGCCGCCAGTTCGGCCGCGGTCCTTATCTCCGACAGGGCGGGTGACCTGTGACTCATGAGGCAGATAGTGGCGTGGACCTGCCACAAGGGAAAGCACTTTCAGGCCACCGCTCGGACCGCTACCGCGCCTTCGGCGTGGTGAAGCCCAGCACCCTGCCCGCCGTGGCCGGCTGGGTCTTCTTGTAGGTGAGCCGCTCCAGCGAGGTGTTGCCCTCCACCGAGTGGTACACCTTCCGCGCGGAGTTGTACGACGTCACGACCCCCACGTGGTCGGCGCGTCCGTCCCCGTTGTTGTCGTAGGCGACCACGTCACCCGCCCGCGGCTTGTAGGTACCCGCCTTCACCTGCGCCTTCGTGTGCCAGGTGCCGTTGGCCCTGCCGTAGGTACGGAAGGAGTCGGCGGCCGCGTTCAGCCCGGTGATCTTCGCCTTGCCCCAGTACCAGGCGTACTTGGCGAAGTCCGCGCACCAGGCGCGCGAGGTCCACTTCACGCTGGTCCACTTCTTCGTCCAGGCGCCGTCGACCTTGATGTACATGTAGCCCTTGCTGGTGCCGCAGGCCTGGGTGTTGTTGATCGTGCCGTGCCGGGACGCGGTGGTGCCGTCCCAGCGGTAGTTGGCCTTCGCGGTCCAGAACCCCGTGTAGAAGTTGCAGTTGTTCCGCTCGGTGTCGCCGCCCTTGGCGTCCCCCTCGTAGATCCGCTTGCGCACCTCGGCGTTGGTGCTCTGGTACTGCCCCAGCGCGATCTTGCCCGCGGCCGGTCCCGGAGCGGGCGCCGCCTGCGCCGGTCCGGCCGTGCCGAGTCCCCCCAGCGTGAGAGCCAGCACCGCTCCCGCGACGCCCGTGCTCTTCACCGTGCTCGCCAATGACATTCCGTACGTCCTTCCGTTCGGTTCCCGCCGGTCCCGGGAGGGGTCCGGCTGACGGACGGAACACTGGACGCCGGCCGCGGACGTGGGCAACGGCCTGCGGCGTCCGGGACATGTCCGGGACAGCGAAGCCCTGTCCGGCCTGGTCAGCGGCCTGTCCGGACGGACGGCCGCTGGAGCGCGGACAGGTGCGTCACCTTTGGCCCGGTGGTGCGGGGGCCGCCGGGCGCGGTCCTCGTCGGTGCCCGGCTCCCCCGGCGGCGGCGTGCGCGGTGCGGGCACCGGCGAGCCGGGTGCCGGCGTACGCGTGACCGTGCGGAGGCGGGTTCCACCGTGCGTCCGGCGGCGGGGGCGTCATGGGCGGAGCCGTCCCCCGCCGGGGAGCACGTCGCCCTCGATGTGCCGCCAGGGGATGCCGAGCCGGTTCGAGCGGCTGCGGTGCGCCGCGGTGTCGGGCTCGTTCGCGCGCACCCGGGTACGCACCTCGGCGTTCACGCCGGCATGGGCGCCGGGGCGACGGCGTCGGTCAGGATGCCCGGCGGAAGGCGGCCGCCGGTCCGATGGCGGCGGGACCGTACTTGTCGCGGATGCGGTCCATGACCTGTTCGGCCCGGAGCCGGTCCTCGCGGGTGTCGTCGAGGCTGATCTGCTCGGTGACGCGGGCGGCGTCGATGAGGTCCTCGCCGCGCAGGGTGATGCCGGTGAGGCGGCCGCGCTGGAGTCCGGCGGCGTCCATCAGCTGGTAGGCGAGCCGGCGGAGGTCGTCGTCGTGGGCGGACGGCTCGGTCAGGCGCCGGGTCTTCTCCCAGGTGGTGCCGCCCGCGAACTTCAGGGTGAGGGTCAGGGCGCGGGCGGCCTGACCGCGGCGGCGCAGGCGCACGCCGAGGCGGACGACCAGGTCGAGGAGGGCGGCGCGGACGGCGGCGCCGTCCAGGGTGTGCCGGTCGAAGGTGCAGCCCACGGTGGCGGAGGCGGGCAGGGCCCGGGGGACGACCGGGCGGGGGTCGATCCCGCGGGCGCGGTCGACGGCCAGGCGGCCGGCGCGGCCGCCGAGGAGGCGCTGGACGGTGGCGGGCGGTACGGCGGCGAGCAGGCCGACGCTGTGGATGCCGTAATCGCGGAGCACGGCCGCTTGGCGGGGGCCGATGCCGTGCAGGGCGTCGACCGGGAGCCGGGCGAGCCAGTCCGCGGCCTGGCCGGGAGCGATGGCGAGGACGCCGCCGGGCTGCGGGACCTGCGCGGAGGCGGTGGCGGCGACGGTGATGGACGGGCCGATCCCCACCCGGACGTCGACCCCGAGCCGGGAGATGGAGCGGATCCGCAGCACCTCACCGAGCCGGTGCGGGGTGGAGCCGTGGTAGCGGATGGCGCCGGTCAGGTCCACCAGCGCGGCCGTGGGCGGCAGGGCCTGCACCACCGGCGACAGACCGGCCAGCTCCTCCAGGACCTGGCGGAAGGTCTCCTCCGGCAGGCGGTCGGGGCAGCGCACGTGCATCACCACTGCCTGCCGGTGGGTACGCGTCTCCGCGCTCATCACTGCTCACCTCCTCCCACCACATTATCGAACGAAAATTCGAACACGCGAGGCGAGGGGGTGAACTTGAACCCTTCAGGGAGCGCGTGCGATGACCTGCCGACCCATGTGGAGCGCGTGCTCACCCTGCTCGCCCCGTGGGATGGGGCACGCGATCCGGCTGGGGCGCGCCGACCGCGCCATCGCCCCGGGTCAAGCAACGGCAGGCAGGCCGAGGAACAGTGGCCCCATAGGTTGAGGCCCGCGTCGCCCCACCGGGTCGCTGTCCGAGTGGGTCGCGGCCCCGCCGGGTTGCGGCCCTGAGCATCGGCACCAGCCGCGAACCGGCCGAGGTCCACAGTCGTCCACCGTCGGTGACCGCGCGCTTGGCGGTTCTCGCCGCGGCAGGGCGAGGCGAGGCCGCCCGGCTGATGCAGGCCGCGGACTTCGACCTCACCCTCGCCCGGACACCGTCCGGCACGGTGGACCTGCGCGGCGCGCAGGTGGCCTACCTCCACGACAGCGACCGCAGCTGGCCGGACGTCGTGGAGCTGGACGGCTTCGTGTACGGCTCCATCATTGTGGACGAGGCAGGTGAGCGACGGGAGGCGGTGGGGCGGCGGAACTCCGTGACCCACCGCGTGGCATGGATACGACGCGGCCCGGACTACAACCCGCAGCCCTATGAGCAACTGGCAGGCTGGTACCGGAAGACCGGCCACGATGACGACGCCCGCCGCGTTCTGCTGGCCAAGCAGCGCCATCGGCGTCAGATGTTGTCCCCGGCCGCGCGCGCGTGGGGGTACCTGCTCGACCTGACCGTCGGCTATGGCTACCGTCCCTGGCTGGCCGGTGTGTGGCTCCTCGCCCTGACCCTCCTGGGCACGCTGATCTTCGGCGCCCACTCCCCCACCCCGGCCAAACGAGGCGAAGGCGCCCCGTTCCAGCCCCTCGTCTACACACTCGACCTCTTGATCCCCATCGGCGGTCTGGGCCAGCGCACGGCCTGGTACTGGTCGAATCACAGCCTTCAGTGGCTGGCCTACCTGCTGATCGCTTTCGGCTGGATGCTGACGACCGCCGTCATCGCGGGTGTCACCCGCACCCTGCAGAAGAACTAGGGATCGGCAGCTCACCTCAGGCGCGACCAGGAGGGCGGCGCCATGACCGGCTGCCCTCGGCCCGCACCGAGGGGATGGCCGCCGGTGGCGGGATCGGCTGGGCGACGTGCCGTGGCCGACGCTCGGCCTTCGGCCTGCGGAAGCAGCGGCTCGAGCAAAAACGTGTCACGGCTCCCGGCCGGCACGGGCGCCGGCCGGGAGCCGTGACACGTGCGTGGTCGCGAAGGGCGGTCGCCTGCACGGCGAAAGGCTCCATGAGGCTTCAGCCGAACGATCGTCCTCATGGGCTATGGGTGAGGCCCGGGGACACTGTCCCCTCCACGACCACGCCGTCCACAACCAGCTCCGGGCGCCGGGCATTCCCGGGCTGCCCCTGACTTCTCCCGAGCCTTCCCCCGCGACCCTCTCCCGCATCCACGAGCACGATCGAACTGGTGTACGGCAGTGGCCGTATTCTGATGACTGGTGGCTGATAATCGCCCCCTCATCCAGAACAGGAAAACACGATGCCGACCGCACCACCCCCTGTCACGGAGCCCGATCCGTCCGCGCTGACCTGCCCGGGAGACCTCGTCGGCCCCTGCGCCACCTGTCAGCGCAAGACCCACAAGTACGGTCGCGGGGGCGCACCGCTCTGCCAGTGGTGCATGAAACCCGTCATGGAGAAGTGGGGACCGCAGGTACGCCACGTCAACACTCGCCCCTGAACGGTCACACCGTCGGCCGGGCGTCCGGGGCTTGCACGACCGGTGGACACCGCCTGCCGCAGACGCGGACACGGGCCGACGCGTCGTCCCGGGCTCGGGACCGTTCGACGCACCGCACGCGGCAGAGGCCGGGCCTCTGATCGTGCGCCACGGAACTTGATCAAGCCCTGGCGGGGCTGGGATGGCCCACGGAATGCCAACGAGTCACCATTCGATGCGGACGTGGACAGTATTATTGGAGCTGGGGTCGCCGCTGACCGTAATCTTGTAGTGCAGGTCAACGGCGGCGGGCACGGCAAACGACAAGCCCACATCATCGGTACCGTTCGTATCCGTTTCTTGCCTATCAGCATAGGTTGCGCCTTGGTCATCCTCAGACCATATTTCGACGCTGATATGCGTCACGTATGCGCTGGAGAATGAGAACCATACCGAGGTCGAGCTTTGATTGACGATACTACCGTCAACAGGAGTGAAGCTCGACATTTGGAATGACGAAGTAGACATGATCTCCTCGCTAACGCGGGACGGGACCGCTATTCACCCCAGGATCAGCGCAGTCACGACCAGTCGGGGTCAAATATGGAGAACCGGACTCCTGCAATTCCTTCTGGATTTTCACCGGTTCCGCCCGAACAGGCCCCGCCCTCTTCCGCTGAAAGGAAGTAGCGGGCGGCCGTCGGATATGGGCTATGCCCCATATCGTCTTGCTCCAGATCCCAATTGATAAGCTGCGTCTCTTGCCCCCCTGGCGCGATCGAGCCGAAAGTCGCATCAGCGAAATTTCCGGTCCCGAAGGGAGCCGCCGTAAGTCGCACTGTGCCGCCCGTGGCGATGGTACGACCTGATTTGTTGAATATCGTTGCCCGGATCGTAGCGCTGGACGCGTTCGAGTCCACTACCGCCGCGTCGATCTCTGTCATCGCGCATCTCCGATCTCGCGTTTCCCAGCTGGTGGAGACCCATGCCCCTGTTGGCGCGTATCGTCCGGCCCTTCGACCGCCGTCGAGACCTCCAGGCAGTCGCCCACCGGTCATCTCGCCGATCGTGCCGCGGTCGGTCAACCGTGGAGAAAATGACTACTGAGATATGTGCGGTCCCTTGCAGTTGGCCGCCGCTACGTCTCTGCGATGTCAGCCTTTACCCCTCGCGGTTGCGTGTCGAGCAGGGCACAGGTCGCACGCTCAGCTCCATGGCTGTATGAATGCATTGCATTGCATCACGAAGCCCAATATCGGACCTTGCGCCATAAGGCCGCCCAACTCTGACAATAATCCCTGCCCGGCTTGATCGCATCCCTGTCCCCTTTCTCATGTCCGGGTTTTCAAGAAGAAGAACGGCGTAACTCCCGATCAGCGAAGTAGCACCTGATGAGCGAAGTGTGCGTCTTCCAACCTGCCAGTGTGGTCCAGTAGTTGGCGTGACAGACAAGTGAAGCCCCTGGTAGACGGGTTCAAGACCAGGATCACCCGCTCTGCCGGAGGCTTCACTGGCCCACTGTCCGCAGCCTGCCCCGGCAGGGGAGCAACGGGTCGACAGCCGGGTAGACCGGCCGACGGGCACCGTACGGGCTGTGAGCTGGTCACCGGGCCGCCTGCGAGTACGGCCTGGACCCGTTCCGTAGCTGCCGGCTGCCGGCGCCGGAGGTCAGCGCGGGGCCGCGACCCGGCGCATCTCCCGGCTGATGGCGCGGCGCTGTCTGGCGGTGGTGGCGCCCCAGATGCCGGCGTCCTCACCCTGCTCGATCGCCCAGGAGCGGCAGTCGAGGAGGACGCGGCACCTGCGGCACACCGCGCGGGCCCGGGCGACCTGGGGATCGGTCTCCAGCTCGGCCGGCGGGAAGAACAGCTCGGGATCTTCGCCTACGCAGGCGGCTTCCCGCAGCCACTTCCGAGCGACGTTCCCCGCCCAGGTGTCGGCCTCACGGTCACGGAACGAGCGGTCATCGGGCACGGCGCACCTCCGCATGGTGCCGGCTGAGCCGGCGGCGTGGCTGCGGCATGGGGGAGCCGCAGGCCCGGCAGAGGTCGCGTCTTCCATGCTAGGACCCCGGGGCGCCCGACGGCGGGTGCGGGGGTGGTCGACGAGCCTGTGTGTGCGGGAGCGACGACGAGCGCAGCTACGCGTCGTACCACGTGGACGAGTACGTCGATCTCTGGATCATGGAGTGGCGCGACGACTCGAGGGCGGCAGCGGCCTCAGTTCGGTGGAGGGGACGACGCGCGGCGTGCTCGGTCGGCACGGACAAGCCCCGGCCAGCGCGCTGACCGGGGCTGAGCCCGCATGGGGCGTGATCGTGAAGGGCGGTCGCCTACGCGGCGAAAGGCTCTGCAGGGCTTCAGCCGAACGATCTTCCCTGCAGGCAATGGACGAGGCCCGGGGACACTGTCCCCTTCACCATCACGTCCGGTTCAACCGCACCGGATGCGTGAGCATTCTCTGTCCGGCAGGGCTCGCGCGGACGGACCACCAGCCTCCCCACACTCGCCACGGCATCGCACTCGATGATCACTCCCCCCCTCGTCCGCCTCACTGGAGCAGCTTGATTGGCTGCCCGAGAGGGTCGGTGGTACCCGGTGGCATAGACCTTCAGATGCGGGGCACAAGGGTGTTGCCTGGCGTACCCGGTGGTAGGCGGTGACGTCAGAGCCTGGATGTAGCCGGTTTCGCGCAGCGGTCGGCCGCCTGCGGGAGGCTTTGAGGAAGAGGGAGCATCTTGATCATTCCGGCGGAGAAGGAACTGCGAGCTGTCCTGGCCCGGTTCGCTCAGGCACGCATCGAGCATGACGTGCGCCCGACCGGTCACACCAGCAGGGCTCTCGAGGACGCCACGTACACGCTGTGCGTGATGACCGGAGCCCGCACGGCCGAGCAGGCTCTGCTCGCGGCCGATGCGCTGCTCGAGCAGTACAGCGCCAGCCGTGTGAGCCTCTCCCAAGAGGACGAGACGCTCGCCGCGTAGGACCGACTCGTCTGTTGCCCGCCGCTGCGCCGGCGCCGCGAGCGATCCGCCCACCAGCCGGACTTCACCCGTGATCACGGGCCGTGGCCGACTTCATCACGGCTGCATCGCGTGAAGCCTGCGCCTGTGGGGGTCGCTTCCGCTTGTGTACGGCATAGAGGACGACGGCGCGGCCGGCGCAAGGAAAACGATCGTGGCCGTCATCAGGCCGACGGGCAGGCAAGCGGGCGGGGTGGGCGCCTCCTACGGGCAGGCGCCCACCTCGCCCGTTCCAGCGTGAAGCGACCGCAGCACTCGCGCGGACCGGCGGGCGTGGAAGGCGGCGCGGGCAGACGCCGGCGGGGAGGACCCCCTGACAGTCGCCTCGAACCCCACGCCTACGACGTGCCGGGCGGGCCGCGCAGGATGTCCGTGGTGATGTCCGGCAATGACCTGCCGGTGCGGAAGGCCTCCGCGCGCATGAGGGCGAGGGCGTCCTCAGGGGTGATCCGCCGTCGGGCCGCCAGGGCTCCCACGGCACGCGAGGTGTCGAACCAGTGGGCGCGGATCACCTGCTCCGGCTCCCACGCCGGGGCTTCGTTGCCCGTGAGCAGCATCTGGCGGGTCTGCATGAGCGCTGCCGTCACCGCGTCGGCCACGTGGGACGCCTGCTCCAGGGCGTCCGCGCCGAGAGCGCGGGGCCGGGTCGCCAGCAGGTCGACCGACCCGAGCACGTAGTCGCCGAAGAAGAGGGGGAGCGCGTACACCGAGCCCACCCCCGGCAGCTTCTCGCGGGCCATCGCCCCGAACAGCGGCCAGGGCGTCAGGTCGTGCGGCAGGTCGTCCACGGCCACGGGCTCACCGGTCCGCGCGGCACTGATGCAGGGCCCCTCCAGCACCGTGAACTGGATCTCCTCCAGCAGGAGGGCGGTGTCGTCCGACGCTGCGAGGAGCTGGCGGGAGGGGGTGTCGGTGAGCAACGACAAGGTGGCACCGTCGACGCCGAGTCCTTCGCACACCGCCGCACAGACCCGCCGGGGAACCTCCTCGGAGGGCGTGTCCGCCGCGGCTCGCGCGACCAGCCGCACCGCCCTCATCGCCTCGGCTGTCATCCGGTCCTCCGCAGCCCCGACGCCCGTACCTCGATGCCCACCGTCACGTGTCTCCCTCTGCCGTCCCAGCGGATGGCCACCTCCGGCTCGCCGCCCCGCGCCCGCGGTGGTGGTCGAACCCGATCCGCTCCTGCCGGGTGCCCTGTGCGGCCGCCCACAAGCCACGCACCTGCTTTCGGGCTCCCGTGGGCGCTGTCCCCGGCCGAAGCGACCCGGTCACCGGTACGGCTCGGCGCGTCGCGTTCCGGGGTTCGGGCGTGTTCGCCCTCCCGGCCTTGACGGCCCCCGTACTCGGCGGGCGGGCAGCCGACGGCATCACCGCACGAAGCGTCCACGCATACAGCCGCCGATCCCGGGCAGCAGCAGTACAGCAGCTCGGCTCCCCCCTCCGAGCACGGCGGTCCCGCCACCATCCCCCCGGTGGCGGGACCGCCCGCCTTCAGCCCCCTGGGCATCACGCACGCGTGGGCCGGCCCGGGGAAACGACGGCCGAGGCACAGGCCGGTTCGGCTGAGACTCCTGCCGCACGCGCGGATCCGCCCGGGACTCGCCGCTGGAGATCGGGGGCCGCAGGGACGCCCCGGCCGATGGCCGGCGCAGTGGCTTTCAGCGGCCGTCGCACGGGTCGGCGCCCGCGAGCATCGGCTGGGTGTCGGCCGCAAGGCAGGACGAGTACACCCGCGGCGGTGTGGGCCGCGACTCCGGTTCCGTCGCGGCGCCCACGGCGATGACCGCCACCGCACCGGCACACGCGAGCCCCGCCATCACGGCGAATCCGGTGGCGCGGCTCACCGGTCGCCGCTGAAGTGCTCGCGCAACTCGTCGCTGCAGTCGTCCGCGTCCACGCTGACTCGCGAGAGGGCCACCACGCCGTCGTCCGTACCCGCCTCCCTGGCCCGGGCCAGCCTCGCCTCGATGTCCGCGATGTACTCGGCGCACTCGGCGCTGACGGGCCCTTCGTGCGTCCCGGACTGCGGATCAGGCGCAGAGGAGGCGTTCAGTGCGGCGGTGGCGGCGACACCGGCCGCGCACAGCACCGCCCACGCGGCGACCAACGTGCGACGACTCATCCGTAATGGCTTCGGCATCCAGGCATCCTACGAGCCCGCAGCGGGCTGTCGCCGAGCGGGCCGTCGCGGAGCCCACGGGGTCTCAGGGTGCCTGTCCGGCCTTGTCGACGATGCCGCTGTCGATGACGGCGACGGAGGCGACCACGGTGCCGGCCTCGCCCCAGGCGTTGTCGTCCACGAGGACCGTGCGCTCGCCCAGCAGCCGGGCCGTTCTCCTGTCGAAGATCCACTCGGTGCGTTCGCCGTCGTGTGTGCGGGCGACGGCGACTCCGTCGCGGCCCGCCGCGTCGACGGCGTGGCGGACGACATCGACACCGGGAATGAGGGCGGCGGCCCGGTACAGGGCCGCGGTGGTCTCCCCGCCGTGGCGGAGGGAATCCCGACGGCCTGGCTCGGCACCGGGCCCGTGTGCGGGGGCGGGCTCGGGTCCCGCTCACCCTCCGGGCGGTTCCGGGGAGTTGTCGCCAGGGCCAGGGCGCGGGTCGGTGCGCATGTGTGGCGGTGTCCGCCAAGACCCGGTCACATCGGGCGAGTTGTCCTGCCCGCCATGTCGGTCTCCCCACAACACGCGGGTCAACGATGCTTTAGAGTCGAGCCACAAGCGTTGCGTCCCTGTTCGTGCCAGGAGGTTCGGTGAGCGACCCAAGCCGCTCTTTACCCGGGACGCTCGGACGTCTGCGCGCACTGGTGGCGGAGCGTGGCCTGGAGGAGGAAGCCGTCCTCGACATAGCGAAGTTGTCCCGTGCCACGTTGCTCGACGAAACCGAGATTC
The DNA here is from genome assembly GCF_000761215.1 of Streptomyces glaucescens. Classification (GTDB taxonomy): domain Bacteria; phylum Actinomycetota; class Actinomycetes; order Streptomycetales; family Streptomycetaceae; genus Streptomyces; species Streptomyces glaucescens_B. The sequence continues at coordinate 7,217,191 of NZ_CP009438.1, read as the reverse complement.
GAGCGGTCCTCGCCGGCCAAGGGTCCGGTGGGAGTGACAGCAGCGAGGAAGAGGCCATCAAGAAGCGTGTCCGTGACCGCCTGGTCCGGGCGTACAGGGCCTACCTCGAGGCGAACCGGATCACCTTCCCCGAAGGCATTCGCGCCTTGGCGGCCCGGCTCGGCATTTCCGAGATGTGGGCACGGCAGCTCGTCAAAGGCGCGAAAGTCCCGAGCGTCGGCCATCTGACGCAACTGGCCGAGTTTTTCGCTGTCGACCTGCACACCTTCACCGATACCGCCGACGAGAGCCTGAACAGGGCCCTGCAACCGCTCCTCCGTCAACTGCAGACCGACGACCCGGTGACCGAGCTGATGAGCGAGCACGGCCTCTCGGGCATCAACTTCCGAGGGCTGGCGCCGGAGCGTCGAGCCATGCTCGCCGGGGTGATCAAAGCCGTACTGGAGCCAGAGAAGTGACCTTTGACCGCTCGTCCCAGTCGAAGTCCGGTATACGCACCGTCAGAAACGCCGACGTGAGGACGATGAGGCGACTGACGAACGACATCATCGAGTGCCTCCAGCCCTCGGACGGAGAGAACGACCTGGCCTCTGCCCTCGGTGTGGCGCTCAGCCGCGTCCGCGGACGTCCCGTCCGTCTTCGCGAGGCCGTCTTCCCGCCGGAGACCGCCAGTGGTTTATGGATAGACGCTCCCGAATTCGACTTCATCGTATACGAGCAGAACACCGATCCAGTACACCAGCGTGTGATCATCGGTCACGAGGCGTGGCACATGTTCGCCGGCCACTGCGGCTCTCCGACGGCGCACGGGACCGCTGCGACGCGGGCGTTGCACCACGGGCCCACCAACCTGCTGGAGGACTTCGTGAGGCGAGTCACCGAGACGGACGCCGTCGGATCCTCCTCCCTCGAGCGGATGGACGCCGCCCTGCACGTAGCGGCTCTGCGGGCCGAGAGCCCCGTCGACGAGGAAGCGGAAGCGGAGATGTTCGGCTTGCGGCTGGCCACCGCCCTCCATGCCTCACTCGCGGAGGCTCGTGCAACCGCGGACCCTGGGGGCATAGCGGGTCGCATCCAGGTGTCCATGGCGCACCGACGGCATCGGGCGTGAGGGGCCGGCAGCCGGCACCCCGCCGACCGCACACAACGAGGAAGCACTCCACGTGGAACACGGACCGAGCGATCTCGCCTTCTACACCTGTGGCTGCCTGCTGCTGTTGATCGGACTGGTGAAGCTGCCGGCGGCGATCAACCGCCGGCACGACATGCTGCTGCGGGCCGCGGTCGCCCTGCTGGTGATCGCGTCGACGGTCTTCTTCCTCGGCGCGCCGGACTCCATCGCGCTGATCAACGAGATGAGCGGCGTCCCCAACCTCGCGGCGCCGCTCACCTACACGGCTCTCACCGCCTTTTCCGGCGCGAGCCTCCTGCTGATCATCAACTGGCGGCCGGCGCGGCCGGAGCAGACGCGCAGGGCCTCACGGATATGCATTGCGGGGTCGTGCTTCGTCATCCTCGCGATACACGGGCTGTTCTGGCTCGGGGACACTCCCGTGGAGCAACTGACCCTGTTCGACGGGTACTACGCCGACACGCCGTACATCCGGGAGATGATCCTGCTGTATCTCCTGGCTCAGGGTGCGGGCACCCTGACCACGAGCATCCTCTGCTGGCGGTGGTCGCGGGAGGTCACCGGGTCCCTGCGCGCCGGACTGCGCATCCTCGTTCCCGCGTACCTGCTGCACGTGGCCTACGACGGCGTGAAGCTCGTCGCGGTCGTGGCCCGCTGGACGGGACGCCGCTGGGATTTCCTCATCGACCAGGTCGCGCCCCTCGCCGCCGCCCCGTCCGCGCTGCTCGTCGTCACGGGCTTCGCGCTTCCTCTCGCCGGTCCGCGACTGGCCCTCACGTTCCAGGCCCTGCGCCAGCTGCAGGAACTCGCGCCGCTGTGGCAGGAGCTCCACGCCGTCCCGACGCCGGGCTCGGTGCGCACCGCTCTCCCCTGGTGGTCCACGCCCGCCGTACGGCTCACGGCTCGCATGACCGCCATCTTCGACGCCCTTCTCTCCCTGGCGCCGTACTACGACGCGCGAGCGCGGGACGAGGCGTACCGCACGGCCGTCGGGAGCGGGGAGCCTCCGCGGTGCGCCAGAGCGACCGCGGACGCGGCCATGATCATTGACGCGGTGAGGCGACAGCGAACGGAGAGGGGGCCCGACGAGAACCTGGACAACACCACCTGGGGCACTCATGATCTCGTCCACCTGTCCAAAGCGCTGTCCTCGCCCGTCGTCCACCGATTCCGCCTGAGCGGCGGCTCCGTCGAAAGCAGACCCGCATGAGCAAGCCATCACCCGTGAGACGCGGACGAGCAGTGATCATCGGTGGCAGTCTCGCGGGCATGCTGGCCGCGGCGGCCGTCGCCGGCCACGCCGATACCATCGCCATCATCGAGTCCCACGAGATACCGGACGGCCCCCGGCCCCGGGCAGGGGTGCCCCAGGCGGCTCACTTCCACACCCTGCTCTCCAGCGGAGCCGAGGCGATCGAGGAACTGCTCCCGGGCAGCGTCGCTCAGCTGGTCGACGCGGGAGCGAACCGAGTGCCCGTCACCACGAACGTCATCATGTACGCCCCTGAGGGCTGGTATCGGCGCTGGCAGCGCACCACGCACTTCCAGATCACGGCCAGCCGTGACCTGACCGACTCGGTGATCCGGCAGCGGGTGTTGAAGACCCCCGGGGTGACCGTGCACCAGCGGACGAAGGTCACCGGTCTGCTCGGCGACGCGCACCGCGTCACCGGAGTCCGCCTCCGCTCCCCCGCCGGTGAGGAGACGGAGCTGGCCGCCGACCTCGTCATCGACGCCTCGGGGCGGTCGAGCCGGACGCCCCACTGGCTCAGGAGCTTCGGTATCACCGGCCTGTCCGAGGCACGCATCGACTCCGGTCTCAGCTACGCCAGTCGTATCTACCGAGCACCCGTGCCGACGCGGGACTGGCCCATCATCAACATCCAGGCGGACTTCCGCAGAGGGCAGCCGCAGGCGGGCGGCATCATCCCGATCGAGCACGACCGGTGGCACGTCAGCCTGATCGGCCCTCCCGGTGCGGAACCCGGCCGCGACGCGGACTCGTTCGAGCAGTACGCCAAGACCCTGCGCCACCCTCTCGTGGCCGACCTGCTGACCCGCGCCACCCCGCTGACGGACGTGACCTTCACCCGTACGACGACCAACCGGCGCTACTTCTACGAGCGCCTTCGCACCTGGCCCGACGGGTTCCTCGTGGTCGGCGACGCGGTAGCCGCCTTCAACCCGGTCTACGGGCAGGGCATGACGGTGGCCGCGCACGGCGCCGCGGCCATCCGGCGAGCCCTGGCCGCCGGCGGTCTGGCCGATGCGGCCGTCCGGAGGACCCAGCGCGCCATCGCCTCGTCCGTGCAGGCGGCGTGGTCACTCTCCGTCGGGACGGACATCCACCGCCCGACCACGAGCGGCGCACGCCCGAACGCGGTGGACCGTCTGCTGCAGCGCTACGTCAGCCGTCTGTCTCACACCGCAACCGGGTCTCACCTGGCCGCCACCGCGCTGACAGACGTCCTCATGCTTCACGCACCGCCCCTGTCGCTGGTGACCCCCAAGATGCTGGTCGCGGCACTGCGGGGCCCCGGGCGGCCGGAACTCGCCGGCCCGCCCCTGTCACCGGCCGAACGCCAGGTGCTGATCGACGGCACTCGCCCGGACACCGTGTGACCGCCGCGTTCGCGTTGCGCGCCCCGGCCGAGCACGTCATCGCCGTCCCGGACAGCGGAAACCGCGCCGCGCACCGGGCGTATCCCCTGCGTTCTGCCGCCGTTTGCCGGACGGACGGGGTAGCCGCCCCGGGCTGAGGGGACGTTGCCCGGACACGACGGGGCCGGACAGGAGCCCGGCATCCGGAGCCGGGCCCCGGGCGTCACCGGGTGGGAGCGGTACTCATCGGGTGGTCCGCTCGGTGGCGCAGGAAGTGCCGTAGGTGGGGCAGCAGTCGACTGCCTCGCCGGTGGCGGCGAGCAACTGCTCGGCGGCGGCCAGCAGGTCCATCAGTTCGGGGCGGGCCAGGGAGTGCAGTGACGCGCGTCCGACCGGGCGGGACACGACCAGTCCGCAGTCGCGCAGGCAGGACAGGTGGGCCGAGACGGTGGACTGTGCGAGCCCCAGGCAGGTGACGAGGTCGGTGACGCGCGCGTCGCCCTGGGCCAGGCGCCGCACGATGGCCAGGCGGGCCGGGTCCCCGAGCGACCGGAAGAGTGCGACCACCGCCGTGGGGGAGGCGCAGGGGTCGGCCGTCAGGGTGGACTCCGTCTGTTCCGTCACGTCAGTCTCCGTATCAACGCCGTCGACACCGTTCACTCGATTGCCACATGGCGGCACTATTCATCGCCCACGGCCGATGATAGCGTGCGGTGGCGTTGCGAGAGGTGCGGTGCAGTGATCTTTGCAGTTACCGATCGGTTTCATCCAGCTGTTCCGATTTCATCGTTAGCATCCGCTGGTGGAGCGGTCGTCAGGGGGACGACTCGGCTCCCGTGGGGGGTGCGGAGATGCAGGTGCTCGTGGTGGAAGACGACACACGGATCGCCGAGGCGCTGACGGAGGCACTGCAGCGGTTCGGGCACGACGTGGAATGGGTCGGCAGCGGTGCCGAGGCGCTCAAGGCGGCGCCCTCCACCGACTTCGTGCTGCTGGACCTGGGGCTGCCCGACCTGGACGGGCAGGAAGTGTGCCGGCGCGTACGGGAGGCGTCGGCCGTGCCGATCATCGCGGTGACGGCCCGGAACGAGGAGCTCGAAAGGATCCTGGTGCTTCAGGCGGGCGCCGACGACTACCTGGTCAAGCCGTACAGCATGCGGGAGTTGCTGGCGCGCATCGGGGCGGTCGCCCGGCGGGTGCACGCGCCCGCCGCCGCGCAGGCTGCCGGTGGCTCCGGGAGCGAAGGCGAACTCTGCGCGTTCGGGCCATTGCTGGTGGACATGCGGACGCGGCAGGTGCAGATGGACGGCGCGCTGGTGCACCTGACGCGCCGTGAGTTCGATCTGCTGGCAGCCCTCCTCGCCGACGCCGGCGCGGTGCGCGGCAGGGAGGACCTGATCAGCGAGGTATGGGATCCGAACTGGCACGGTTCCACCCGCACGCTCGACGTCCACATCGGCTCGCTGAGGTCCAAGCTCGGCGGGCGCGAGTGGATCCAGTCGGTGCGTGGAGTGGGCTTCCGCCTGGTCCTGCCCGACCAGCAGTGACCCGGACGGCTCGTGTGACAGACGATGAAGGGGGAATCCCGGCGTGCGGCGTCACCTGGTGGCCGCGCTGGTCGCCTTACCGGTCGCGGTAGTCGCCGTCCTGGGGCTGCCGCTGGCCCTGCAGCGCAGTGACGAGGCGCTGCGGGAACTCGCGCACACGCGGGTGACCGAGGCCCGGCAGCTGTCGACCGCGGCGGTGAACGCGCTTGTGTACGGTGAACGGGCGCAGCTGCGGCAGAGTATTGCCGACTACCAGGACCGTACGGGTGGTCGGGCACACGTCTTCGACGCCCGGGGGCGGTCGGTGGACGGGGCGCTGTGTCTGCTCTCAGCCGGCGAGCTCGCGCACCAGACCGTGGTGCGGGCGGCGTTACAGGGCCGGTTCACCGACTCCTCCGACCGGCGGGTCTCGGAGGACGCCGAGGAACTGATCGTGGCGGTGCCGGTCATCCACCGGCGTCTGCTGGTCGGCGTCGTGGTGGTGTGTTCCGCCCTGGACGACCTGCGGCTCGAGCGGTGGACCATCTGGACCGTGGTCGCGGTGATCGGGGCCTTGGCCATGGCCGCGAGCGGCTTCCTTGCGGAGCCGCTCGCCCGGTGGATCCTGCGGCCCGTGCGCTATCTGGAGGCGGCGGCCCGTCGGTTCGCCGCCGGGGACCACGACGCGCGGGTGCCGGTCCACCTCGGTCCGCCGGACCTGCGGGTGCTCGCGGAGACCTTCAACCACCTGGCCGAGCAGGTGCAGCAGCAGGTCACGGTGCAGAAGTCGTTCGTCTCCGACGCCTCGCACCAGCTCAGGTCCCCGCTGGTGGCGCTGCGGCTGCGCCTGGAGAACCTGGAACCCCATCTCGAGCCGGACGGAGGCCGCGGGCTGGAGCAGGCACTCGGCGAGGTGGACCGGATGACCGGCATCCTCAACGCACTGCTGCTGCTGGCCCGGGCCGAGTCCGGTGCGCAGGCCGTCGAGAGCGTGGACGTGCTGGCCGTCGCCGAGGAACGGGTCGCGTCCTGGCGGCTGGTGGCCGAGCCCAAGGGCATCGCACTGACCGTCGACGGCCAGGGCGACCTCGTGGCGTCGGCCGTCGCCGGCACGGTCGACCAGGTCCTGGACGTGTTCCTCGACAACGCCCTGCGGATGGCCCCGCCCGGCACCACGGTCCACGTGCGGCTGGTCGAGGACGCGACGATGGTGGCCGTGCAGTGCATCGATGCCGGACCCGGCATGAGCCCTGACGAGCGGGCCCGGGCCTGCGACCGGTTCTGGCGCGGAGCCAGGGCCACCGGAGAGGGATCCGGCCTGGGGCTCGCCATCGCCGCCAGTCTCGCCCGGGCCAACAACGGTCACATCCTGCTCCAGGAAGGTCCCGGGGGCGGGCTGCACGCCGAGCTGCGCCTGCCGGCACGGGTGCCCGAGCGAGCCGGGCACCCCCCCTCACCCCTCCTGCAGAAACGCCGGAGGTGATCTCGGATCCAGTCCTGCACGTCTCTTGCATCTGCACTGCCGAACCGCTGCAGCAGGCGTTCCTACGCTGACGCCCGGCACTGCCATGCACAGTGCGCCTACCCGGGGCCCCCGTTGTCCGGTCCCCCTGATCCCCCATCGTGCGCGCCCCACCGGGCCGCTTGCTCTGTCTCACCTCCAAGGAGGAGGCGTGGGTTCCCAGCCCTCTGTCCGCAGCGAGAAGCCGCCGACCACCGCACCGCCGGTTCCCCCGAAGGGACTGGCCGCCCTGGGCCGCTGGCTGGCACGACGCCGGCTGCTGGTCCTGCTCGTCACCGCGGCGGCACTGGTCGTTGCGGTGCCCTTCGGCTCCGATGTGGAAAGCCGCCTGTCGGAGGGCGGCATCACCGTCCCCGCGTCGGAATCGGCCCGCGCCGACGAACTGCTCAACACCCGCTTCGAGAGCGGCTCCCCGCACCTCGTGTTCATCGCCGCCTCCGAAAGCGGCGTCGACACCCCTGAGGTCCGCGAGGAGGCGGTCGCACTGACCGAACGCCTGGCCGGCGAGCGGGGCGTGGTGCAGGCGGCGTCCTACTGGACCCTCGACAAGGCGCCCACCCTCCGCTCCAAGGACGGCCGCACCGGGCTGGTGATGGTGCGGCTGGCCGGCGACGAGGACCAGATCCGCAAGACCGCGGCCAGGATCGTGCCCGAGGTGGTGGGTGAACGGGGCCCGCTGAAGGTCACCGCGACCGGCGTCACCGCCGTCCGTATGGAGATCGAGAAGCGCAGCGAGGAGGACCTCAACAAGGCCGAGCTGCTGACCGGCCCGCTGGTGCTGATCATCCTGCTCCTCGTGTTCGGCAGTGTCGTGGCCGCCAGCACCCCCCTCGCGGTCGGCATCCTCGCCGTGATCGGCTCGTTCGTCGTCCTGCGGCTGCTCGACATGGTCGTGCAGGTGTCGGTGTTCTCCGTGAACATCACCACTGCCCTGGGCCTGGGCCTGGCCATCGACTACAGCCTCTTCATCGTCACCCGCTACCGCGAGGAACTCGCGCTCGGCCGCACCGTCCACGCGGCGATCGGTGAATCGGTACGCACCGCCGGGCGGACCGTGCTGTTCTCCGCCCTGACGGTCGCCCTCTCCCTGTCGGCCATGCTCGTCTTCCCCATGTACCACCTGCGGTCCTTCGCCTACTCGGGCATCGCCGTGGTGGCCCTGGCCGCGCTCGGCTCCGTCATCGTGCTGCCCGCGCTGCTGGCCGTCCTCGGCCACCGCATCGACGCCCTCAACGTCCGGCGGCTCTTCCGCCGCAACGCCAGGACGGCCGCGGCCCGTACCGACACCGCGGGATTCTGGCACCGACTGGCCATGGCGGTGATGCGCCGGCCGCTGCCGTTCGCGCTGACCGTCGCGGCCGTCCTCGTGGCGCTCGGACTGCCGTTCATGCGTGCCGAGTTCGGCGACAGCGACGACCGGGTGCTGCCCGCGAGCTCGTCCGCCTACCAGGGCGCCCAGGTGCTGCGTGAGGAGTTCGACAACCGGGAGGGTTCCCCGCTGAACGTGGTCCTGCCCGACATCGACCCGGTCTCGTCGTCCGGCGAAGTGGCCGACTACGCCCAGCAGCTGTCCACCGTGCCCGGCATCACCCGGGTCGACGCCCTGACCGGCTCCTACAGCGAGGGCGTCCGGATCGCTCCGCCCGGCCCGGCCTCGAAGCGGTTCGAGGCCGGCAAGGGCACCTGGCTGTCGGTGGTGTCCGACACCGAGCCCTATTCCGAACGGGGCATGGACCTGGTGGAGACGCTGCGCGCGCAGCCGGCACCGGACACCGTGCTCGTCGGAGGACAGGCCGCGCTGCTGGTGGACTCCAAGGCCACCCTCGCGGACAAGCTGCCCTTGGCGCTCGGCATCATCGCGCTGTCCACCATGGTGCTGCTGTTCCTGTTCACCGGCAGCCTCCTCATCCCGCTCAAGGCGATCGTGCTGAACCTGCTCAGCCTCACCGCGACGTTCGGCGCGATGGTGTACGTGTTCCAGGACGGGCACCTGCGCTGGCTGGTCGGTGACTTCACCGTCACCGGCATGCTCGACATCGACACACCGGTCCTGATGTTCTGTGTCGCCTTCGGCCTGTCCATGGACTACGAGGTCTTCCTCCTGTCGAGGATCAAGGAGGAGTACCGCCGGACCGGCGACAACGTCTCCGCCGTGGCCTGGGGTCTCGAACGCACCGGCCGGCTGGTCACGGCGGCCGCCGCCCTGGTCGCCACCGTCCTGCTCGCCTTCGCCACCTCCTCGCTGACACCGCTCAAGCTGCTGGGCATCGGGCTGGCGCTCGCCGTGATCGTGGACGCCACCCTGGTGCGCGGCATCCTGGTCCCGGCGTTCATGCGGCTGGCCGGCCGTGCGAACTGGTGGGCGCCGCGGCCGCTGGCCCGTCTGCATCAGAAGATCGGCCTCGACGACTGAGAATCGACGCGGCGGGGGTGGAGAGCCGGACGGCCTCCACCCCCGCCCTCGTGTTCCCGGGCGGCACTGATCCCGTTACGCCCCCCGGGGCGAAAGCGTCACCTGCCGTGCAGAACCACCCCAAAGAGATGATGTCGAACTCATGCGCGGAACTTTGATGTCCGCTGCGCGGGTCCTGCATCGGTGGCTCATAACGTGTGGTGTGCCGCTGGGGGGTTCGGCCGAAATCGATCGGCACGACATGCGAGCGGCCGGATACGTGTTGAGCTACCAGGTAGGGGGAGCCCGGTCCATGCGGTTTCTGCAGCGTGAACGTACCGTCGTCGAGGAAGTACTGCCCGGTCTCGACCGGAGTCTGACCGCACTGCCGCCGGCCGAGCTGGAGGCCGCCGACAGCCCCGGCATCAAGCTGTTCCGCGACGCCGGTGGTCCCGGGCTCCTGGTGCCCGCCGAGCACGGCGGCCGCGGTGCGGACCTGCTGACCGCTCTCAGGGTGCAGCGGGCGATCGGTTCCCGCTCCCCCTCGCTGGCCGTCGCGACCACCATGCATCACTTCTCCGTGGCCTCCCTGGTCGAGGCCGCGGCCACCAGCAGCGGCATGGAATGGATGCTGCTCGCCGCGATCGCCAAGGACAACCTGCTCCTCGCTTCCGGCTTCGCCGAGGGACGCACCGGCCAGGGCATCCTCAATCCCGCTCTGGCCGCCCGCACCGACGGCGACAAGGTGTTCCTGAGCGGGTCGAAGAAGCCGTGCAGCCTCGCCCGCTCCATGGACCTGCTCACCGTGTCCCTGCCCCTGCCCGGGCCGGACGGCCAGGAGCGGCTGGCATTCGCCCTGATCCCCGCCGGCTCCCCCGGGGTGGCCGTCAAGCCGTTCTGGGGCAGCCCGATCCTGGCCGGGGCCGAGAGCGACGAGGTGGTCCTGGACGACGTCGAGGTGCCGTCCGAGCTGCTGGTGCGTACGGACGTCACCGCCGACGGCCGTCTGGACCAGCTGCAGACCGTCGGCTTCGTGTGGTTCGAGGGCCTCATGACGGCCAGTTACCTCGGGGCCGCCTCCGCCCTGGTGGAGCGTGTCCTCGGCGACCCCCGCGGGAACGCGGCCGTCGCCGCGGAGGCGGTGACCTGCGTCGAGTCGGCCGTCCTCGCCCTGGAAGGGCTCGCCGCGGAGGTGGCGACGGCCGACGTCACCCAGGACACCCTGTCGCGGTCCCTGATGTGCCGGTACGCCGCCCAGGACGCGATCAACCGGGTCCTGTCGCTGAGCGTGGAGGCACTCGGCGGTATGGCGTTCATCGGTTCCGGGGACATCGCCTACCTCAACTCCGCGTGTCGCGCGCTCGCCTTCCACCCCCCGTCCCGGGGCCGGATGGCCGCCCCGCTCACCGAGTACTTCGCCGGCGACGCCCCGCTGCGCATCCCCTAGGGGCGTCTTCCCCAGGGGTGCTTCCCCGGGGGTGCTTCCCCGGGGGTGCTTCCCCGGGGGGGCGTCGCGCCGGTCGTGCCCGGCTCCCGGCACGACACGCCGCCCGTCCCGGCACGTCCTGGCTCCACCCGCTCACGGTTCCCGGCCGCCGGCTCCCGCCGCCCTGCCGTGACCGCCTCGGCCACGCCCTCGAACGGCTGCCGCCTGCCTTCGACTCCTGTACGCCCGCTGACCTGTCCGTGAGGTGCTCGATCGTGCCCAGCCATCCCACCGTTCTTCTCACCGGCGCGTCCGGTGTCGTGGGCAGTGCGCTGCTGCCCCAGCTGTCCGACTGCCACACCATCGCCCTGATCCACCGCACCGCGGTGGCCGGCGCCGACGAGCAGCTGGCCGGTGACCTGACCGCCCCCCGGCTCGGCCTGGACGCCGGCACCTACCGGAGCCTGGCCGCACGCGTGGACGTGATCGTCCACTGCGCCGCCGTCACCGGCTTCTCCAGCGGCCCCGAGGCCACCCACGCGCTCAACGAGGCCGGCACCCGGCAGATCGTGCGGCTCGCCGCCGACGCGGACGCCGTACTGCACCACGTGTCCACGGCGTTCGTGGACCGCACCGACCTGACCCGGGCGCAGCTCGGCCAGGACCACGGGGACGCCACCGCGCGGCCGGAGGACTACCTGGACTCCAAGCGGGCCGGCGAGGACGTCGTGCGGTCGTCGGGCGTCCCGGCGGTGATCATCCGCCCGTCGGTGGTGATCGGGGACTCCGTCACCGGTGAGATCTCCGCGTTCCAGGGCATGCACGGCATCATCCACGGCCTGTTGCGCGGCCTGCTCCCGCTGGTGCCGGTGCCCGCCGAGTCGCCCATCGACTTCGTACCGCAGGACGTGGTGGCCGCCACCATCGCCGGCCTGATCCGCCGGGAGCAGCGGGAAGGCGAGGTGTGGGTCACCGCGGGCACCAGTGCGCTGAGCACCCAGCACGCCCTTCAGGTCATCGGCGCGACCGCGGACGAGCTCGGCATCGCCGCCGCGCGGCCGCGCATGGTCGGCCCCGAGATGGTCGACCGCCTCATCCGTCCGGTGTTCATCGCCAACCTGCACCCCAGGGCGCGGCGCAGGTTCGACGACATGCTCGCCATGACGGCGCTGTTCGCCCACGGGCACGTCTTCCCCACCAGCCTGGGCCGGATCCCCGGTGTCCCGGCGGCCCCGGACGGGAGCGAGCTCGAGGACGCGTTGCGGGCGTCGGTCGCCTACATGGCCCGCGCGAAGGGCATGGTGCGCCGCGTGGCGGAGCCGGTGCTCGCGGGTGAGCAGGTGCCGGCATGAGCGAGCTGACACTTCCCGCGACCGCCGGTGCCTCCGCCGGTGAGGTCCTGTCCGTCTACCGCCGCCACCTGAGCAAGGGGCGGGCACGGCTGGCGTCCCTGACGGGCGCGGCCATGGAGGTCGCCTCCGAGGGCAGCCGGGTGTGGGACGCGGACGCCAAGGAGTACGTGGACTGCGGCGGCTACGGCGTCTTCCTCCTGGGCCACCGGCACCCCCGCGTGGTGGAGGCCGTGATCGAGCAGATCCACCGGCACCCCATGGCGACCCGGCTGCTCCTGGAGCCGGCCGCGGCGACGGCGGCGGCCGCGCTCGCCGCCGTCACACCCCCCGGGCTGGAGCGCGTCCACTTCGTCAACTCCGGTGCCGAGGCGACCGAGACCGCGATCAAACTGGCCCGCGCGCACGGCAAGCACCGGCTGATCTCCGCGACGGGCGGCTACCACGGCAAGACCACCGGCGCGCTCGCCGTCACGGCCAAGCCCTTCTACCAGGACCCGTTCCGTCCGCTCCTGCCGGCCGAGCACGTCCCGTACGGCGACGCCGAGGCGCTGGAGCGGGCGCTGGCCGGCGGGGCGCCCGCCTGCGTCATCCTCGAGCCCGTGCAGGGCGAGGGCGGTGTGGTGCTGCCTCCGCCCGGTTACCTCGCGCGTGCGCAGCGGCTGTGCGCCGAGCACGGGGCGCTGTTCGTCCTGGACGAGATCCAGACGGGTCTGGGCCGCCTGGGGACCTGGTGGGGCGCCGACGCCGAAGGGGTGCGGCCGGACGTGCTGCTGGTCGGCAAGAACCTCAGCGGCGGTGTGATACCGGTCGCCGCGGCGGTGGCCACGGCGCAGGCGTACGCGCCGTTCGACAAGGACCCCTTCCTGCACACGTCCACCTTCGCCGCCTCCCCGGTGGCGATGGCGGCCGCGGCGGCCGCGGTCACCGCGATCCGCGACGAGGACCTGGTGGAGCGGGCCCGCACGCTGGGCGAAGACCTGCTGGCGCGCATCGAGTCGGCCCTGGCCCCCCTGCTCGGCACGGCGGTGCTGGACATCCGCGGCCGCGGCCTGCTCCTGGGCATCGAGCTGCGCGACGAGGGCACCGCCGGCGAGCTCGTCCTGCAGCTCCTGGAGGAGGGGGTCCTGGTCAACCACTCCCTCAACGCGCACCGGGTCGTGCGCCTGACACCGCCGGCGGTGCTCACCCCGGCCGACCTGGACCGGATCACCCGCGCCTTCACCCGTGCGGCCACCGCACTGGCCCGCACCACCACTTCTATCAAGGGGACGCGCTGACATGCCCGAGGTGACCCTCGACGCCCTCGTACCCGACACGACCGCCGCGGCTGTCTTCGAGCGGCTGCGGGACTTCGCCGCCTACCCGAAGTACACCGACGCCGTCCGTGAGGTGACCGTCACCGACACCGGCGGCGACACCCTGGACTCGGACTGGTCGGTGAACTTCCGCAACGGCATCCTGTGCTGGTCCGAACGTGACCGCATCGACGCCGCCAACCTGTCCATCGAGTTCACCCAGACCGACGGCGACTTCGACCGGTTCGACGGCGCCTGGACCGTGCACGACCACGGCGACGCGGTCAGCGTGCGGTTCACCGCCCGCTTCGACCTCGGCATGCCCAGCCTCGCCGCCATCATCGACCCGATCGCCTGCCAGGCCCTGGTCGAGGCCATCGGCCTCATCCTGCGCGGCCTGCTCGGTGAGCACATCACCCTCACCACACCGGAGGCGGAACCCGTCGGCACCGCGGCGGGAACGGACACTCCGTGACCGGCGCCCTCGGTACCGCCGCCGCGCTCCCTCACCAGGCCATGGCACCGGTGACGGAGCGGGGGTTCAAGGACGTCCTCGCGAACCTGCCCTCCGGCGTCACCGTGCTGACCACGAGCGAGACCGACGGGACCGCTCCGGCGGGCATGACGGCGAGCGCCGTGTGCTCCCTGTCGCTGGACCCGCCGATGATCCTGGCCTGCGCGGCCAACCACAGCCGCACACTGGCCCGTATCCGCACCACCGGGGTCCTGGCCGTCAACGTCCTGCGCGAGAACCAGGCCCACCTGGCGCGGCGGTTCGCCAACCCGCACCTCGACCAGGACACCCGCTTCGCGGCCACCGCCCACCGCCTGGAGGACGGCCTGCCCGTCCTCGACGACGCGCTGGCCTGGCTGACCTGCACCGTCCAGGCCGCCCATCCCGGCGGGGACCACACCATCCTCACCGCCGAGGTCCGCCGGCTCGGCCTGGGCGGCGGTCACCCGCTGCTCTGGCACAACCGCACCTTCCGCACCCTCGCCTGACCGACCGCGACCCTTCTGGAGGCATCCGCCATGCCCAGGGACATCAGCAACAAGACCGTCGCCATCACCGGCGGCAGCCGCGGCATCGGCCGCGCCACCGCCGAGCAGTTCATCGCCGCCGGAGCCAGAGTGGCCATCGGTGCCCGCAACCACGACCACGCCGCCAAGGTCGCCGCCGACATCGGCGCCCACGCCTACCCGCTGGACGTCACCGACTCCGCCAGTGTCCAGGCGTTCTGGAACGCGGTCGAGGCCGACCTCGGAGAGATCGACATCTTCGTCAACAACGCCGGCGAGATGATCGTGGGTCCCTTCGAGAAGGAGTCCGCCGAGGACACCGCCCACCAGCTCGGCGTCAACCTCCTCGGCACCCTCAACGGGATGAAGACCGCCATCGGCCCGATGCGCCGGCGCGGTCGCGGCCACATCATCAACATGGTCTCCGCCGTCGGCATGATCGGCCTGCCCGGCTGCGCCACCTACTCCGCCGCCAAGCACGGCGTCGTCGGCCTGTCCGAGGGCGTCCGCGCGGAGCTGCGCGGCTCCGGTGTGGACCTGTCCATCATCCTGCCCATCCCGGCCCAGACCGAACTGACCTCCGGCGTCGGCAAGGGCCGCTTCGTGCCGCTGCTCACCCCCGACGACATCGCCAAGTCCGTGCTCCGCACCGCCCGGCGCCCCGTCTACAACCGCTACGTGCCGGGCTGGACCAACCCGGTCACCCGCTCCCTGTTCCTGCTGCCCCAGCCGTGGCGTGACGCGATGGGCCGCTTCCTCAAGGCCGACCAGCTGCTGCGCACCACGGACTACCAGGCCCGCATCGCGTACGAGGCGCGGGTCAAGGCCCCCACCGCGGAAGGAGCCGGGGCGTGACCTCCCAGACACCCGCCCGCCCCGGCAACTACAAGGGCGCCGTCCGGCGCGGCAGCGCCCCCGCCGTCGTCGGCTGGCGCTGGCTGGACCACCTCATCCACGTCCACCCGGTCACCACCGTCGCCATGTTCACCCCGGTGATCGCCGCCTGCGTCTGGTTCTCCCTCGGCGAGGCCGACGGCTGGGCGCTCGTCGGCTGGGCGGCCGCGGGCTACGTCACGTGGACGCTGTCGGAGTACTGGGGACACCGCATCGTGCTGCACTACGAGCCCGAGAAGGGCTTCGGGGCGCGCCTGCACTACATCCTGCACGGCATCCACCACGACTACCCGACCGATCCGCGCCGCTCCATCCTCAGCCCTCTGCTCAGCATCCCGATGGTCGGCGGAACGATCTACCTGGCCTCGGGGCTCGGCTCCCTGCCGCTGACGTTCGGCGCCGGCTACACCTTCGGCTACCTCAGCTACGACCTGTTCCACCTCTACCTGCACCTGGCCACCCCGAAGAGCCGGCTCATGCGTCATCTGCGCTCGCTCCACATGCGCCACCACTTCCGCGACGACACCAAGGGCTTCGGCATCTCGGCCCCGTACTGGGACGAGCTGTTCGGAACCTCCATCGCCCGCCAGCCCCGGTCCAACGACCTGGCCACCTGAGCCCGGTCCCCACCGCCGGTCCGACGACACGGCTCCCCGGCCGGCGCGGGCGCCCCGCGGCGAACGACTCGTCCCCGAAGTCGTCGATGCCTCCGCGCGGGTGCCCGCGCCCACCATCGTGCCACCGTCGGCCCGGCACCAGCCCGCCGCCTGGACCACTGCCGGAGCCGAACGCCACCCGCGAGGAACCCATGAACTCCGAAACGCTTCTGGCTCGCATCTACACACTCGACCCGACCGCCGACACCCCCGGCCTGCCGGACCAGCCCGCGCCGGCGGCCCGGCCCGACCCCGCCGAGGCGAACTGGGACGAGGCGGAGGAGTTCGTACGCCTCCACCACGGAGAGGACCCCGACCAGCCCCTCCCGCTCGCCGCACGGCTCCAGCAGATACGCACGCAGATCGACGAGACCGGCACCTACACCCACAGCGCCGACGAACTGGTCTTCGGGGCCCGAGTCGCCTGGCGCAACTCCAGCCGGTGCATCGGCCGCCTGTACTGGAAGAGCCTGCGGGTCCTGGACCGCCGCCGGGCCACCACCGCCGAGGACATCCACCGGCACCTGTGCGACCACCTGCGCCAGGCCACCAACGGCGGCCGCATCCGCCCGGTCATCTCCGTCTTCGCCCCCGACACGCCGGAGAGCCGGGCCCCCCGGGTGTGGAACGACCAGCTCATCCGTTACGCCGGCCACCGCCAGGACGGCGGCAACATCGTCGGCGACCCGGCTTACGCCGACTTCACCGACACCGTCACGCGTCTGGGCTGGCAGGCTCCCGGCGGCGCCTGGGACGTGCTGCCCTGGGTCATCGAGACCGCCCAGGACAAGCCCCAGTTGTTCGACGTGCCCCGGGACCTCGTCCTGGAGGTCCACCTCAGCCACCCCGACCGTCCCGACTTCGCCGACCTCGGACTGCGCTGGCACGCCGTACCGGCCATCTCCAACATGCGGCTGCGCATCGGCGGCGTCGACTACCCCCTCGCCCCCTTCAACGGCTGGTACATGGGCACCGAGATCGGTGCCCGCAACCTCGTCGACGCCGACCGGTACGACCTGCTGCCCGTCATCGCCGAACACCTCGGACTCGACACCAGCAGCGACACGACCCTGTGGCGCGACCGCGCCCTGGTCGAGCTGAACGTCGCCGTCCTGCACTCCTTCGCCCGGGCCGGCGTCAGGATCAGCGACCACCACACCGAGTCCCGGCACTTCATGACCCACCTCGCCAAGGAGGAGAAGCAGGGCCGCACCGTACCCGCCGACTGGAGCTGGATCGTGCCGCCCGTGTCCGGCGGTATCACCCCGGTGTTCCACCGCTACTACGACGAGGCCGACCAGCGCCCCAACTTCTACCTGGACGACGACGCCAAGGCCCGCGGCAGGGGCGGATGCCCCTTCGGCCACGGCTGACCGGCGCGGTCCCTCACGCACATCCCGGCCCCCGGACGGCTCACGAGCGGCCGTACGGCCGGCTCCCGGCCGGCAGCCCCCCTCGGCAGGGCCCGCGTCCGGAGCACGTCCCGGGAGGACCCGCGCATGACGGCGTGGGACGAGCTCGGGGCGACAGCCGATCCGGTGAGGTGAGCCCCGCTGCCGCTCTCGTGCGGGGGCGTCCGCCCGCCGCGGCGGTCCCGGCAGGGCGTTGTCCCGGCGCGTCCCCTGGCCGTCCCCGGCCGTGTGCCGCAAGGTGAACGTGTGCCGCCGGACAGCGGTTGCGGTGTGTCCGTCCACCGAGGCGCGGTGCGGCCGACAGGCGGAAGGGGCGAGTGTGATGAGCCGAGCGGACCAGCGCGCGGAGCCGCCGGAGTACCCGGAGGCACGCGCGTCCGGCCCGAGCGGGCTGCTGGACCTGCTCGGCGTCGCCGCGGTGCTCGCCGAGGCCGACGGCCGGATCGACATGTGGAGCCCGCAGGCCGAGGAGCTGTTCGGCTACACCCGTGAGGAAGCGGTCGGACAGTACGCGGCCCACCTGCTGCTGAGCCCCGAGCACCGCGAGACGGCCGTCAGGCTGTTCGCCGAGGTGATGGTGACCGGCCGGGGCTGGGCGGGGTCCTTCCCCGTCCGGCACAAGGACGGCAGGAGCCTCCTGGTGGAGTTCCGCAACATGCGGCTGACGGACAACCTCGGCGACCACTACGCGCTGGGTCTGGCCACCGACCGGGCCGTGCTCCAGCCGTTGGAGCGCAAGCTGGCCCTGTCGAGCCAGCTGGTCGCCCAGGCGCCGATCGGGCTGGCCGTCCTGGACACCGAGTTGCGGTACGTGGCCGTCAACCCGGCCCTGGCGTCGATGCACGGTGTCTCCGAGGCCGGGCACCTCGGCCGGAGCTTCCGCGAGATCCTGCCGGGCGAGCCCTTCGAGGCCGCCGAGAACCAGCTGCTGGAGGTGCTGGAGACCGGTCTGCCCGTGGTGGACCGGCAGGTGGTGGGCCGTACCCGGGCCGACCCCGACCGCGACCACGCCTGGGCCGTGTCGATCTACCGCCTCCAGGACCACGGCGGGAACGTCCTGGGCATCGCCAACGTCGTGGTCGACGTCACCGACCGGTACGAGGCGGCGAGGGAGGCCGACCGGGCCCGGCGGCGCCTGCGGCTGATGGCCGACGGCTCGTCGCGCATCGGGACCACCCTGGAGGTGGAGCGGACCGCGCAGGAGCTGGCGGACGTGCTCGTGCCCGACCTCGCCGACATGGTGGCGGTGGACGTGCTGGACTCCGTGCTGCGCACCGGCCGGCCGGACATCGGCGAGAAGCCGCCGCTGTTCCGTGCCCTCGCGGTGAAGACCGCCTACCCGACCGACGCCTCGGACGCGATCATCGCACCGGGCCAGCTCACCACGTACCACGCGGACCACCCGGCGGCTCACGTCCTGCGCACCGGTCAGCCATTGCTGATCAAGCACCTGGACAGCGGGGAGCTCGGCCGGGTCGCCGCCGACGACGCCGCGGCCGAGCTGCTGGCACGGGCCGGGGTCCACACCGACATGGCGGTCCCGCTCATCGCCCGCGGACAGATCATCGGAGTGATGGGCCTGGCCCGTGCGCGCAACCCGGAGCCCTTCGACGAGAACGACCTCACCCTCGCCTGGGAACTCGCCTCGTCCGCCGCGCTGAGCATCGACAACGCCGTACTGCACCAGCACATCCGCAGTGCCGCCGAGACCCTCCAGCGCAGCCTGCTGCCGCAGCCCTCGCCCCGCCGCCCGGGCCTGGAGATCGCCGCCCGCTACCGGCCCGCGCAGGCCTTCAGCGAGGTGGGCGGCGACTGGTACGACGTCATCCCGCTCAGCGGGGACCGCACCGCCCTCGCGGTGGGCGACGTCATGGGCAGCGGCATCCCGGCCGCCACGACCATGGGCCGGCTGCGGACCGCCACCTCCACCCTCGCCGGCCTCGACCTCGCCCCCTCCCGGATCCTCAGCCACCTCGACCGGATCACCCAGGGTCTCGACCCCTACATCGCGACCTGCGTGTACGCGGTGTACGACCCGCACCTCCGGCAACTCCAGGTGGCCTGCGCGGGCCATCTGCCGCCGGTCCTGGTACGCGCCGACGCGCCGCCCGAACTCCTCGAACTGCCCACCGGCACCCCGCTGGGAGTGGGCGGCGTCCCCTTCGAGACCACGACCTTCGACATGGTCCCCGGCGACCAGCTCGTCCTGTACACCGACGGACTGGTGGAGACGCGCGACGACCCCATCGACCGGCGCCTGGGCGACCTGCTGCGCCTGCTGTCGCCACCGCACGGCTCCGCTGAGGAGACCTGCGACTGGCTTCTGCGGCGGCTGCGGAAGCCCGCCGACCACGACGACGTCGCCCTGCTCATCGCCCGGGCACACCCGCTGGGCACCCCGGCCGACGGCACCTGAACCGGGCCCGGCCACGGGTGCCGGTCCGTCACGGTGCGGCGGAGGAGGGGCCTCGAAGCCTGCACGGCCTGCGGTTCACGCAGCCGCCGCGACACCCACGCCGATGGCGATGAACAGCCAGCCGGTCGTCAGCTCCCAGCGGTGGCGGATCCTCGGCCGGGAGAGGAGCACACGCAACTGTGCGGCCACGGCGACGAGGGCGAACCAGTAGACGACGCCGATCAGGATGTCCAGGGTGCCGAGGAACAGGATCTGCCGGGTGACGGAGCCGCCGCCGTGGACGAACTGCGGCAGCACGCTGAGGAAGAACAACGCCGCCTTGGGATTGAGCACGTTGGTGAGGAAACCCTGGGTGAAGCCGGAGCGCCACCGCCCGTGCGCGGTACCGTCCCCCGCCGGGCCCCACGGCGCGGCGGCGTCCTCCGGAGCGCCGCTCACGCCTCGCTGGGCGCGCCGCTGCCGGGCGGCGCGGCGGGCGGACAGGATCGCCCGGATCCCCATGTGGACGAGGTAGGCAGCGCCCAGCAGCTTGATGGCCTCGTAGACGACCGGGGAGCGGGTGGCGATCAGTGACAGCCCGGCGACGGCGGCGACCATGTGGACGCACAGCCCGGTCTGGGCGCCCAGTGCCGCGGCCCGTCCCTTCGCGGAGTGTTCGGTCGCCGATCTGACCACCACCAGGAAGTCCGGGCCCGGGACCACGTAGGCCACCAGTACGACACCGAGGAAGCCGACGAGGTCGACCGACATCCGCAGCCCCTTTCCCAGGCCCTGTGGTCTCCTCGCGTACCCAGGGGGCCGTACGTCAAGACCCCTGCGGGCGCATCACGGACGCTGGGACCCTGCGGCCCTGGGGGTTCGACAACTCGACGACTCGACGACTCGACGGATCACCGTCGTTCGAAGTCGTGCCTGATGCGCTGGGCGAGTTGTCCCGCGACGTACTGGTGGTAGCGGTGGTTGGGGTGGATCAGGGCCGGCTCTCCCCACCCCCCGACGCCAGGCGTGCCGATCCTCTCGGTGCAGCCCTCCACCCACTTGGTCCCGCGCGGAGCGCAGGCGTCCCTGCCGACGGTGGCACGGTGGGTGTCGACGAACTCCGCGGGCACGCCCCGCCCGGCCGCACCGGCCGTCGTGGAGGCGATGGCCGCGTTGATGCCGTCGAGGAGCTGACGGAGCCAGGTGATGTCTCCCCTGTTGAGGGTGAACAGCTCCTGGGAGTTGCGGGCGCAGGTGCCGGTGTCCGCGGGAAACACGGACGGGTAGCCGACCACGTAGACGCGGGCGTGCGGCGCCCTGGCCGCGAGTTCGTCGAGCATTGTCCGGTACTTGCCGGCCAGTGCGTGCTTCGGCCGTTCGAGGAGCGGGTCGTCGGCAGGCAGGCCGATACCGGTGTACTCGCCGGCCTTGAGGTTGTCCTGGCACTGATCGGGGTCGTCGCCGACGGCGCCGGCCTCGAGGCAGGCGGCCACCAGACGGCTGAAGTAGTCGTTGCCGCCGACGCCGATGGTGATGACGTCGGCATCGGGGGACACCGCCTCGATCTGCGGTGGACGCGCCGGGAACGGGGCCAGCGGATCGGCCTGGAGCAGCCCCGTCCGGTCCAGCGAAGCGTGCCCGGCCGGGCTCTGCGGGGTGACCAGGACGTCGTCGGTGTCGGCTCCCCCGCATGTGACGTTCACGGTACGGCCGAGCCGGCCGGCCAGCTCGTCCTTCAGCACGTACGGATAGCTTCCCAGCGTCCGCTCGCATCCCGACTTGCCGGGCTCGTCCGGTTCCGCCGGAGCACCGGCCAGGCGGGTGTAGCCCGCCGAGTACGAGTCGCCGAGGTTGACCATGCTCAGCCGTGGGGCGGGCACCGGGACCCCGTCCACGTCGGCGGCGGCGCTGCCACCCGTCCCGACCGCCACCACCGACACCACGGCCGCGGAACCCAGCGCCAGCCCCACCGTCTTGGAACACACGAGATCTCGACACCCCTCCGGCACAGGCCGCGACCACCACGGCGACCCATCGGTTGTTCCCGCACGCGTGTCCGGCACCCGCCACGCCACCCGTATGGGGACGCCGGAACCACCCCTGCGGCCGGTGGTACAGCGCGCATGTCCGCGCGCCCCCTCTCACCCGTCCCCCTCCCCCTCGTCCTGCCGAGCACGACCGGACCGGGTCGCGCCGGCATCGGACGCCGGCTGGTGGAACGACCGCTGGTGCGACCTGCGAGACTTGGCCCGGAAGTGATTGCGCTCCCGCTCCGGCGTACCGCGGTACCCGGAGTACCGGAGCCAGGTTCGTCGCGTCGTATGGGGTGGGGAATGCCGAAGCACAGGTTGTCCAGGAAGAGCCGGTACATCGCCTTGGCGGCGACGGGAGCCGTCGTCGTGGCCGGGGGCGGGATCGCCGCCCAGACCTCGATGGCCGCCTCGACGTGGCCGGCGCAGAAGACCTACACGGGCCGGGCGTTCGACGCCTGCACGGCGCCGTCGCTCGCCGCGATGAAGGCATGGAAGAAGGACGCCTACTACGGCGGCGTCGCGGTCTACATCGGTGGCAAGAACCGCGGTTGCGCCCAGCCCAACCTGACCAAGTCCTGGGTGAAGTCCGTCGACACGCTCGGCTGGCGGGTCATCCCCCTGTACGTCGGTGCCCAGCCGCCCTGCCAGAAGAGCAGGAACAAGGAGAGGTTCACCGCGGCCACCGCGGCCTCGGTGGGGGCGAGCAACGCCAAGGACGCGATCGCCAAGGCCTCGGCGCTCGGCATGAAGGCCGGCAGCCCCGTCTACCTCAACATGGAGTCGTACGACATCACCGACAAGGCGTGCAACGAGGCCACCCTCACCTACGTGCGCTCCTTCACGAAGACGCTGCGCGCCAAGACCTACCGGGCCGGCCTCTACGGCTTCAGCAGCTCCAGCGCCGCGGCGATCGCCACCGCCAAGGACCGCACGGACCTGCCGGGCAACCTCTGGTACGCCCTGTGGAACGGTCAGCAGACCACCACCAAGGACTGGCCCTGGAACCCGAAGCTGTACACCGACCACAGCCGCGGCCACCAGTACAAGGCCAACAGCAAGGAGACCCGCGGCGGTCACACCATCAACGTCGACCGCAACGCCTGGGACGCCCCGGTCGCCATCATCGGCTGACCGGCGGGCACGCAGCCTGACCGGAGGGCTTGGGACGGGACTTCCCCGCCTGGGGTCCACCCGCCCCCCGGATGGCACAAGGGCGGGGAGCCCGACCAGGGGCGGTGGTCCCGGCGTGATGCCGGTACCACCGCTCGGCCCGCCGATCGTGCCGGCCGCGGCGCGCCTGGCCCGTCACGTCCACCGACGGCCCGCGTGCGGTCCGGCGCGTGACCGACAGGCCCGCGGGGGGGCACGTCCTGTCGGCCACCGCATCCCGTTCGACGGCGGACCCGCTGCCGGTCGTGGCTCAGCGGGCGGTTCCGAAGTCCTGGGTCCAGTAGTTGCCGGGCTGGGCGAGGCCGACGCCGATCTCCTGGAACGCGCAGTTCAGGATGTTGGCCTTGTGGCCGGGACTGGACATCCAGCCCGCCATGACCTGCTCCGGAGTGGAGTAGCCGTAGGCGACGTTCTCACCGTAGGTGCGCCAGTCGTACCCCGCGCGTGTGATCCGGTCGCCGGGCGACGACCCGTCGGAACCGGTGTGCGACATGTTCCGGTGGGCCGCCATGTCGGCGCTGTGGGCCTGCGCGGCCTTGGTCAAGGTCGCGTTCGGCTTCACCGGCGAGCAACCGGCCCTGCCGCGCTCCGCGTTGACGAGTTCCACGATACGGGCGGCGGCCCCGGACGCCGTGGGGGTGGCCTGCGGGGTGGCGGGAGAGGACGGGGTCGCCGGGGCGGCGGGCTTCGGTGCGCTCGGGGTCGCGGCGGGTGCGGGAGTACCCGGGGGGACGGGGGCCGTGGACTTCGGGGCCGTGGACTTCGGCGCCGCGGGCTTCGGGGCCGCGGGCTTCGGTGCGCTCGTGGACGGAGGCGCGGTCCGCGAGGGGGCCGCGGTGGGCTCACTCTCCTGGTGATCCCCCTTCCAGCGGCCGTGCCGGTCCGCGTCCTTCCAGCGGGCGTCCTGGACGTCGCTCCAGCGTCCCTCCCCCGCCGTCTTCCCCGCGCCGCGGAACTGGCCGGCTTCGCCGTTCTGCCAGTCACCGCAGGCCACGGCCACCGAGGGAACGGCCACAGCGCTGACGGCGACGGCGGCGATCACTATTCGGCGGTTGTACCTCTTCTTGCGATGCTTCCCCATGCGACACCTCACTCGGATTTCGCGGAGCGCCCCTGGTGTGGCCTGCTCTGCGCGGACTCCGCTCTGAACTGCGGAGACGTCCTGCGGGTCGTCATTCTTAGGAGGGCTGTGCGAGCAGGGCAAAGAGCCGACGTACTACCTCGCCTAGTAGCGCATGACACCCTTGCCAGGCGCGTGGCCGTGTGCTGGCGCGGCGCCCTCGCCGCTGACGACTTCCCGACGCCTCATCAGAAAGCGGCGCTCGCGGGACACCCGGCACGGATTCCGGGCGGACGCCGCGCCGGCCCGTCCGGGCACGGATCACGCCGGCATCAAGTCGGACAAGTCCCATATTTCACGAGGACGGCATCTACTATCCGACGGGGCGATTACCCTCTGCCCATGTGACGGATGTCACGACACCGTGTCTCCGTGTCCGAGAGGGGCCACGTGACCAGCACGCCGTTCGCTCCGAGCCGGTCGGGGACCAGCCGGTGCGCCTGCGGCGTCGCGGACCGCAGCGACGCCCTCACCTTGATGCCGGTGGACGGGCGCAGGGAGCCGCGGGGGCATCGCGCCGGCGGCCGGATCAGCCGTTGCGGCCCGTCACCGCACGGATCCAGCCCGCGTGGGCGGGCGCGCTGGTGTAGAGCCCCGGGCCCTCGCCGCAGCGCACCCCCGGGGCTCCGGGGCCCGAGGTGACGCCGACGAGTTCCCAGCGCCCCTTCCCCTCCCGCTGGAGCTGGGGGCCGCCCGAGTCGCCGTTGCACGCCATGGCCTCGGGCACCCGGCTGATCGTGCACAAGCGGGTGCCGTCCGCGTAACCCGGCGCGCACTCGGAGACCGCTCCCCTGCGCGTGGCGAGTTCCTGGAGCCGGTCGGGGAAGACCCATCGGGCGGGGTCGGGTACGTCGGTGACGGTGCCGAAGCCCAGGATGCGGGTCGGGGTGCCGGGCCGCCCCGGCTTGCCGGCGATGCGGACGGGCTCCTCGGCGACCGGGCGGGTCAGGCGGATCAGTGCGACGTCGTGGAGGTTGGGGTCGGTGCCCCCGCCGTTCCGGTAGCCCGGGTGGGAGACCGTCTTCGCGACGGACCTGACCGTGCCCCCGGACGTCCTCCACTCGCTGCCGACCCGGACGGTGCCGTCCAGGGTGACGAGCTTCGGGTCCACGCAGTGGGCGGCTGTGAGCACCCACTCCGGGTCGATCAACGATCCCCCGCAGACCCCCTTGAAGGCGGGGTCGTCCGCACCCGTCACCGGGACCGACACCATGAACGGGTAAGGCTGCGTGGAATCCGCCCCGTTGACGATGGCTTCGGCGCTGCCGGTCGTCATGGCGGCGCACGCCGCGCCCGCCAGGACCGTCGCGGCGGTGCGCACCGCCGTGCGGCGCGAGGACTTCAGGCTGAACACTGGTTCTCCGATCGGACGCGCGGGTGTGACGTGCTTCAGCCTCCGCGACCGAGGGGAACCGATCCATCCGGCCAGTGGGCCTGTCCGAGGTCCGGCCGGCAGGTCCGTACGGGGTGGGGAGAACCCCCGGGCGGCCGTCGCGGCCGCGGAACCGCCCGCAATCGGGCAGCCGCACCGTGGCGGACCTAGAGCCTGTCGTTTGGATCACCCCGGCGTCGCGGGGCCTGGCACGCGCATCTGCGGCGTTGTCGTCGGTCGCCGACGCTCCGCGTCGGCTCCCTCCTCCGCCTTGCAGCTGCACGCACCAGACCCCGCTCGGGTCGGTCGAGAGGCTCCGGACCTCAAGCCGGGCTGATCCAAACGAAAGGCCCTAGCCGTCGTCCTCCGGGTGCGGTCCCGTGGCGAACGGGTTCGGCCGGCCTTCCGCCAGGACGCCCACGAAGGGCTCGCCCTCCCCGGCGAACGTGTACGCACCGCCTTCGATCCGCCCGATCAGACCGCGCGTCCATTCCGCGCCGCGGTCGGCCGAGTGCACCCACATGTTCATGATCTCGCCGATGTGCCCGAGTTGTTCGGGGCCCTCCTCCGGCAGGTAGTACTCGGTCACCGCGGACCGCCACCGCTCCAGTCCCGCGATCCTCTCCCTGAGCAGCTCGATGGCCTCGGCCCGCGGCAGGTCGACCATGAAACCGATCCCGGCCGAGAGCATGTCGGACTTCTGCTCGTGCGATCTCAACGCCTCGCGCAGCAGCGAGAAGTACTCCTCGGTCCCCTTGTCGTTGATCTCGTACTCGACTCGGGGCGGGCCGCCGGCCGTGCTCGGCGCGACCTCGTGGGCGATGAGGAGGCCCTGCTTGGCCATCTGCTTGAGCGCGTGGTAGATCGAACCCGGCTTGGCGTTGGACCATTCGTGGGCGCCCCAGAACTCCAGGTCGTTGCGTACCTGGTAGCCGTGTGCCCGTCCGTGCTGGCGGACCGCGCCGAGAACCAGGAGCCGGATCGCTGACATGCGACATCTCCCTTCTGGTTAATTTTGACAAGCTACCCCGCCCCGTGCCCGCGGGGCCGCGGGCCCCCGCCCACCACCTGCGGCGCGGCGGCATCGGGTCGCGGTCCGGCGGAGTGGACGATGAGGTGGGAGGTGTTCCATGGGTGAGTACGTCGAGGTCGACGGGACCACGATCTGGGCCGAGAGTCGTGGTGAGGGTCCCGACGTCCTGCTGATCGCAGGGCTGAGTGACCCCGCTGAGGCATGGCAGGCGCAGCTCGACGGGCTGTCGGACCGGTACCGGGTCATCGCCTTCGACAACCGGGGGTCCGGACGCACGGCGTTGCCCGAGGGGCCCGTGTCCATGGGCATGATGGCCGATGACGCCGCGGGAGCGCTCCGGGCGCTGGGCGTCGGCAGGGCGCATGTCGCGGGATTCTCAGGTGGCAGCGCCATCGCACAGGAGCTGGCCCTCCGTCACCCGGATGTCGTCCGCAGCCTCGTCCTCACGAGCACCTGGGCACGGGCCGAGCCGTACTTCACCTCCATGACCCGCTTCTGGCACTGGCTGGCGACACACGCACCCGACGAACGTGCCATGCTCGAGGCGTTCTTCCTGTGGATCTACACGCCACGCGCCCACGCCAACGGCATGGTGCGGCACATCATCGACGAAACGCTCGCCTTCCCGTACCCGCAGTCCGCCGAGGCCTTCCAGCGACAACTGGAGACCTTCACGCGGCACGACACGCTCGACCGGCTGCCCGCCATCACGGCACCGACCCTCGTCCTGGTCGGCGAACTGGACATGGCGACACCCGTGCGGCTCGGACGGGCCGTGGCCGACGTCATCCCGGGCGCCCGCTTCGAGGTGCTGGCGCAGGAGGCCCACCAGCCGTTCCAGGAGTCCCCCGGCCTGTTCAACGCGCGGGTGGACGCCTTCTGGCGCGAGGTCGACGGGTACGCTCCGCTGTCCTGATCCGCGCAGGGCCGGCTCGGGTGCGGGTGATCGTGCGAGGACCGGGCGGAGATCACAGGGCGAAGCAGGTGCCCGAGCTCATCGGAACCATCCGGCCTCACTTCGAGGCGGAGTCGGGCGGTACGAACAGGGGACGCTGCGTGGCGTGACGACAGGAACGCACGGATTGCAGGCCCTCCGAGCCGGGGAGACGCTGGTCCAGGAGGAGATGCACCCGTACTCCATGGGCGGCGCGTACGTGAACTTCCTCGGCGAGGGCGAGGACCCCGGCCGGGTCCGGGCCACCTACCGCGGCCACTACGACCGTCTCGCGCAGGTGAAGAAGACCTACGACCCGGACAACGTCTTCCACGCCACCCAGAACATCAGGCCGGCCGCGCCACCACAGGACAGTTGAGCTCTCGCGGCCGTGCTCCGTCACGCAGTGCGGTGCCGCCTTGCCCGCGAAACGCCCGGCCGATCCCGTCGGGGGCGAGGCGGGGCGTGGCCCGGGTCGGCGGAGCAGCGCCGGTCTTCACGCCGGGGCTGCCCCATCAGGCTGGTTCCACGCGCACTTCTCCGCTGGACCGGTCCGCCTGCACCGCGAAGCCGGCCTGAGTGAGGATCTCCAGCAAGGCCTGGCGCAAGGCGGTACGAATACCTTCGTACTCGGCGTCCATCCTCCCGGCGGGATCTAACTGGTCCGCCGGGACCCAGCCCACGATCACCGCGCCCGACTCCTTGCGGACCCGCAGTCCAGCGCCCTCTTCAGCACTCGCGGACGCGATGTCGAAGCCGGCACGGGAAAGCGTCTGACACACGTCGTCGAACAGCGTCTGCAGGAAAACCTCATCGCTCACACACGAAAGCTACACAAGTGAGGGACGGGGGTCGGAGTCAGCCCTGTCCTGCGCGTTGGACGTCGCGTCCGGAGGCCGAGCGTCGAGGGGTTCAACGCCCCGGGCCTCACCGGTGCTCCCGGGGTGTCGCTTCGGGCACCTCAGGAGGTGGCGGCCTCGTCCACCGTCTGCCGTATCTTCAACACGGTGTCGACCGCGGTGATCTCGCAGAGCCGCCGCAGCCGAGGCGAGGGTGCGGCGACGCGCAGGGTGCCTGTCTGGTGGGTGAGGATGAGCAGGTTCAGCAGCGTGGAGTCCGCGAAGGTGATGCCGGAGGCGTCCAGGACCACCTTGGGGTGTGCGCCGACCGCGGCCTTCAGCGCGTCAGCGAGCGGTGCGACCGAGTGCAGGTCGTAGGCGCCGCGCGCGGCGATGACCCAGGCGCCGTTCCATGGGTACTGGACGACGGAGGCCCCCTCCACGGCACGGCCGCCGGCCTGCTGCGGCAACGGCTCCTCGCCGGTGTTGCTCATGAGCCTTGGCATGACGGCCTCGTCCCAGGGCATGTTCGGGCTCCTTTTGTGACTCTCCAGCGGAAGCAGGCCAACTATTGCCTGAAAAGTATGTCATGTAACTCAGTTCCGGCAAGCCTCGTCCCCTAAGATGACGGTCATGGCCGGGGGGCTCCGCATCACACAACAGGTGGACGTCCATCACCAGTCACGCGTGTGTACTGGCGGCCATCGCCGGCACACCGAACATCCGCATCCGCGACATCGCCGCCCACTGCCGGCTCACCGAGCGCGCCGTCGCGCGCATCATCTCCGGTCTAGAGCAGGGCGGTTATCTGTCCCACACCCGCGACGGGCACACCAACACCTCCCGCATAGAGCCGGACAAGGTGCTGCGCCACCCTGCCGAAGCCGGCCTCCCAGTGGCTTCCCTGCTCTCCCTCCTCCTGCAGGACGAGACCGAACGCGCCGGGCCGCCCCCCTCCCCCCGTCGCACCGTAACGGCGCCCGCCGACGCGCTGAACCGCCCGCGATGCCGTCACCCGGATTCCGGCACCGGACCGCGATCGAGGCAGTTCGGAATGAAAGGGCACAATGCCGACGAGTCACGAGGAATTCGTCCACGAGGTGCAGCGCCGCCTGCGCATGGCCGGCTACGACCTGGTGGGGGAAACGGACACTGAGACACCCGGCGTGCGGGTGAGCCGTACCCCTGCCGGCGCGCTGGTGAGCTGGACGCCACTGAGCGGCCCGAGCCCTCGAACCAGCCCCGCCCAAGGACTCGGCGAGGCCACGGAGTCGGCCGTCCGGGCCGCCGTGGAGACGGTGCTCCTCCAGCACGGCTACACCATCTGGACGGAGCGGGCCGGTAACGGCATCACCGTGCTGCTCCCCCACCTGGCCCCACCACTGCCCGCTCACCGCGAGACGCCGGACGACTAGGGCCTGTCGTTTGGATCACCCCGGCGTCGCGGGGCCAAACGAAAGGCCCTAAGCGGCCACCGAGGTCAGGTCCGGCCCGGCGACGCCGGACCCCAGGCTCCCTCCGCCCCGGCCGCCCTCGACGGCGCGGCCCCACCACGACTCGGGCTCTACACGATCGACGGCCGAACCGCCCCAGGGCGGTAGGCCTACCGCATGTCCGGCACCGGCGGGTCCGGTGCCGGACATCGTCCCTGCGACGCGGCCCCCGAACGCGTGTCACAGACCGTGCGGAGGCAGCGGCTCCCCGCGGTACGCCGCATGTCAGGTGAGGCCGCCGTCCAGTCGATCGGTGCCCCGGGGCGGCACCGTCGGTCCCGGCGTAGGCGCGGCTCAGCCCAGGACCGTGGCGTACGCCGCTTCCCGGACGTCCCGCTCCGGGTGGCGGCGCAGGGCGACGACGGCCGTGCGGCAGGATTGCGGCCAGTTCTGGCGGACGCCAAGAGCCGTGACGAGGCCCACGGCGAGGAGGCCCGTCACGACACCGCCGTCGGCGCTCAGGGCCCCGATCGCGGCGACGGCCGGGGCGGGGTCGGCAAGCGGTGGGCCGTAACGGTGTGCTTCCGTCAGGTCCTCGGCCACCCGGGCGGCGAGGACGGGGCGGCCCTCGATCGCCTCGGTCAGTTCGCGGAGCGAGAGCAGCAGTGCCCGCTCGTCCGTCCCCAGGTCGAGCGCCCGGACGAGGAGGTCGCTGCGCAGGAAGGTGACCGCCGGTTCCGCGGCCAGCCGCCGGGCCAGGGCCGCACACACCCGGGGGTCGCGGACCGACGAGCCGAGAACGGCTTCCAGGCGTCGGCGGGCCGGCAGGTCCGTGCCGTGCGCGCCGCCCTCCGGCTCGCCGGCCGCGATGAGCGCCAGGAGCCGGTCCACGACGTCGTGCAGGAGACTGCCCGGTGCCGCGCCCCCGGTCGGGTGGGGCAGGCCGGACTGGGCCAGCTCCGCCAGCCCGTGGCTCGCCCGCCAGAGGCTCAGCGGCGAGGCGAGGTCGGTGCAGACGTGCGCCAGTGCCGCGCCGGCCGCGGGTGTGTACTGGGCCCAGTCGCGGAGGTGGTACACGGCTTCGTCCGCCACTTGCTCGTCCGTGACGAAGGGCAGGCGGGCGACGAGTTCGCCGTAGCGCGCCCGGTGGGGCGGGGCCAGATCCGCCGGGTCGACGTCCAGGAGCGCCCGGCGGGCGGCGACCGGCCCGTCGGACACCGCCGCATCCAGCAGGGTCCACATGTCGTCGTCCGGCAGCAGCGTCGCGGCCAGGGCGACGACTGTGGCGTGGACGTCCGGATGGACGCCCGGG
This sequence comes from Streptomyces glaucescens, assembly GCF_000761215.1. Lineage (GTDB taxonomy): Bacteria > Actinomycetota > Actinomycetes > Streptomycetales > Streptomycetaceae > Streptomyces > Streptomyces glaucescens_B. The sequence goes on along the minus strand of NZ_CP009438.1, from coordinate 7,186,322 downwards.
CTGCGGCCCACGGTGGCCAGGAGTTCGGCGGCGGCTGCCGGCGGCAGGTGGCGGGCGGCGAGCCGGGCGGCCGCCTTCCTCACGGTGACCTTCACTCCGCTCTCGCGGTGCAGCACATCGCGCAACAGGGCCGCGACTCGGCTGGGCCGGGCGTGGGCGGCGGCGCGGGCAGCGGCCGACCAGGCGGCTACCGCCCGGTCGTCGCCGGCGTGGTCGAGCAGGGCTGCGAGAGCCGAGGCCGGGTCGTCCGTGTGGGCGGCCGCGTCCAGGGCTGCCCGCGTCAGCGCCGAGTCGACGTGATCCGCCGGGAGCGTCGCCGTGTCGTCGGGCTCGGTGGTGGCGGGCGGGACCGCCGTGTACTGCCGGAGCAGGTACCTCCCGTGCTCCGGCACCGAGGCCGCCGCACGGAGCAGCGCCGCGCGTTCGTCCAGGCTCCGGCCGGGGTCGGCCACGGCGGCCGCGGCCAGCCGGACCGCGGCCTCCCGCTGCCGGGGCAGCCACCGGTCGGCGTGGCGGAACGGGGGCAGGGGGCGGGGAGTGCCGGGCGCGGGGAACCGGCCGTCCGGGTGGGGCACATCGGTCAGGGCGGGGTCCAGCAGGTCGGTCCGCTGCGCGGCGAGGACGGCGAGCACCTGCGGCACGAAGACCGCTGACGGCTCCCGCTCCAGCAGGTGGGCCACCCGGTCGCCGCGGGTCGCCGGGTCGGCCAGCCAGGCCGCGGCGACCTCGCCGAAGAGAGCGTCGGGGCAGGTGCGCACGGCCTGTTCGAGGCGGTCCTGGAGCTCCGGGACGCGGTGCGCGTGGCGTCCGCAGGAGGTGACCAGCGCGAGCAGCGGCGCGACGTCGCCGCGTGCGGCGGCCCGGTCCAGCCACGGGCCGAGTGCGTGGACCACGGCACGCATCCCACCGGCGTCGAGTGTGCCGTCCAGGCGACCGAGGTCCACGGTCGCGGTGTGCGCGGTGAGGGCCTCCACGAGGCGTACGGCAGTGCGCGTGGCGGCGTCGCCGAGGGTGCGGTCCGTGTCGTCCTCGGCGACGGCCTCGCCGGCCGGGGTTCGTCCGGCGGCGGTGGCGAGCAGCTTCACGGCCAGGGCGCGGACCGCGTTCCGGGTGCCGGGGGAGCAATCGCGGGAGGCGAGCGCGGCCAGGCACAGTCGTTCCAGGGGTGAGCGGCCGGGGCGGGCTCCGGCGGACACGTCCGGCCCGAGGGCCGCCGCGAGCAGGGGTGCCGGCAGGTCGGCGAAGGCGGACAGGGCCTCTTCGCGTACGGGGTCGCGCTCGTTGGCCAGCCGGTCGGCGGCCAGCGCGAGGACCTCGGCGACCTGGTGCGGATCCCGGGTGAGGCCGGCGCCCGTGGCCAGCCGGCACCAGAGCGCTCCGCGGTCCTCGGCGTCGCCGGTGCCGAGAGCGGCCAGCAGTCCGGCACGGGCCTCGGCGGGCGGCAGCAGGGCGAGCAGGCCCCACAGGTCCCAGCCCGAGCGGCGTTCCGCGCGCAGTGCGTCGACCGCGGCGCAGGCCCGGGCGTGCCGCTCGGCGGCCGGGAGCAGGGCGAGCACTCCCTCGTGCGCGCGGACATTGCGGCGCGGATCCGCCACGGAGACGACGGCGTCCAGGAAGGCCGGCCGGCGCGCGGGCACCATGGACCGCAGCAGGATGCCGAAAGCGCCCCGGTGGAACCAGCGGGCGCCGAGTCGGGGCAGGGACGGCGGATCGGCCGTGACCAGCTGCCGCAGGACCGCCCTGCCGGGCGTCCGTTCCCATCGCGCGGCCGCCCGGCCGGGGTCGGCGAGCCAGCGCGTGACGCGCTCGGCGTCCACCGCGACGAGGTGGCCCAGCCGGTCGTGCACCGGGCCGGGCAGGTCGTCAGGGCCGTACCGCTCCAGCAGGTCCAGTACGCGTGCGGGCGCGGCTGGCAGGGCGGCGGCGATTCCAGTGGCGTGCCTCCCCCACCAGGTGTCACGCAGCCGCTCGGGGAGGCCGCCGAGTTCTCGCTCCAGCTGGTCCAGGACGGCGGCGGGGTGGCGGACGGCCAGCGTGCTCCAGTCCTCGAACGCGAGCGCCCCGGCGAGCTCGGGCAGCAGCCGCGCGGTGAACGCTGCCGAACAGCCAGGCAGCAGGCGGGCCGCGTCCCGGTCGCCGTACTCGGCGCGCACCCGCGGGACCAGCCGCTCGGCGAGCGCGGCCCCGCGCCCGTCGCGCAGCAGCCGTGCGAGGTCCGCGCGGACCACGGCGGGCGCGTCGTCGTAGGCGGCCTCGACGGCGGCGTCCGCGACGGGCAGCCGCCGGGCGCCGCGCAGCGCGTACCGGCGGACCACCGGGTCGGGGTCGCCGAGCCGTGCCGCCAGGTAGTCCGTCTCCCCGCCGGTCAGGGCCGCCAGCGCGGCGAGGCGGCGCTCGTGCGTGCCGAGCGCGTCCAGCGCGGTGAGCAGGGGGCGCAGTGCGCCCCGGGCGGCGAGCCGGTGCGCCGTGACGGCGGTGCGGCGAAGACGTGCGGCGTGCGGCAGGTCCTCGAGGGCGGCGAGCAGCTCGTCGGCAGTGGAGATCATCGCGGGCCATTCTGCCGTTCCGCGTGCCCCCGTCCCACCGAATATCGGTCCTCGTCACGGCCTCGCCGGCGGCAGCGGGAAGGTGCCCGCCTTCGGACCGCGGGGCCCCTCCCGCCGTCGGCTGGCTCGGCCGGCCGACGTGCTGCGGGGCGGCGTGCGCGGCGGGGCCGGTGCCGCCGCGGCTCCCCTTCGGCGGGCTCGAGGCTTCCCGGCGGGAGCCCCGGCCCTGGCGCCCAGCAGGTGGCGGTGCAGGGCCGCGGTGTCCTGGCGCAGTGCCCGGTGGGTCCATGCCTCGGCGGCCACTGCTGGTGCTCACTGAGCGAACGGGCGCCGTTCAGGGGGCGGAACGGGTGCGCTACATTCTGCCTCTCCTTGACCGCGATCACTCACGATCTCACGCTACGGAGCTGGCATCCTCATGAGCGACATCGTCAACGGACTCGGACGGGCCACCGCATACGGCGGCCTGGGCCTGGTCCTGTTGGTTCTCGGGATCTTCCTGGTCGACGCGCTGACGCCCGGGAAACTCGGCCGGCAGATCTGGGAGCAGCGCAATCGCAACGCCGCCACGGTGCTCAGCTCGGCACTGCTCGGGATCGGCGGCATCGTGTTCACGTCCATCTGGACGACGTACGAGGACTTCGGCAAGGGGCTGGTCTCGACCGCGGCGTTCGGGCTGCTCGGGCTGGTGATGATGGCCGTGGCGTTCCTGGTGGTCGATCTGATCACCCCGGGGCGCCTGGGCGCGACACTGGTCGAGGCCGAGCCTCATCCCGCGGTCTGGGTGACCGCGTCCTGCAATCTCGCCGTCTCAGCGGTCATCTCGGCGTCCATCGCCTGACGCCGCAGTCGTCGCCGGCAGGGCGACCGGGGTGTGCCCGGCGGGTCACCGCGACCGCCTCGTGTCCGTCCCGGGGACCTATTCGCTGCTGCTTGCCGCTTCGTCCGGCGTGGCGCCCGCCCTGAGCGCCGCGGGGGTCACACACCCGCGAGCCGGCGGTGGATCCCCGCCGCCACCAGGACGTCCGGCAAGGGCAGCACGAGCGCGGCGGCGAGCTCGGCGAGTTCATCGTGCGTGGGGCGCACCGGTCCCGTGGCTCCGTCCTCGAGGAAGGCGCGGATACGCGGCGCACGGATACCGGTTCGCTCGGCGAGTGCTTCGGACGACAGACGACGGCGGCGCATCGTCTGCCACATGAGCTGCGAAAGGTCGGCCATGGGCACCAGGTGCCCTCGGGGTCCTGCCGCATGCCCGATGCCACTCTTTGAGGTGACGGGTCGACAGGTGCCGGTCACGACCGAGGAGTCCGGCGCCGGTGCACGGTGACCGGGCCCGCCGGGGCAGCTCCCGGCAGGGCGAGCCGGCGCGGTCGTCCTGCCACTAATTCAGGCGGCGAGCAGCGCCTCCACCCTCTAGACCGGATCCCAGTCGGGGTCGAGCGACGGGCCCGCGGCCTCCGCGCCACGTCCTATCCCGACCATCTCACGCAGCAGCGTTCCCGCCGCCCCCACCTGCGTCCTCGTCATGATCGCCATGCTAGGCACCGGCACTGACAATCCCGTTCGGCGCCCGGCCCCCGTGCGGTGCGGGACGGTCCGGTCCCCGGTGGTCGCGGTGAAGGGGATCCGGGCCGGTCCGGAGCGCCGGCGTCGTAGGTGGCGGTGGCGTCCGGAGGCCGCGCTCGCCCGGCGTCGCACGCCGCGCGCAGGCCGCGTCACTCTTCTGGCGCAGGTCCGGCCCGGGGTCGGCGGGGGCTTCGGTGACGTGTCGGTTCGGGCCGTGCGACCAGTTCCCGCGCCCGGTCGGCCGGGGCGTCGCCGCCGCCGCGGCAGGACGGGGGCGGGACGCTCGACCGGCTCAGCCGTGATGGCAGCGCGGCCCGGATTCGCCGAAGGTGAGAGTGAGCCCGCCGTCCACGTGGGCCCGCCTCGTCCCCTCTCCCGAAGGAGCACGGTCATGACCGAACGCAACACCCTCATCCGCAGCCTGCACGACGTGGGTCTGGCGGCCTGGTTCGGCGGCTCGCTGATGGGCGCGGTCGGGCTCAACGGGGCGGCCAAGGACGAAGGCGGAACGGAGGCCACCAGGGACCGGATCTCCGCCTCGGGATGGGCGAAGTGGACGCCGGTCAACGCCGCGGCGATCGGCGTGCACCTGTTCGGCGGGGGCGGGCTGCTCGCCGTGAACGCGCACCGCGTCGCCGCCCAGCAGGGCGTGGCCGCCTCCACCACGGCCAAGACCGTCGTCACGGCCGCGGCTCTCGCCGCCACCGCGTACGCTCGCGTCCTGGGCAAGAAGGTCGAGCTGGCCTCCTCGACCGACCCCGACGACATCGAGCGGGCGCAGCAGCACCCCATCGACCTGGACAAGTCGCGCCGGCAGCTGGCCTGGGCGCAGTGGGCGGTGCCCGCGTTGACCGGCTGCCTGGTGGTGCTCAACGCCCTGCACGGCGAGCAGCAGCGCCCGATCGAGCAGGCTCCCGGCATGTGGGAGCGGGCCCGCTCGGCCGCCCACCTCACGTCGTGAGGGGTGCGCGGCGAGAGCGGGTGTGACCATCGGCCGTGGAGCTCGTGCGCACCCGGTTCACGCATGGTCCTGATGTGACATGCCTGCGACGTCGAGGGGCACTCGGAGGAGGCCGTGGCGGACCAGGCAGCTGGGCCGGCCTTCATGCTTGAAAAGGGGAGTTCCCATGTCCACGCACGCACGTGCCCCTCGTACGGCCCGGACACCGGTCCAGCAGGCCGCCCTGGTCGTCGGGGTGGTCTTCCTCCTGGTCGGCGTCCTCGGCTTCATCCCGGGCATCACCACGCACTACGACACCATGGAGTTCGCCGCCCACCACTCCGAGGCCAAGCTCCTCGGTGTCTTCCAGGTGTCCATCCTGCACAACCTCGTGCATCTGGCCTTCGGCCTCGCCGGCCTGGCACTCTCCCGCACCGCGTCCCAGGCACGGCTCTACCTCCTCGCGGGCGGCGCCATCTACCTGGTCCTGTGGCTGTACGGCCTGATCATCGACCACGACAGCGCCGCGAACTTCGTCCCCGTGAACAGTGCCGACAACTGGCTCCACCTGCTGCTCGGGCTCGGAATGATCGCACTCGGCGCCCTGCTCACCCGCAGGCACGAGGGGGCGCGTACCGCCATGTGAGCGGCGGAGCCCTCCCTCCTCCGGCGGAGGCTCGGGCGGGCTTCGCCGCCGACACCGACCTCGGTGTCCGATGCCGCGCCGGTACCGATGGACCCGGTCGCCGCGAGACGAAGGACCCGTCCCGCGGCGACCGGGTCCGGCCGTGTCCGGGACGAAACTCAGGGCCCGGCGGACCGGCACCATGGACTGCGGCGTCCGGTCCCCCGCCGTGAGCCGGTGCGGCCGGTCCCCCGCCGTGAGCCGGTGCCGAGCCGAGCCAGGGCTGCGATCCGGCACGCACGGGCCGCCTCGCACACGACGCGTGGAGCTCAGCCGAGACCCCGATGGGCGGCCCACATCTCACCGGCGCGGCCGGCGGCTTCGGCGATCAGGGCGGCCAGTTCGGGTCTGTCGGGGACGGCGAACGAGACGTAGGCGCCCCGGCCGCCGGCGACGGGTCGGCCGTAGGCCTTGGCGGCGAGGCGGCCGTCCGGGAGGAGACGGACGTTGAGCGTGGTCAGTGTGAAGGCCACGCCGCGCCGGGTATCCGTCCAGCGAAGCCCCTCCGGGACGGTGACGTTGATCGCCAGCGCACTCACTTCCAGGTCGCTGCTCATGAGGGGATGCTCTCACGTGGGCCTCCGCAGGCGTGGGGGGTGTCCGGCGGGGCCCCGGCACCCGTCCGCGAACCGGGTCCGTGTCACGGGACCGCCCGCACCTCACAGGCGCTTTCGGCGTTGTCGCGCCGCAGGGCCGCGCGCAGCCAGTCGTCCGCGGAGCCCGGGGTGGGTTCGGGCCGGCCGCCGGGTGGGGTGAGGACGACGGCTGTCAGCTCCCAGTACCGGTCCAGGCGGGGTTCGGCCGTGAGCCGTGCGGCCAGCAGGCGGCGGAAGTCGCGGGTGTCCCGGCTGCCGTAGGCGCTCGCGTAGGCCGTCACGTAGGCGTCCAGCGCCTCGCCCGGGAACGGGTCGGCCGCCCGGCGCAGGTGCGGGCCGGCCAGTTCGTACGCCTCGGTGAGTCCCGCGTACAGTACGGCCGCTCCGCGGGCCCCTGCCACGTGGTGGACGTGCGGCTGGGGCCGGCGGCCGGCGGGGCAGGGGGCCGTGGTCATCGCGTGCAGTCGGGCGAAGGCGAGTGCCTGGGCCGGGTGGGGTTGCTCGGGCGGCTGCGGGACGGCTGCCTCCAGGAATGCCGCGATCGCCCGGGGCGGCATGCGCGGCGGCAGCCAGGCGCGCCAGAAGCGGACCAGCGGTGCGGTGCTCGGCGGGGTGTCCAGAGCGCCGACCAGGCGCAGCCGGCCGGCGCGCTCCTCGGGCGGGCAGTCCCGCACCAGGCGCAGCGCCGCCTCGCGCCAGCGCAGTGCGCTCAGTTCGCCGCCCAGCCGGCGCAGCCGGTCGGCGACGGCGTCCTCCAGGAGGCCGCCTGCCCCGTCCTCGTCCTCGAGGACGCGGCGTATCGCGGGAAGGGGCAGATCCAGGGTGCGCAGGGAGCGGATCAGCCGCAGCCGTTCCAGCGCTTCGGGGCCGTAGCGGCGATGTCCGCCGGTGCTGCGGGAGGCCTCGGGCAGCAGGCCACGGTCGGAGTAGAAACGGACGGTCTTGACGGTGACACCCGCGCGCTCGGCCAGCTCGCCGATGCTCCAGCGCACCTCGTGCGGTGTGGACAGTTGAACCTCCCTCTGGGGGAGTTCCTACGGTAGCGGCGCCCGGGCGGGGCCGAAGCGCCCGGTCACGGACGTGAGGAGAGAGCCATGGCGGTGTTCATCATGGTCGCGGGGGCGTTCACCGGCGCCCAGGTGTGGCAGGAGACGGCGGCGCGGCTGGAAGCGGCGGGCAGTGGGGTGCGTGCGGTGCGGCTCACCGGCATGGACGCGGGCTGCCCGGCCGGTTCGGCGCGGGTGGACCTGGAGACGCACATCGCCGACGTGGTCGCGGCGATCGACGCGGTGGGCGCACCGGACGCGGCAGGGGGTGAGGAGATCGTGCTCGTCGGTCACGACTATGGCATCCATCCGGTGCTCGGGGCCGCCGACCGACGGGCACGGCGCATCGCCCGGGTCGTGTACCTGGATTGCCCGATGCCGCGCAACGGTGTTCCGGCGCTGGCGGCGGTACCGGACCCGGCGCTGCGTGCGGAGCTGGCGGGACGGGCGGAGCGGGGTGAGCGTGACGGCGTGCTGGAGCCGCCCGGCCCGGAGGAGTGGCGGCGCTGGGGCAGTACGGCCGGCGTCGGCGAGGCGGCGTGGGAGCGGCTGGCCCGCACGGCCGTACCGCAGCCCCTGGGGACCCTGCTGCAGCCGCTGCGGCTGACCGGGGCGGTGGCCGCGGTGCCGGCCACCGGCGTGCTGTGCACCCGCAACGGTGCCGGCATCGAACTGGTGCAGCGGCTCGTCGACTTCGGTGATCCCGCGCTGGCGGCCCTGGCCGGGCCACACGTCACCTTCTTCGAACTGCCCACCGGGCACTGGCCGATGCTGTCCTGCCCCGCCGAGCTGGCGGACGTCCTGCTGCGGGCCGCGGCCGGTGAGGGGCACCGGCTGCGGGCGGCCGGTGCCGGCGCCGAACCGCCCGCCCATCTGCGCCCGTTCCCGCTGGACGTGCCCGAACTGCCCCGCGACCGCGAGGAACATGTCGACCTCTACGTGCCTCAGGAGGCCGAGGGCCCGCGGCCGGCCGTGGTCTTCGTGCACGGCGGTCCGGTGCCCGCCGGGGCACGGCCGGGCCCGCGCGAGTGGCCGACGCTGGTGGGGTACGCGCGCCTGGCGGCCGCCGAGGGGATGGTCGGCGCGACCCTCGACCACCGTCTGCACGACATCGGTGACTACGAGCGTGCCGCCGCGGACGTCACGGCCGCCGTGGAACTGGTGCGTGCGGATCCCCGGGTGGACGCCGAGCGGATCGCCCTGTGGTTCTTCTCCGGTGGCGGCCTGCTCAGCGCGCCGTGGCTGGCACAACCGCCCGCCTGGCTGCGCTGCCTGGCCGCCTCCTACCCGATCCTGGCGCCGCTGCCCGCCTGGGGGCCGGTCGGGCACCGGTTCCATCCGGTCGACGCCCTCCCCCGGGCGGGCGCCCTGCCCGTCGTGCTCCTGCGCGCCGGGCGGGAGACACCCGAGATCGCCGCGACGGTCGAGGCGTTCGTCGCCGCGGCCGGGGACGCCCCGGTGCGGCTGGAACTGGTCGACCTCCCCAACGGTCACCACGGCTTCGAGACCGTCGACCCGCCCGAGGAGACCCGGCCCGTCCTGCGGCAGGCGATGCGTGCCGTGATCGGCCACCTGACCGGCTGAGCCCCTGCCGCACAGCCCGTGCCGCCCCTCCGGGCAGGTGGCCGGCCGAGCCGACGTGCCGGGTCGTGCGGCGCTGTCAGCCCAAGAAGTCGATCAGCCGGTCGTTCAGCGGCTTCGGCGCGGTGAGCGGCAGGGAGTGGCGGGTGGCGCCGGGGAGCAGGACGACCTGGCCCTGCGGGAGCGTCCGGCGGGCCTCCTCGGCGACTTCGGCGGCGTGGTGGGCGCGGCTGTTCTCCGCGAGCAGCACCAGCACGGGCATCCGGAGGCCGGCGGTGCGTGGACGGCCGCCGGCGATGAGCTTGCGGCCGGGGACAGTGGCCGCGAGGGCGTACACACGCCGCCAGGTCTCGTCCAGGCGGAGGCCCGCTGTCTCCCAGGCCAGGAAGGCGCGGGCACGGACCTCACTCGGCCGGAGCAGGGTGGGCAGCGCCCGCAGCAGGTAGCCCGCGCGGAATCCGGCGAACACCTGGGTGGGATCGACGAGGGCGAGACGGTCGACCCGCCGGGGTGCGCGCAGCGCGTACCTGACGGCCAGCCAGGCGCCGTACGAGTGACCGCACAGGTGGGTGCGGGCGAGCCCAGTCCGTCCAGCAGCGCGTCCAGCCAGGCCATCAGGTCGTCGGCGCTCCTCAACGGCGTGCCCCGGCGTTCGGTGCGTCCCGCGTCGCCCAGCGGTTCTTCGGTCTGACGGGCCACCACGTGTCTCCAAACCGGTTGCCCCGCCAGCCGCGGTTGCCTCACCATCTGCGCATGACCACGACTCACCGCCCCCTGCCGCTGACCGCCGCCGTCCGACCGGTGCGAGTCCAGCAGCAGCCCGGCCGACCGCGAAGGCCGATGCTCGCGCACACGTGATCGCCGCCCTGGTCGCGGGCCTCCTCGCCGGTTACGGCATCGCCGTGCCCGTGGGCCCCGTGGCGACCTACCTCGTGGCCCTGACAGCCCGGACACGTCTGAAGATCGGCGCCTGTGCCGCACTGGGGGTCGCGACCGCCGACGGCCTGTACGCGCTGATCGCCGCACTCGGCGGTTCCGTCCTCGTCCCGTTCATCGAGACGATCACGGTTCCCCTGCGATGGGTGTCGGCCCTGGTGCTCATCGCGTTGGCGGTCCGCAGCGGCGCCGCGGCGATCAGCGGCTACCGCACGCGGCGGTCGAGCACCCGGGCCGAGGAGGTCCCCCTCAGTCCGGTGCGGGCCTACCTGGGGATGCTGGGGATCACGATGATGAACCCCATGACCGTGATCTACTTCGCGGCGCTCGTGCTCGGCACTCGGACCACCGCGGCCCCCAGCCTCGTCGAGCAGGCCGTGTTCGTCCTCGCGGCCTTCGCGGCGTCCAGCAGCTGGCAGTTGCTTCTCGCGGGAGGCGGGGCACTGCTCGGCCGGACGCTGACCAGCAGTCGCGGGCGGCTCGTCACCGCCATGGCCTCCAGCGTCCTGATCGTCGTACTCGCGGCTCACCTCCTCGTCGCGGCGCCGTGATCCACTGGGGGCGGGCCTCCGAGTCGAGTGGGTACGGCAATTGTGGCCCGGCTACGGGGTTCCCGCCGCCCCGCCGTAGTAGGCGATCTTGTCGTCGAGTACCTCCATGGCCCGGCGCAGCGCCGCCACCCGCCCTTCCAGGGCGGCGCGGCGTTCGCGGAGGAAGGCGACCCGCTCCTGCGGGGGGTGGTCGGCGCGCAGGATGGCGACGAACCCCCGCAGGTCCGCGATGCCGAGACCGGCCTCGCGGAAACACGTGACCAGGCCGATCCAGAAGAGGTCGTCCTCGGTGTACTCCCTGCGCCCGCCGACCGAGCGCCGGATGGGACCGATGAGTCCTTCACGCTCGTAGTAGCGCAGTGTGTCGATGGAGACACCGGTGCGGTCGGCTGCCGCTGCCGGGCTCAGGGTGTTCACGGGGCTCCTTCGGTCATGGCCGCTACCGCGCCTCGGCGAAGCGCGTGAGGTGCTCGTCGCCGAGCCGCACACGGCGTGCGGCGAGTGCCTGTTCGACGTGCTCCACCCGGCTCGCGCCGACGATGGGGTCGATCCCCTGGCTCATCAGCCATGCGAGAACGACCTGGTTCCTCGTGACCGAGAGCTCGCCGGCGATGTCGTCCAGGACCGCGAGCACCCGGGTCGTTCCGGGATGATCATAGGTCTGCGGCAGTGGCTTGTCCGCCCGTTCGTAGGAGCCCCAGATCAGTGAGCTGTACGACCAGACGGCGAGTCCCTCCGCACGTGCCAGGTCCAGGTCCTCGGCGGTGAGCAGGCGGTGGCCGGACTCCGCGAGGGGGGTGAGCGGGCGCGGTTGGACCAGTGAGTGGCGCAGTTGCAGGGCCGTCCACGGCTCCACGCGCTGCTCGCGCGCCAGTGACCGGGCGCGCTCCACCCGCCAGGCCGCATGGTTCGCCGCCCCGATCCGCAGGGCCGCTCCCTTCGCGACCAGCTCGCCGAAGGCGCCGACCGTCTCCTCCAGCGGCACGGTGCGGTCCTCGGCATGGGCCCACAGCAGGTCGACGTGATCCACGCCCAGGCGTTCCAGGCTCTGCTCCACGCCGTCGTGGACGGCCCGCGCGGAGAGTCCCTCGGCGCTCTCCGGCCAGGAGTGCGGCACGAGCGGGTTGTGCCGGACCTTCGTCGCGATCCGCACCGCGTCACGCACGCCCGGGCGGGCCCGCAGCCACGCTCCGATGACGCGCTCGCTGGCGCCGCCGACGCCACTGGGGTCGGCCCAGAAGGAATAGCAGTTCGCCGTGTCGAGCCAGACGCCGCCGCCGGCGACGAAGGCATCGAGGATCGCGAACGCGCGATCGGGGTCCACGCGGGTGCCGAAGTCCATGGTGCCGAGGACGATGTGCGGGTCGGTGATCTCCATGCCGCCGATTCTGGGATCTGGAGCGCGCTCCAGGTCAAGAGCCGTCGTGGCGGGTGGTCCGGGACTCCGGCCGCGCCGGTCCCCCGGCGCCGGACGCGAGGGGGCACGTCTGACGGTTCGGCTCCGCGATGCCCGTGACGAGTGGTCCGGCGGGCCGGCCACGACGGTTCTCGCCCGGGCGGGGGCGCGGAGCCTCACCGGTGCCCGCGAACTTCCGGGGTGGCATGCACGAGCGCCCCGCACTGCTGCTTCCTGTGACGGGAGGGCGTCGAGGGCGATCTCGTACGGCGTCGCCCTCCCAGGCGTGCCCTCGGCCTGTTGCGCCGCCCTGCCTGCCGTGCGCGTCGTCCGCTGCGCGCCGGCCGCGGCGCCGCGGTGTCCGTCGGGCCACCCTTCGACATCGCCCGGCACGGCTACGCCGGTCTGCTACCGGCGCTCGCCCCACCAGCGGCGACGACGCGGCCACGATCCGGGCCCGCGGCCGGTTCCTGTGCCGGCGGCTCGGTGGCGAACTGCCGTCTTGACGCTCCCCCGGAGGCTGGTTAGCGTCACGACGCGCTGTGCCCGGAGGCCGGTCGACTTCCGGGCGGGGAACGGCGTTGCCGAGGGAGAGGGAGCAAGGTGACAGGGCTGCGACACTCTGCGAAGAGGGGGGACGCCCCGGTGACGCTCCGCGTTTCCCGACCGCTCTCCCACGGCCGGTGGGCCCTGCCGCGCACCAGCGGCGGAAGGGCGTGACGCCCGTGACCGGCACGACGAACCGTCGCGCGCTGGTGGTCCGCGGCGGCTGGGAGGGGCACGACCCGGTCACCCTCACGGATCTCTTCGTGCCGTTCCTGAAGGACAGCGGCTACACCGTCGACACCGCGGAGGACCTCGCGGTCTACGAGGACGCCGAACGGCTCGCCGCCACCGACCTGGTGGTGCAGTGCTGGACCATGGGTGACATCACCGCCGAGCAGAGCCGCGGCCTGTCGGCGGCCGTGCGGGCCGGGACCGGCCTCGCCGGCTGGCACGGCGGGATCGTCGACGCCTTCCGCGGCGACCTGGACTACTTCCTGCTGACCGGCGGCCAGTTCCTCATGCACCCGCCCGGCTTCGTCGACCACACGGTGAACCTGGTGCCCGAGCGGTCCGGCCACCCGGTCACGCGCGGGCTCGCCGACTTCCGGGTGCACACCGAGCAGTACTGGGTCGCCACCGACCCGGCCGTCGACGTACTCGCCACCACGACCTTCGCCGCGGACCAGTACCGTGCGGACCGTGAGGCCCGCGTCGTGATGCCCGCCGTGTGGACGCGCCGGCACGGAGCGGGACGCGTCTTCGTCTCGGCCATCGGCCACAAGGCGGACGACTTCGACGTGCCCGAGGTGCGCACCCTGACCGAGCGGGGGCTGCTGTGGGCGAGCCGGTGAGCGTGCTCCGGGTCGGCCTCGTCGGGGCGGGCAACATCAGCGGCCAGTACCTCGACACCCTGGCCAGGACGCCCGGACTGCGGCTGACCGCGGTGACCGATCTCGACGCGACCCGCGCCACCGAGGCCGCGGCGGGCACCGGTGCCGCGGTGGCCGGAAGCGTGGCGGAACTCCTCGCCCGCGACGACGTCGACGCCGTGCTCAATCTGACCGTGCCCGCCGTGCACGCCGAGGTCGCGCTGGCCGCGATCGCCGCGGGCAAGCACGTGTACGGCGAGAAGCCGCTGGCCGCCACCCGCGAGGAGGCCGCGGCCGTGCTCGCCGCCGCCCGGGCCGCAGGCGTCCGTGTCGGCTGCGCGCCGGACACCGTCCTCGGCACCGGCATCCAGACCGCCCGCCGGGCCGTCGACGACGGCCTGATCGGAACTCCGGTGGCCGCGACCGCGTTCATGACCACCCCGGGGCACGAGATCTGGCACCCGGACCCGGAGTTCTACTACCGTCCGGGCGGCGGACCGCTGCTCGACATGGGCCCGTACTACCTGTCCGCGCTGGTCCATCTGCTGGGACCGGTCACCGCGGTCACCGGCGCCGCCTCCGCCCCGCGCGCCGAGCGGGAGATCGGCGCGGGCCCGCGAGCCGGGCGGCGGTTCCCCGTCGAGGTCGACACCCACGTCACCGGGATACTCCGGCACGAGGGCGGCGCCCTGTCCACCCTGGTGATGAGCTTCGACGTGCACGCCGCCCGGCTGCCCAGCATCGAGGTGTACGGGACCGGGGGGTCGCTGTCGGTCCCGGACCCGAACCACTTCGACGGGCGGGTCGAGCGGTACGCCCCGGACCGGCGGGAGTGGGAGCCGCTGCCCGTGTCCGCCGGATACCCCCGGGCCGGACGCGGCACCGGACTCGCCGACCTGGCGGACGCCCTCGCCGCCGGGACGCCGCACCGCGCGTCCGCGGAACTGGCCGCGCACGTCCTGGAGGTGATGCTCACCCTGCTGGACTCGGCCCACGACGGCGGCACGTTGCCGGTAGCGGGCTGCCCGCGGCCCGCCCCGGTCGACCTGCCGGCCACCTACGTGCCCGCCGCCGGCGTACCGGCCGCCCGGAGGGGGGCCGCCACCGCATGACGGCAAGGGCCGGCCGCCGCATCGACCGGGACGCTCGTGGTAAGGAACCGGCATGACCACGCCGCACGCCTTCCCCCTGGAACCCTGCTCGATCCACGTGCCCGACGAGGTCCTCGATGACCTGCGCGCCCGTCTCGCACTGACCCGTCCGCCGCTGGACGAGGGGAACGAGGACTGGTCGTACGGCGTCCCGGACGGCTGTCTCCGTGAGCTGGTCGCCTACTGGCGGGACGGCTACGACTGGCGCAGGGCCGAGACGGCCTTCAACGCGTACGAGCACTACGTGGTGAGCGTCACGGGCGTGCCCGTGCACTTCATGCGCAAGCCCGGGCGGGGTCCCCGGCCGATCCCGCTGATCCTCACCCACGGCTGGCCGTGGACGTTCTGGCACTGGTCGAGGGTGATCGACCCGCTCGCCGACCCGGCCGCGTTCGGCGGTGACCCGGCCGACGCGTTCGACGTCATCGTGCCGTCCCTGCCCGGCTTCGGCTTCCCCGGCCCGCTCACCGGCTTCCCGGACGTCAACTTCTGGAAGGTCGCCGACCTCTGGCACACCCTGATGACCGAGAGCCTGGGATACGAGAAGTACGCCGCCGGGGGCTGCGACATCGGCGGGCTCGTCTCCAGCCAGCTCGGCCACAAGTACGCCGACGCGCTGTACGGCATCCACATCGGCTCCGGGCTGCCGCTCGACTTCTTCACCGGCCCCCGCGCCTGGGACTTCGCCAGGAACCGGCCCCTCTCCGACGACCAGCCCGCCGACGTCCGTGCCCGCCTCATCGAGCTGGACCACCGCTGGGCGTCCCACCTGGCCGTGCACATGCTCGACGGCGCGACCCTCGCCCACGGGCTGAGCGACTCGCCCGCGGGACTGCTCGCCTGGCTGCTGCAGCGCTGGAACGCCTGGAGCGACAACGGCGGCGACCTCGAATCCGTCTTCACCAAGGACGACCTGCTCACCCACGCGACGATCTACTGGGTGAACAACTCCGCCGCGACATCGATGCGCTACTACGCCAATGCCAACCGCTACCCCTGGGCGCCGGCCCACGACCGCACCCCGGTCGTACAGGCCCCGGTCGGCCTCACCTTCGTCACGTACGAGAACCCGCCCGGGGTCCGCACCGCCGACGAACGCGTCCAGGCGTTCTTGGCCGGCCCGCAAGCCGGCTGGTTCAACCACGTCAACGTCAACGCCCATGACCGCGGCGGCCACTTCATCCCCTGGGAGAACCCCGACGCCTGGGTGGGCGACCTGCGCCGCACCTTCCGCGGCCGCAGGCCCTGAACGGCCCCGCCGGCTCGACCGGCCGGGCCGGGCGACGTGGACACGTGAGCTGTCGGTGAGGCTGCCGCCCATGACCTGCCCGAAAGCCGGGCACAAGGCATGTGCTGGAGGAACACGCAAGAGGGACGGTGGGGGGCATGGAACCGGATGGTCTGATCATTCTGTCAGGGGTGGCCCTCGGCGCGACGCCGGTCGGCCCCGCCGTGTGCGGTCCGCCGCGGGCGATCCCGCGGCGCCCGCGAGAGACGTCCTTGATCGCCGTGGCCGCCGTGGCGGGGCTTACCGGCTTCCGGGCGGCACGGCTGTGACCTGAACGACACCGGGAACCCGCAGCCGGCCCCTTTCGCCACCCCGCCTGCCGGCGTACGCCGCGCTGCTCGCACCCCCGCCCACCTCGCTGTCCTCGAGCCGCGCGCCGTGCCCCGCCCGGCCCGCCGCCGGCACTCGCCGTTGCCCTCGCCCCGCACCGCGGCTTGAACCGGACCGGGCCCGCCCGCCATGCTGCTTCGCCGTGCCCGGCCCGGAAGGAGAACAATGACCAGTACACAGGAGATACCCGAATCCGCGGACCGCGCGGTGGGCGGCAGAGACGCCGACGAGCGGGCCGTGCGCATACGACGACGCCTGGAGCGCCTGATCGGCATCGCGGCGACCGAGGGGAACGCGCTGGCCGTCCTGCGCAACGGGGACGAGATCTTCCCGGCCATGCTCGACGCCATCCGCTCCGCCGAGCACACGGTCGACATGATGACGTTCGTGTACTGGAAGGGCGACATCGCCCGCCAGTTCGCTCACACGCTGGCCGAGCGCGCCCGGGCCGGCGTACGGGTGCGCCTGCTGCTGGACGGCTTCGGCAGCCGGCTGATCGACAAGGACCTGCTGGACGACATGGACCGGTCGGGCGTGCAGGTGGCGTGGTTCCGCAAGCCGCTGTACCTCTCGCCGCTCAAGCAGAACCACCGCTGCCACCGCAAGGTCCTGGTCGTCGACGAGGAGACTGCCTTCACGGGAGGCGTGGGGATCGCCGAGGAGTGGTGCGGCGACGCCCGCAACCCGCACGAGTGGCGGGACACGCACGTCCAGGTGCGCGGGCCCGCGGTGGACGGCGTCGCCGCGGCGTTCGCGCAGAACTGGGCCGAGTGCCACGACGAGCTCTTCGACGAGCACGACCGGTTCACCGCCCACCGCCCGCAGGGCGACGCGGTGGTGCAGGTGGTGCGCGGGTCGGCCAGCCTGGGCTGGCAGGACATGCAGACCCTGATCCGCGTGATGATCGAGTCCGCCGAGGAGCGGTTCCGGCTGGCCACCGCCTACTTCTCCCCGGACGCCTACTTCGTCGGCCTGCTGTGCGCCGCCGCACGGCGCGGGGTGGAGGTGGAGATCCTGCTGCCCGGCCCGCACACCGACAAGCGCGTCTGCCAGCTGGCCGGACAGCACTTCTACGAGGAGCTGCTCGCCTGCGGTGTCAAGATCCACCAGTACCAGCCGACCATGATGCACGCCAAGATCATCACCGTCGACCGGATCGCCTCCCTCGTCGGTTCGACCAACTTCAACCGGCGCTCCCTCGACCACGACGAGGAGATCATGCTCGCCGTGCTCGACGAGCAGTTCACCGCCACGCTCGACGCCCACTTCGACGAGGACGTGGCGGCCAGCCGGCTGATCCGGGCCGGCCGCTGGAAACGGCGCTCGATGCTCCAGCGCGCCCGGGAGACCGCCGTCCAGCCGATCCGCCGCTACCTCTGACCACCGCACCGCCTCCCGGGCGCGCGACACCGGGGCCGCCGGACGCACCCGCGGATGCCGCGCCCGGCCGGCCGGAGGAGCGCCCGGATCGCCGGTCAGCTCACCCGTACCCGACCGGCACCGCACCGGCCCGCACCCGCCCGCACCCGCCCGCGCCGACGAACGTGCCGGACGGCGGCACGGGGCTGCCCCGGGTGCTCGTGGCTTCCGGGGCGGCCCCTGGCCGGTCTACGGCTTCTGACGCGCGTGGAGCGCGCTCACCTCCGCCGCGGTCAGTGCCCTGTCGAAGGCATGGACCTCGTCGACCGCCCCGTCCCAGAAGTCCGCGTGCGCGCCGTCCCACTGGGCCCTGCCGACGGTGAACGGGCCGGTGCTCGGGTAGGCGGGACCGGCCTTGGCGGTCGCCGCCGGCACGCCGTCGACGTACAGGCGGATCTCGTCGCTCGCGCTGTCCCGTACGCCGACGAGGTGGTACCAGCGGCCCGTCTCCGGTGTGATCTCCAGCCGGGCGCGGTGCTCGCCGGGCGTGCTGAAGGCGAAGGCGCCCCGGCCGTACTGGAGGTAGAACGGGCCGGCCCGGCGGCGGGTGTCCTGGCTGACCGCGGTGGCGTAGTTCTCGGGGAGCGAGTCGAGGGTCACCCAGGCGGAGACGGAGTAGCCGGCGGTGGTGTCGAGCACCGGGCCGTCGGTCCGCGCGTACTGTCCCCGGCCGTCGAACCTCAGCGCGCTGCCGTCGATCCCGGCGGTCCACGTGGTGCCCCCGGTCAGGGTCAGGGGTTCGCCGTTGGGGCCGTCGTCCCGCGCGGTGCCGCCCGTGCCCTCGTCGAGGGCCCAGTGTCCGCCGCCCTCCAGGTTCCCTCGCTCGCCCGCCGCGGCCCCCGCCGCGATGACCCGGAGGTTGATCTCCCGCACCCGGACCGGATCGACCTTGATCTGCCGGCGGTCGTACGTGTAGAGGCCGTTGAGTTCGTTCTCCAGGTCGGTGATCTGCGTGTACACCGAGCCCGACAGTTCGTGGGCGGCCTGGTCGAGGTAGTACTTCTCGGTGTTCTCCACGTACGTGCGCGTCAGTGCCTCCTTGTCCTCGACCCCGCTGTAGATCACCGTCGGGGCGCCCGGCCACATGTGGCCCGGGGTGCGGAGGGTGAAGCCGCCGTGCTCGCCGTCCATGGCCGCCCGGTGGTCCGGGAACGGCGGGTCGTCGTTGTTGTAGTCGTGGTGGTCGATGATGTCGCCCTTGCCGGAGTCACCCTTGGAGTTGCAGCAGTTGACGCCGCTGTGGGCGTTGACCACCCGGGACGGGTCGGCGGCCTTGACCGTTTCGGCGAGGCGACCGCTCTCCTCACGGTTCCATTCGCCCCAGCCCTCGTTGAAGACGACCCAGCCGATCACGGAGGGCGAGCTGCGGTGCTGCCGCACCGTCTCCAGGCCCTGGTCGACGAAGGCTGCACGCCCCGTGTCCGACGTGAGGTCGCCGGAGACGAAATCCTGCCAGACCAGCAGGCCGAGCCGGTCCGCGTGGTGGAACCAGCGCGGCGACTCCACCTTGATGTGCTTGCGGACGGCGTTGAAGCCGAGCCGCTTGTGCGCCTTCAGGTCGAAGGCGAGCGCCGCGTCGCTCGGCGGGGTGTACAGGCCGTCGGGCCAGAAGCCCTGGTCGAGCGTGGCGAGGGAGAAGACCGGCTCGCCGTTGAGGACGAGTTTCCGGAAACCGCCGACCTTCTCGACGCCGATCTCCCGCATGCCGAAGTAGCTGCCGGCCCTGTCGGTCGAGCGGCCGTCGATGAGCCTGACGTCGAGGTCGTAGAGGTAGGGGTCGTCCGGGCTCCACAGGTGCTGGTCCGCCACCGGCAGGCGCAGTTCCCTGTTGGCCGGTCCGCTGGTCCGGCCGACCACCCTGCCGCGGGCGTCGCGTGCGACGGCCTCGACGCGGGCCGCGGGCGAGGCGTCGTCGGACTCGACGGTCAGTGCCAGGCGGGCGCTGTCGATGTCGGGGGTGGTGACGATGTCGTCGATGGAGGTGCGGGCGACCGGTTCCATCCACACCGTCTGCCAGATGCCGGACGACTGCGTGTAGAAGATGCCGCCCGGGTGGGTGGACTGCTTGCCCTTCGGCTGGTCGGCGCCGCCGGTGTCGGTGACGGCGACCACGATCTCCTGCGGCCCGGTGCGTTCGAGCGCGTCGGTGACGTCCGCGCTGAACGCCGTGTAACCGCCGGTGTGTTCGGTGACCTGTCTGCCGTTGACCCAGACCCGGGCCCGGTGGTCCACGGCCCCGAAGTTGAGCACGAGCCGGTTGCCGTCGCCCCCCGTGCCGACGTTCCAGCTCTTCGGCACGTCGACGAGTCTGCGGTAGAACATGTGGTCCTCGTGCCGTTCGATGCCGGAGAGCTGCGACTCGACCGGGAACGGCACGATGATCCTCTCGTCGAGGTCCTTGCCGAAGACCGGCCGCTCCCCCGGCGCCGCGCCGCTGAACTGCCAGGGTCCGTTCAGGTTCTTCCAGCGGGACCGCACCTGCTGCGGGCGCGGGTACTCCGGCAGCGGGTTGCGCTCGTCGAGCTTGTCGCCCCACGGGGTGGTGAGCCGGTGGGTGGAGTCGTTCCGTGCCCAGCGGATGATCCTCGGTACGGTCTCGCCGCCGGACGTCAGCCCGCCCGTGCCGTCGTAGGTGAGTCTGACCTGCTGTCCCTTCTGGATCGGCGCCGCGAGGGTGACGAGGAGGGAGCGGGGGTCGCCGGGGGCCACGGCAGCACCGGCGATCGGCATGGCGGTGGTGTCGGCCTCGATCTTCAGGTGACCGGCGACCGTACCGGTGTCACCGCCGAGGTCGCCCTCGAACCGGGCGCGCACCTGCCGCCCGTTCCCGGAGACGGACGGCTCCACCGGGTAGACCTCGAAGCCGTCCGGCGGGGTGAACGCCGACTGCGGTACGAGCTGCTTGGGCAGGCCGGGGGCCGACCAGCGCAGGAACATGCCGGCTCCGCCGGTGTCCTGGAACATCTCCAGGCGGAAGTCGTGCCGCTCCCCCGCGGTGAGCGTGACGGGGGCGCTCGTCTGTTCCCTGTCCCAGTCCCCCACCCAGTGGTCGATGACCGGCTCGCCGTCGATGTACAGGCGGAAGCCGTTGTCGCCGATGGCGTGGAAGGTGTAGTCGCCGGTGACCGGCGGCTCGATCCGGCCGGTCCAGCGGGCGGTGGTGTGCTCGGTCCTGCCGGTCAGTTCCTGGAAGGTACCGGTCAGGTCGGAGAAGTTGATCTGCGGGTCGAGCAGGGTCCCGCCGGATTCGGCGAAGTCCCGTGCGCCGGGCGCGGACATACGGAAGTACTCGCCCTTCAGGCCGTGCACCGCGGCCGCGGCCTCGCGGACCGGGAGCCCCGGCGCGCCGCCGGACGTCTCGGCGGCCGATGCCGTGGCGGAAGCGGTGGCCGTCAGGCCGGGCGTGGGCAGGACGAGGGCCGCCGCGGTCAGCAGCGCCCAGAGGGTGGTTCGTCGGCGAGTGTGTCTCGTGGTCATCGAACCCTTTCCTCGCGCAGAGGGCCTGGGATCAGGCACCGGCACCGGACCGGCGGGGACCGGGATCAGGCAGGTGGGCGCCGACGCCGCGGGAGTCCGCATCACCCGGGCGGTTTTCAACGATGTACAGCACGTGCCAGGCGGAATCAGAGCATGCCGCTTTCGCGGCTGTCCAGACCTCGGGCATCCCTCCGCCATCCGGCCAGGTGACGGAATCTGTGCGACCGCTGATGGTTCCTGGGTGGTTCCGTCGGTCTGTGTTCCGTGCTATGTTGCGGCGCCGGGAAGCGCCGGACGGCTCCGGCCCCCCCGGCCGGCCGCGGGTGACCTGACGGTCAGCGGGACACCCGCCCCTCGGTGCTCTCCCGCAGGACGAGACGGTGCGGTGCCACCAGGTCCTGCAGCGACCGGTCCAAGGCCGGTGCCGCGCCGGCGCCGACCCCGTCCCCGCCCGTCCCGTCCGTCCCGTCCTCCTGCATACGGCGTTGCAGCAGCTCGACGGCGAGCCGGGCCACGGCCGCCTTATCGGGGGCCACGGTGCTCAGCGTCGGGATGCTGAACCGCCCGCCCTCCACGTCGTCGAAACCGATGACGGCGACGTCGTCCGGCACCCGGAGCCCTTGTTCGTGCAGCGCGCGCAGGGCCCCCAGCGCCAGTTGGTCGTTGAGGCAGAGCAACGCGTCGGGCCGCAGGCCCTCCCGCAGCGCCCTCGCCACGGCCTCGGCGCCGTCGGGCATCCTGAAGGACTTCACGGGCAGCAGGGCGGCCGGGTCGTGGGCGATGCCCGCCTCCGCGAGGGCGGCGAGGTAGCCGCGGGTGCGGGCCTCCGCCGTGCCGAGGCCCGCGTCGGCCCGGCCGCCGATGGCGAGGACGGTGCGGCGCCCGAGGGCGATCAGGTGCTCGGTCGCCTCCCGCGCGGCCTTCTCGTTGTCGATGGCCACATGGTCGGCGCCCTCCTCCAGCAGCTCTCCCAGGAGCACGGTGGGCGGCGCGCCCGGGACGCGATCGCGCAGGTCGTCGGCGTCGAGCGCGAGCGGACTGAGGATGACCCCGTCCACGAAGGTCGAACCGAACCCGGTCAGCGCCGCCAGTTCGTGATCACGGTCCGCTCCGGTCTGGTGGATCAGCACGGTCAGCCGGCGCTGTTCCGCCTCGCGGATGACGTGCCGGGCGAGTTCGGCGAAGTAGGGGACGTCCAGCTCGGGCACGACGAGGGCGATGATGCCGGTGCGGCCCTTGCGCAGATGGCGTCCGGCCAGGTTGACCTTGTAGCCGAGCTGCTGGATGGCTTCCTGCACGGCGCGCCTGGTCCGGTCGGAGACGTGGGCGTAGTCGTTGATCACGTTGGAGACCGTCTTCTCCGACACTCCCGCGTGCCGTGCGACGTCCTTGATCCTGGGTCGTGCCACCGGAAACCTCCCCTGCGTCCCGCCGCCGAGTCTAAGTCCGCCGCGGCGCGGTTCCCGGGTCCGGACGACCGTGTGCGCCCCGCCCGGGCACGGCCCGGCTCCCGGCCCTTGTGCGGAGTCTTTACAGCGAATGTACATCGATGTAAAAACGAGCCACCGCACCGATTCAGCCGGTGCGCCTCCCCGCCTGCCGGGCCCGGGACGCCTCGCCGGCCCCGGCGCCGTACCCGTCCGGCAGGCGTGTCCGGCCGTCGAAAGGTCCGCGATGACACCCCCGCCCCCCGTCACGGAAACCACGGTTCCGCCCCCTCCGGCGCCCGGTCTCTCGCGCCGCCGGCTGCTGGGCCACGGCATGGCCGCGGCGGGCGCGCTGCTCACCGCCGGCCCGCTGTCCGGCTGCGCCTCACCGGCCTCCGCCTCCGACGCCTCCGCGCTCAGCGTCTGGGACCTCTTCCAGGGCGGCGACGGCATGCTGATGGACGACATGATCAGGACCGTCTCCAGCGGTACGGACGGTTTCGAGGTCGACCGGACGATCCTGGACTGGGGCCCGTCCTACTACACCAAGCTGGCCATGTCGGCCGCCGGCGGCCGGGCCTCCGACGTCGCGGTCGCGCACCTGTCCCGGCTGCCGGGCTACGCCCCCGGCGGCCTGCTGGACCCCTTCGACCTCGGCCTGCTCGCCGAGTTCGGCGTCACCCCGGAGGACTTCACGCCGGCGGTCTGGGCGCGTACGCGGCACGCGGGCGCCGTCTACGCCGTCCCGCTCGACGTCCACCCGTTCATCGTCTTCTACGACAAGGAGGCAGCCGACAAGGCGGGCCTCCTCGACTCCTCGGGCGAACTGACCGCGACGGGATCCCCGGAAGCGCTGCTGGAGGCGGGCAAGGCGCTCGCCGCGGCGACCGGGGCCTCCGGCATCCTGTTCGGCCACGTGACCGACACGGCGCAGAGCTGGCGGCAGTTCGCCGCCCTCTACGCGCAGACCGGCGCCGCCTTCACCCTGCCGGACGGCGGACCGGCCGAGATCGACATCGACGCGGCCGTGCGTGTGGTGACGTTCATGCAGCGGCTCTTCGACGGCACGACCAACCCCCGCAACCTCGACTACAACGGGGCGATGGCCGGTTTCCTCGGCGGACGCGGCGGCATGGTCATGCTCGGGGAGTGGGAGCTGCCGACGCTGAGGAAGTCCGGCATCCCGCTGGGTGCCGCCCCCTTCCCGCAGGTCTTCGACCGGCCGGCCGTCTACACGGACTGCCACGGCTTCGTCCTCCCGCACCAGCACGATCCCGACCCGGCCCGCCGCCGGGAGGCCCACCGCTACGTCGCGGCGATGGTCAAGCAGAGCCTGACCTGGGCGAAAGCCGGCCACATTCCCGCGTACCGGCCGGTGCTCGCGACGCCGGAGTACGCCGCCCTCGACCCGCAGTCCTCGTACGCGGACGCGGCCGAGGTGGCGGTGCTCGATCCGCCGAACTGGTTCGCCGGGGCCGGTTCCGACTTCCAGAACCGGATGTGCCAGCCGCTCCAGTCGGCGCTGCTGGGCAACACCTCCGCCGAGAAGGCGGTGCGCCAGATGGTCCGCGAGGCGGACGCGCTGCTGCGCCGGCCCAACCCGGTGGCGTGACGAGCAGAAGGAGGACCCTGTGACGACCATCGCACCACCGGGCACCGGCGGACGGACCGGCCGGGCCGGCCCCCGGGCCGGCGGACACCACCGCACCGGTCACCGCGGCACGCGGAGCGCCCCGGGGTCGGGACTGCTCTTCGTCCTGCCGTTCCTGCTCGTCTTCGCCCTCTTCATGGTCTGGCCCCTCGCGCAGGGGCTGTGGATGAGCCTCACCGACAGCTCCCTCGCCCTGCGCGACACGGCGTTCGTCGGCTTCGCCAACTACGCCGAGGCGTTCGGGGACCCGGACGTGTGGAGCAGCCTGGGCAACACCGTGTTCTTCACCGTCGTCTCCAGCGTCCCCCTCGTGCTGATCGCGCTGGTGATGGCGCTGCTGGTGCACACCGGGCTGGCTGGGCAGTGGGCGTGGCGCCTGGCCTTCTTCGCCCCCTACCTGCTGCCCGTGACCGTGGTGACGCTCATCTGGACCTGGCTCTACCAGCCGGACATCGGCCTGGCCAACCAGCTCCTGGGCACCTTCGGCCTCGGACCGGTCGGCTGGCTCTCCGACGAGGCCGTGGCGATGTGGTCGATCGCCGCCCTCACCGTCTGGTGGACGGCCGGCTTCAACTTCCTGCTCTACCTCGCCGCCCTGCAGTCCCTGCCCTCGGCGTACGACGAGGCCGCGGCGCTGGACGGCGCCGGGGCGTGGCGGCGCCTGTGGTCCATCACGCTGCCGCAGTTGCGCAGAACCACCGCCCTGGTGGCGATGCTCCAGGTCCTCGCCTCCCTGAAGGTGTTCGACCAGATCTACATCCTGACCAAGGGCGGACCCAACGGCTCGACCCGCCCGGTCCTGGAATACGTCTACGACGTCGGCTTCACCGGCTACCGGCTCGGCTACGCCTCCGCCGTCTCCTACCTGTTCTTCGCGCTCGTCATCGTCGTCTCGCTCGTGCAGCTCCGCCTCTTCCGCCGGGAGGACTGACCGTGTCCGCCACCGCACCGACCGTCCGCCCCCGGCGCCTTCCAGGCCGTGCGGCGACCGGCTCGCCGCTGCTCCTCGGGCACGGCCGGCTGCCCCGCGTCCTCGCCGGCACCGTGCTGGCCGTGCTGGCGGCCGTCTGGCTGCTGCCGCTCCTGTGGGCGGTCGCCACGTCCGTGCAGAGCGAGCAGGACGTGGCGTCCCCCGGCCTGTCCCCCTTCAAGGGCCCGTTCACCGCCGAGGCGTTCCGGCGGATCCTGGACCGCGGGAACGTGACGCTGTGGGCGTTCAACAGCCTCCTGATCGCCGGACTGGTCACCGTGATCACGGTGACGGTCTCCGCCCTCGCCGCGTACGGCTTCTCGCGCGGCGTGTTCCGCGGCCGCCGGGCCCTCCTCGGCGTCACGGTCGCCGCGATCATGGTGCCGCCGCAGCTGCTGGTCGTGCCGCTGTTCGAGCAGATGCTGCTGTTCAACCTGGTGGACACCTACGCGGCCGTCATCCTTCCGCAGGTGGTCGCTCCCATGATGGTGTTCATCCTCAAGCGGTTCTTCGACGGCATCCCCCGGGAGCTGGAGGACGCCGCGCGCATCGACGGCGCGTCGGAGTTCCGGGTCTTCCGGTCGATCGTGCTGCCGCTGTCCCGGCCGATCGTGGCCGCTGTGGCGATCTTCGTCTTCATCGGGGCCTGGAACAACTTCATGTGGCCGTTCATCGTCACCAACGACCCGGACCTGATGACGCTGCCGGTGGGCCTCGCCACCGTGAAGGACGCCTTCGGCATCCAGTACGCGCAGTCCATGGCGTCCGCGCTGCTGGCGGCGCTGCCGCTGATCGTGGTGTTCCTCCTCTTCCAGCGCCGCATCGTCGACTCGGTGGCCACCACCGGCCTCGGCGGTTCCTGATCCCGTCCGCTTCGCCCGCCCCGCCGATCCGGCGGTCCCTCGCCGTCCCACCGACTGGAGCATGTGTGTCCACGCAGTCCGTTCCGCGCCCGGAGTACCCGCGACCGCAGTTCGTGCGCCGCGACTGGCTCAATCTGAACGGCACTTGGCAGTTCGAGACCGACCGGGGGGACAGCGGCCTCGAGCGCGGTCTGCTCGGCCGCGAACTGCGCGACGAGATCCTCGTCCCGTTCCCGCCCGAGTCGGAGCTGTCCGGCATCGGCGACACCGACTTCCTGGAGGCCGTCTGGTACCGGCGGAGCGTCAGGCTCCCGGAGGAGTGGGCCGGGCGCCGGGTGCTGCTGCACTTCGGCGCCGTCGACTACGACACCACCGTGTGGGCCGACGGCACCGAGGTCGCACGGCACCGGGGCGGCTTCACCCCTTTCACTGCCGATCTCGGTGACCTCGCCGGTACGGGCGAAGAGGTCGTCATCACCGTCCGGGCCCGGGACCCCAAGTCCGGCCCGCAGGCCCGCGGCAAGCAGGCGACCCGGTACGCGAACCACGACTGCAACTACACCCGGGTCACCGGCATCTGGCAGACGGTCTGGCTGGAGCCCGTGCCCGAGGTGCACCTGCGGCGGCCCCGGATCACCCCGGACCTCGCCGGTTCCGCCTTCCACCTCGAACTGCCCCTGTCCGGCAACCGGCCGGGACACCGGGTGCGCGCCGTCCTCGGCGACCGGCACGGCGAGGTGAGCCGCGCCGAGTGCCGCGCCGACCTGGACCTCGCCCCGCGCCTGCACCTGGCGGTGCCCGACGGCAGGCGACGCGAGTGGAGCCCCGCCGACCCGCACCTGTACGACCTGCGGCTCGAACTCCTCGACGCCGGCGGGCAGGTCGTCGACAGCGCGGAGAGCTATGCAGGTCTGCGCGCCGTGGGACTGCGCGGCAAGGCCGTCACCCTGAACGGCCGCCCGGTGTTCCAGCGCCTGGTCCTCGACCAGGGCTGGTACCCGGACGGGCTGATGACCGCGCCGACCGACGAGGCCCTGGTCCGGGACATCGAACTCGCCATGGCGGCGGGCTTCAACGGGGCCCGGCTGCACCAGAAGGTCTTCGAGGAGCGTTTCCTCCACCACGCGGACCGCCTCGGCTACCTGGTCTGGGGGGAGTTCGGCGACTGGGGGTGCGAGACGGGCGGGTCCTCCGGTGACAACCAGCAGCCCGACGCCTCCTACGTCGCCCAGTGGCTGGAGGCCCTGGAGCGGGACTACTCCCACCCCTCGATCATCGGCTGGTGTCCCCTCAACGAGACGTACCAGAAGCTGCACGACCGCATCACCCGACTGGACGCCGTGACCCGCGCGATGTTCCTGGCCACCAAGGCCATGGACACCACGAGGCCGGTCATCGACGCGTCCGGGTACGCCCACCGGGTCGCCGAGACCGACGTCTACGACTCCCACAACTACGAGCAGGACCCGGCGGTCTTCCGGCAGCTGATGTCGGGGCTCGCGAAGGACGAGCCGTTCGTCAACTGCCACGAGAGCGGCAGCGCCTACTCACTGCCGTACCGGGGTCAGCCGTACTTCGTCAGCGAGTTCGGCGGCATCTGGTGGGATCCCGGGGCGGCCGCCGCCGAGTCGGGTGAGGACCGTACCGTCTCCTGGGGTTACGGCGAGCGGGTGCGGGACGAGGAGGAGTTTTACGCGCGGTTCGGCGGCCTCACCGAGGTGCTGCTGGGCGATCCCGGCATGTTCGGCTACTGCTACACCCAGTTGACCGACGTCTTCCAGGAGCAGAACGGCATCTACCGCTTCGACCGGGGCCGCAAGCTCGACGTCGGACGGATCCGCGCCGCGCAACTGCGGCCGGCCGCGATCGAGCAGCGGCACGGCGCGTAGCCGACACGATGCGCTGACCGGGTTCCCGGGGGCTCGTGCTGGTCACCCACGATCGCGTCCTGCCCGGGGCGGTTCCGGGGCGAGCCCCTGGAACCGCCCCGGGCAGCGCGCGTGCCAACTCGGTGAGCGCGCCGGCCCACCGGCCGCCGCCCCGGACGGCCGGCCGTCCTGCCGGCCACCGTCGTTCGCGTCCGCCGGGACGGCCGCTCCCCCTGCGCACCCGCCCGCTGCGGGCGCCGCGTCAGGGCACGGGCGCACCCCGCGGCGGTCGCGCACCCGTCGGCGGCGCTGCCGCCGGGACGGGGCGGTGCCGGGGGGTGTCCCGCCGGCCGGGCCGGATCAGCGAGCGGCGTCCGGGGCGGGCGAGCCGGAGCCGGTCCGTCCCGGTGCCCTGCGCACCGCCTCGCCGGCGGGGCGGCCCTGCCGCGCCGGCCCGCGGCGGCCTCGACGGCCGCGGGACGAGGGGGACGCGCTGCGGGGGCGTTCCACGGCCGGCGCGGTGATGACGACCGGGACACCGGAAGGGGTCCGGGCACCGGTGATGCGGCTCAGCTCGGCCTCGCCGGAGCGCACCGAGGTGATCCGGGGCGTGATGCCCGCGGCGGCCATCAGCCGGTTCATGCCGCGGCGCTGGTCGGGGGTGACCAGGGTGACGACGCTGCCGGACTCTCCGGCCCGGGCCGTACGGCCGCCGCGGTGCAGGTAGTCCTTGTGGTCGGTGGGCGGATCGACGTTGACGACCAGGTCGAGGTTGTCGACGTGGATGCCGCGCGCCGCGACGTTGGTCGCCACGAGTACCGTCACGTCCCCGCGCTTGAACTGGGTGAGGGTGCGCGTGCGCTGCGGCTGGGACTTGCCCCCGTGCAGGGCCGCGGCCCGCACACCGCTGCCCAGCAGGTGCTTGGTCAGCCGGTCCACCGCGTGCTTGGTGTCGAGGAACATGATCACCCGGCCGTCCCGGGCCGCGATCTCGGTGGTGGTCCGGTGCTTGTCCGCGTCGTGCACGTGCAGGACGTGGTGCTCCATCGTGGTGACCGCGCCCGCCGACGGGTCGACGGAGTGCACCACCGGGTCCGTCAGGTAGCGGCGGACCAGCAGGTCGACGTTGCGGTCGAGGGTGGCCGAGAAGAGCATCCGCTGCCCGTCGGCGCGCACCTGGTCGAGCAGCGCGGTGACCTGCGGCATGAAGCCCATGTCGGCCATCTGGTCGGCCTCGTCGAGGACCGTGATCGCCACCTGGTCCAGGCGGCAGGCTCCCCGGTCGATGAGGTCCTTCAGCCGCCCGGGCGTCGCGACGACCACCTCGGCACCGGCCCGCAGCGCTCCGGTCTGCCGGCCGATGGACATGCCGCCGACGACGGTGGCCAGCCGCAGGCCCACCGAGCCGGCGTACGGCGTGAGCGCGTCGGTGACCTGCTGGGCGAGCTCACGGGTCGGGACGAGCACGAGAGCCAGCGGCTGCCGCGGCTCGGCACGCCGCCCCGCGGTGCGGGCCAGCAGGGCGAGGCCGAAGGCGAGGGTCTTGCCCGATCCGGTGCGCCCGCGGCCGAGTACGTCCCGCCCGGCCAGGGAGTTCGGCAGGGTCGCCGCCTGGATGGGGAACGGCACGGTCACCCCCTCCTGGCCGAGCGTGTCCAGCAGCCGCCCGGGCATGGCGAGATCGGCGAACGACTCGGCCGGGGGCAGAGCGGGCGTGATGGTTTTGGGCGGAGCGAACTCGCCCTGTACGGCCGCTCCGGCCGGCCGGCGGCCGTGGGCCGAGGGGCGGCGCCCACCGGCGGAGCGGCCGGTGCGGGCGCCTGCCGCGGCGCGGTCATGGGTGCGGGGTGTGCGGGCACGCTTCATGCGGAACCTTCCTTGGTGCGGCGCGTGCCAAGGAATTCCCGCAGCAGACGAGCGGCGCAGAGAATCTTGAGACGAGCCGAGAACGATGTGGGGCGGGCCGGACCGACGGGAGATGCGTCGCCGGCCGCGCCCTGAAACGCAGCGAGCTGGGGCCCGCACCCCAGAGGTGCGGGCCCCAGCTGCGAAGTACGCGTCAGCGCCGGTGGCGTCAGGCGGGAACGATGTTCTCGGCCGTCGGGCCCTTCTGGCCCTGCGCGACGTCGAAGGACACCTTCTGGCCCTCGAAGAGCTCACGGAAGCCCTGGGCGGCGATGTTCGAGTAGTGGGCGAAGACGTCGGGGCCGCCGCCGTCCTGCTCGATGAAGCCGAAGCCCTTTTCCGAGTTGAACCACTTCACGGTGCCGGTAGCCATTATTCATTCTCCTTCGGGAGGCGGTATCGGGAATTCACCCTGTGTGAATTCCGTGTCGCCGTGCTGATTGACCCGTCGGAAATGAACCTTCTGGGAACCACACCTGCAACTGAGATCGACAGTAGCACGACGCGATGGGCGTCGCACTGCCGATGATTTGAACTCGACCGGCCGACGGGGAATACTCACCGGGCGCGGCGGGCAATTCTCAATTCGCGAGCACAGATATGGCCCCCTGCGGGGGACTCGGCCCCGCCGCGGGCCCCTTCGCCGTGATGAAGGTCACTTTCGGGCGGGGAGGCGCCGCCCGGTATCCGGAAGGCCGCGTCACCCGCGGCCGGCGCGGCTATAGGCTGTCGGACCGGAGGCGTGGCCCCGTCCAGCCGGCGGGCCGCGGCGTGTCGGCGGACAGCCGGCGGATGGTGGAGGAGTCCCGGAATGGGTGTCCCGCATGGAGGGGGCGAGCAGCCCCCGGCGTCGCCGGGGAGAGCCGCGTTGGAGGTGAGTCCGTTGCCCGGTCGATGCGGGATACGAGCCAGGGGCGAGATCAGCGAGACCACCCGGGCGCACTGGGAGGAGGCCCTGTCCAGGCTGGCCGGGCAGCACACGGGTGTGTCCTATCTGGAGCTGTCGGACGTGGCCTTCGTGGACGTCGCGGGGGTGACGGCGCTGGCGGTGACCGCCATGGGCCTGCCCGTGGGGCGGGTGGTGGTCGAGCATCCGCCCCCGCACCTTCCGCGGGTGCTGGAGATGTTCTGGCCGAGCCTGCCGCAGATCGAGGTGACGCCGCGATGAGCACGACGACCCCTGACGACGCCTTCGTGCACCCCGCGCTGTTCTACCGCGGCGAGGAGGAGTACACGCGGCGGACGGTGGCGTTCCTTCGGGAGGGCCTGGCCGCCGGTGAGCCGACGGCCGTGGCGGTACCGGGTGCCCATCTGGAGCTGATCAGGGCCGGGCTGGGGAGGGACGGCGACGGCGTCCTGTTCCTGGACATGGCCGAGGCCGGCCGCAACCCGGGACGGATCATCCCCCGGGTCCTGCGGGGCTTCGCCGACGCCCATCCCGGCGGGCGGGTGCGGATCATCGGCGAGCCGGTCTGGCCCGGGCGCAGCGCCGTGGAGTACCCGGCGTGCGCGCAGCACGAGGCGCTGATCAACGTCGCCTTCGAGGGCCGTGCGGTGACGATCCTGTGTCCGTACGACGAGGCGCGCCTGGATCCGCGGGTGATCGCCGACGCGCGGGCCACCCATCCGACCGTCATCGACGGCGACCGCGAGGAGACCAGTCACGCCTACGACTGGCAGGCGGTCGTCGCCCGCTACAACGAGGAGCTGCCGCCGGCCGCGGACGCCGTCGTCGTCCCCTTCGGCAGCCGGGACCTCCCGGAGGCCCGCCGGTTCGCGGTCGTCCGGGCCGAGCGGCTGGGCCTCGCGCGGCAGCGGCTGCAGGACATGGAGCTCGCGGTGGCCGAGCTGACGACCAACAGCGTGGTGCACGGCGGCGGCCACGGGACGCTGGCGGTCTGGGCCGAAGCGGGGCAGCTGGTGTGCGAGGTCCGGGACGCGGGACGGCTGTCCGACCCGCTGGCCGGCCGCAGGCCGCCGCAGCCGGGGCAGATCGGCGGCCGGGGCCTGATGCTGGTCCACTACGTGACCGACCTGGTGCGCGTGCACACCGGTGAGGCCGGTACGACCGTGCGCTTCTACCTGGATCTGTAGGGAGAGCGGTGGGCGGCCGCTCCCCCCGGGGGGCCGCCCGCCCGCACCTCCCCTCGTCGCCGTCCGGCAGGCCGCGGGGGTACGTCAGCGCGCCGCGCCCGCCGTGCCCGTGCCGTCGCCGTTCGCCGGCGGTTCCGTCGTCGGGATCACCAGCAGTCTGGTGACGGTGCCGTCGTCCCCGGTCACGTCCCGTACATGCCGGAAGCCGAGGCGGCGGCACATGGCCAGGCTGGCGGCGTTGTCGGCGCCCACCATGCCGTAGGCCTCCTTCAGGCCCAGGTTGTCGGCGGCGTGGCGGAGCAGTCCGCGGACCACCTCGGTGCCGAGGCCGCGGCCCCAGTAGGGGGGCGCGAGAGCGGCGATCAGCTCGTGTCCGTCGACGTTGCCGGTCTTCTTCACCTCCGCGTGCCCGACGAAGGTGTCCTCCTGCCACAGCCCCCACACGTCGAACAGGCGCTGCGGGTAGACGTCGTCGAGGATGGCGCGGAACAGGGTGCGGATGTCCGCCTCGGGGACGCGTTCCTGGCCCATCCAGCGGCAGACCTCCTCGTCGCGCAGCAGCCCCACGAAGGCGTCCTCGTCCTCGGGGCGGTAGGGGCGGAAGGTGAGTCGTTCGGTGTGCAGGACGGGTGTCATGAGGGCTCCTCGGGAAGGGCGGGCAGGCGGGCGGGCCCGGGCCGGGGCAGCGCCGCTGGGGCGCGCCCCGGCCCGGTTCCGCGTGGCTGCGCGCGGGCGCGTCAGGCTTCGGCGTTCTCCATGCGCTCACGCAGGCTGCGCGGGCGCATGTCGGTCCAGACCTCGTCGACGTAGGCGGAGCACTCGGCCTCCGTGCCCTCCTTGCCGACCGGCTGCCAGCCGGCGGGCACCTCGATGTCGACGGGCCACAGCGAGTACTGCTCCTCGTCGTTGCGCAGCACCTGGTAGCGGGTGTTCTCGTCCATGTCTGTCGGTCTCGCTCTCTGGGTTCGTCACGGGTGAGGGGGAACGCGGTCGGTCGTACGGTGCCGGCGGCGGGGCGCGGCCCACGGGGCGGGGCGTCACCGGCGGTCGCGGGCGTGGCGGGCGATGTGGCGCAGCGCCTGGGCGAAGTCCTCGGCGACGCGCCGCACGGTGTCGGTGGAGTGCAGGGCGGGCCGGTGGTGCCAGGTGAAGGACAGCCGGCCGCGCTGCACGGCGCCGACGATCTCCAGCGGGTGCGAGCCGCTGTCGCGCGGGTCGTGGTGGCGGCCGAACGAGCCGTGCTCGGTGCGCACCAGGCCGTCACCGGGGTTCTCGGGGCGGGCGTCCCACTGTCCGAGGTAGTTGAAGACGACCTGCCCGTGGGCGGACCGTCCCAGGCGCTCGCGCACCTCGGGCGGGCCGAAGGTGCGCAGCGCGCCGAAGCCGAGGCCGTTGCCGGGCACGGCGCGCAGCTGGCGGCGCACCGACTTCACCAGGGTGCGCCAGTCGCGGGCGGGGCCGAGGTCGGCGGGTTCGGGCACCTGGAGGGCGACGGGGTGGACGGTGGTGAACCAGCCGACCGTGCGGGTCAGGTCGACGTCGTCGAGGACGTCCTCGCGGCCGTGTCCCTCCAGGTCCAGGCGGACCTCCTCGCGGCCGGTCCAGCGGGCCAGGGCGAGGGCGAGGGCGGCGAGCAGCACGTCGTTGACGCGGGTGCGGTAGGCGGTCGGCGCGGCGCGCAGCAGCGCTTCGGTGTCCTCCTCGTCCAGTTCGACGGTGAGCGTGCCGACGGTGCCCGTCTCCGGCCCGGCCGGTGCTTCGGCCGGGAGCGGCCCGGCGTTCACCGCCCGTTCCCAGTAGGGCAGTTCGTGGTCGAGGGCGCCGGCCGCGACGTGTGCGGCGAGGCCTCGGGCCCAGTCGCGGAAGGAGGTGGTGCGGTCGCCCAGCGTGACGGGTTCGCCCTGGGCGGCCTGCCGGTAGGCGGCCTCCAGGTCGTCCCGCAGGATGCGCCAGGAGACGGCGTCCACGACCAGGTGGTGGGCGACCAGGAGGAGGAAGGCGGGCCGGTCGGCGTCGCCGGTGAACAGGGCCGCCCGCAGCAGCGGGCCGCGTGCCAGGTCGAAGCCGGTGTGCAGGTCGTCGGCGGTCTTCTCCATCGCCGCGTCGGCCTCGGCGGAGGTCAGTCCGCTGAGGTCGTGGCGGGTCAGGAGCAGGCCGCGGTCGGTGTCGGTCGCCGGCGGGTTGAACTGGTGCCAGCCGTCCTCGCCGGCGGTGAACCGCATGCGCAGGGCGTCGTGGTGGTCGAGCAGGGCGTTTAGTGCCGTCTCCAGGGCCGCGGCGTCGGCGTCGGGGGTGAGTTCGAGGAGCAGCGACTGGTTGAAGTGGGCGTGGCTGGCGCGCGGGCTGGTCAGGAACCACTCCTGGATGGGGGTGAGCGGCACCTCCCCGCTCACCGCCTCGTCCCCGGAGTGCCGGGGCGCGGCGGTGACCACGCCGGCCAGCTCGGCGACGGTCTGGTGGGTGAACAGGTCCCGGGTGGTCAGGTGCAGCCCGTCGCGGCGCAGCCGCGAGACGACCTGCATGCTGAGGATGGAGTCGCCGCCGAGGTGGAAGAAGTTGTCGTGCGCGCCGACGTCGGCCACGCCGAGGACGTCGGCCCAGATGCGGGCGATGCGGCGTTCGGTGTCGGTGCGCGGCGGCGTGTGCGGCCCGGTGGCGGTGTGGGCGGGGCCCGGTTCGGGCAGCGCGCCGCGGTCGGTCTTGCCGTTCGGGGTGAGCGGCAGGTGTGCCAGCGGCACGAACGCCGAGGGGATCATGTGCGGCGGGAGCAGCCGGGCGAGGTGGTCGCGCAGCTCGGGTACCGGCAGTGCCTCCGGGGTGCCCTCGGCGGGGACGACGTGGGCGACCAGCCGTCCGCCGGAGCGGCCGTCCGGGTCGCTGCCGCCGCCGCGTACGGTGACCACCGCGTCGCGCACCAGCGGACTGCCGCGCAGCGCGCTCTCGATCTCCCCCGGTTCGATGCGGAAGCCGCGCAGTTTCACCTGGTCGTCGGCGCGTCCGGCGAAGCGCAGTTCGCCGCTCGCGTCCCAGCGGGCGAGATCGCCGGTGCGGTACATGCGCTCCCCCGGCGCGCCGAACGGGTCGGCGACGAAGCGGGACGCCGTCAGGCCGGGCCGGCCGAGGTAGCCGCGGGCCAGTCCGGGGCCGGACACGTAGAGCTCGCCGGTGACCCCGGGCGGGACGGGGCGCAGGGCGGCGTCGAGGACGTGGACGCGGGTGGCGCCGGCCGGGCGGCCGATGGGCGGGACGCCCGTGCCCGGGGTGAGCGGGCCGGTCCAGGTGGCAACGACGGTGGCCTCGGTCGGGCCGTAGGAGTTGATCATCCGTCGGCCGGGGGCCCACCGTTCGACGAGGTGGGCGGGGCAGGCCTCGGCGCCGACGATGAGGGTGCGCAGGTGCGGCAGGGCGCCGGCGGCCTCCGGAGCGACCGTCGCGAGGGCGGCGGGCGGGATCAGGGTGTGGCTGACGCGCCGCTCGGCGAGGACCTGGGCGAGGCGCTCGCCGACGAGGGGGCCCTCCTCCCCGGTGACCAGGGTGGCGCCGCTGAGCAGGGACACGCACAGCTCCAGCACCGAGGCGTCGAAGCTGGGTGAGGCGAACTGGAGGACCCGGTCGCCGGGGCCCGCGTCGTAGCGGTCGGCGGCTGCCGCGGCGAAGGCGGCGAGGCCGCGGTGCGGCACC
The DNA here is from genome assembly GCF_000761215.1 of Streptomyces glaucescens. Lineage (GTDB taxonomy): Bacteria > Actinomycetota > Actinomycetes > Streptomycetales > Streptomycetaceae > Streptomyces > Streptomyces glaucescens_B. The sequence goes on along the minus strand of NZ_CP009438.1, from coordinate 7,150,940 downwards.
GTCACGCCCTTCGGCGTGCCGGTGGAGCCGGACGTGTAGATCACGTACGCCGGGTGGTCGACGGTCAGCGCGGCCGTGCGGTCGGCGTCCGTGGGCGCGGTGTCCGGGCCGTCCGCGTCCCATACGGCGGCGGGGTCGTCCAGGACGAGCCAGGCGCCGGCGTCGCGCAGCATGAACGCGCGGCGCTGTTCCGGGTAGTCCGGGTCGACGGGCAGGAAGGCGCCGCCGGCCTTGGTGACGGCGAGCTGAGCCACGACCGTTTCGGCGCTGCGGGGCAGGGCCAGTGCCACGATCCGCTCGGGTCCCACGCCCTGGGCGATGAGGCGGTGCGCCAGCCGGTTGGCGGCGCGTTCGACGTGCGCGTACGTCAGCTCGCGGCCGTCGGCGTCGGCCAGGGCGACGGCGTCGGGGGTGTGGGCGGCCTGTCGTTCGAACAGCTCGGGCAGGGTCGCCGCCGGGACCGGGCGGGCGGTTCCGCGTCCTTGGTCGAGGACGGCCTTGAGCGTCGCGTCGGTGGCCAGGGGCAGGGCGCCCAGGGGCCGGTCGGGGTCGTCGGCGACGGCGGTCAGGAGGGTGCCGAGCTGGTCGGCCATGCGTTCGGCGGTGGCCGCGTCGAACAGGTCGGTGTTGTAGGTGAGCACGCCGTGCAGTTCGCCGGTGCCGGTCTCGGCGAACTCCAGGGTGAGGTCGAACGCGGCGTGCCGCAGCTCGGTGTCGACGTCGGTGACCTCGATGCCGGGCAGGTCGAGGGCGGCGGCCGGGGCGTTCTGGAGGACCACCATGACCTGGAACAGGGGGGTGCGGCTGGTGTCGCGGACCGGCTGCACCTCGTCCACCACCTGCTCGAAGGGCGCCTCCTGGTGAGCGAAGGCGTCGAGGACGGTCCCGCGGACCTCGTCGAGGAACTCCGGGAAGGGGCGGCCGGGTTCGACGCGGGAGCGCAGGACGAGGGTGTTGACGAAGAACCCGACGAGGTGCTGGGTCTCGGCGCGGTCGCGGCCGGAGGTGACCGTGCCGACGGTGATGTCCTCGCCGCCGGTCAGGCGGGCCAGGTAGGCCTGGGCGGCGGCGACCAGCGTGGTGAACAGGGTGGCCTGCCGGTCCCGGCCCACCCGGGCGAGGCGGCGGGTGGTGTCGCAGGGCAGGACGAGGCGGACGGTGGCGCCGTGGTGGGTGCGCACCGCCGGACGGGGCCGGTCGGTGGGCAGGTCCAGGGTTTCGAGGCCGGCCAGGTGCTCCTTCCAGTACGCGAGGTGGTCGTCGGTGCCGCGCCCGCGCTGCCAGTGGGCGTAGTCGGCGTACTGCACCGGCAGCGGCGGCAGCGTGCCCGTCTCCGCGCCGAGTCCGGCGCGGTAGAAGTGGGCGAGGTCGCCGGTGAGCACGCCCGTGGACCAGCCGTCGGTGACGATGTGGTGCAGGGTCAGCGTCAGGACGTGCTCGTCGTCGGCGAGGCGGATCAGACCCGTGTGCAGGAGGGGGCCGCGCCGCAGGTCGAAGGTGCGGGCCCGTTCCGCGTCCAGCAGGTCCGCGAGACGGGCGTCGCGTTCGCCGGCCGGCAGCGCGGACACGTCGTGCAGGGTCAGCGGCACGTCCCCGGCCGGGTGGACGATCTGCACGCCGTGGCCGTCGACCGCGTCGAAGGTGGTGCGCAGCGCCTCGTGCCGTTCGACCAGGGCGCGCAGGGCCGCGGTGAGGGCGGGCACGTCGAGCGGGCCGCGCAGCCGCAGGGCCAGCGCGGTGACGTACTCGCCGCTGCCGGGTGCGAACTCCTCCAGGAACCAGAGGCGTTGCTGGGCGTACGACATGGGGGCGGGCGTGTCCCGGGTGACCGGGACGATCGCGGCGGGCGCGGTGTCACCGGGGCGTTCCTCGGTGAGCAGGGCGGCGAGGGCCGCGGGGGTGGGGTGGGTGAACACCGCCCGCGGGGACAGGTCGGTGCCGAACGCCTCGGACAGGCGGGCGGCCAGCCGGATGCTGAGGATGGAGTCGCCGCCCAGCTGGAAGAAGTCGTCCCGCACGCCGGGGCGCGGCACGGAGAGGACGTCGGCGAAGATCTCCACCGTGCGGCGCTCCGCGTCGGTGCGCGGTTCGGCCGGCGCGTCCTGGGGTGTGCCGCTCGCGGGCCCCGGCGCGGGGAGTGCCGCCCGGTCGACCTTGCCGTTGCGGCTGAGCGGCAGCGCGGGCAGCACGACGAACGCCGACGGGACGAGGTAGTCGGGCAGTGCGCCGCGGGCGTACTCCCGCAGCGCCGTGACGTCGTCGGTGCCGACCACGTAGGCCACCAGGCGGCGGCTGCCGGGCCGGTCCTCGCGGGCCAGCACCGTCACGTCGGTGACGCCGGGGTGCCCCGCGAGGACGGCCTCGACCTCGCCGGGTTCGACGCGGAAGCCGCGGATCTTCACCTGGTCGTCGGCGCGGCCGAGGAACTCCACGGTGCCGTCGGGGCGGCGGCGGGCCAGGTCGCCGGTGCGGTACATGCGGCTGCCGGGCGGGCCGGCCGGGTCGGCGAGGAAGCGGGCGGCGGTGTCGCCGGGACGGCCCAGGTAGCCGCGGGCGACGCCCTCGCCGGCGATGTACAGCTCGCCCGGGCAGCCCGGCGGCACGGGCCGCAGCCGGCCGTCGAGGACGTGTACCCGCGCGTCGTCCAGCGGGTGGCCGATGGGCACGGTGTCGGGGACGGCGGTCGCGTCGGCGAGCGCGAACGACGTGGCGAACGTCGTCGTCTCGGTGGGGCCGTAGCCGTCCACGACGGTCAGGCCCGGGCAGGCGGCCAGGACGCGGCGCACGGCGGCGGCGGGCACGACGTCGCCGCCGGTCCACACCTGGCGCAGGCCGGTGAAGCAGTCCGGTGCGTCCT